>JAITRG010000008.1 GCA_031288515.1 Tannerellaceae bacterium
TAAAAATGAAAACGACAATGAAGAAATATAATAATAATCCGTATCTATTCAGGTAGAAAAGTAGAACAACTTGAAATCGCAAATTGTGACATCAAACTTTGCAATAGGCCTCAACCTCATCAACAGTAGGAATAATAAATTTATTTTCGCTACTCACACGCTTCCCCCTTCCCGGGGATATAGGGGGAGTATTATTAATATCAGTAATGATATTATCATAATCATATTCATATAGGTATTCGTTCGTATACGTTGGTTACCCTTAACAACAAATCTTTCCTGTCTGATACCTCCCTGTTGAATGAAACCCTTACACTTGGGTCGATGAGGCATTTGGCCTTGTAACTTTCTTTTTTTGCGTCCCAAAGTTCAACTTCTACCTCTATGTCGCTTTTATGAAATAGCTGCATAGTCCGGCCATCGGTAAGGCGAAACCGGACGTTTGCCTTGTCGATGCTTTTTTTGATACACGGATGAATGCCTTTACTGTTGCCATATTTTTCTAAAAATGCCGTTGTGTAAATTTAAGATTTTGCACAACTCGTATGCAATTTTGCACAACAAAAAGCAATGTTATGCAACATAAGTAATAATCGCCGTTAGTTTGAAACATTTGAATTGATGCGGCTTTTCGGCTCTACACCGTGCTTTTTAGAGGGTTGAAAAATTGTATAATTTTTGTACAACATTTACACAACATGAAATAGCTGCGATTATTCTACGGCTACTGTTTATCTGTCAATCATACTGAATTTTTATCGAATCAAATCGTCCGACGTCCAACCCTTTACTATGAATTCCGGGTTGAACAAACCGCTCCCTTTGTGATAAACCGAGAAGAGGAATCGGCTCGCCGATAAAGACCGAATCGCCTTCTTCGTTTACATAGCCAAAACGGCAAATATGCCCGGTAGATACTTCGAGAAACAGAGATGCCGTATCGAGTTTGAAAGGAATTGTTTCTATTATCGTTTGATTACCGTTCGATACTTTCCAAAATTCAATATTGGTATTTCGCAGCGATAACCCAACCGCACTGTATCTTCCCCCGGAAAAACAAATTCCTGAAGATGAATGAGTCTTCTCAACGGTTGCGATCAAACGATAGCCGCTTTTTCTGGGATGCAAACCCAAAAATGAACCAACAGGCGAATCGTTTCCTTTCAGTTCCAGCTTGTTATTTTTTATACTCAATTCCGGCTTTGGTTGTGATGCCGCCCACGTCCATTCACTGCAAAGTTCACTTGAAGAGAAGTCGTCAACAAAATTCTGAATTTTCCCTCGGACAGTTCCGGGAAAAGGCGTTTCTGCCTGTAACGACGGAGTTATCCCGTAGCGAAAATAAGGCCAGCCTGTTTTTTCATCCCAAAGTATCTCGTCTATCATACCCTGCCTGCCTGCATACAAATTTGTTACTGTGTTGTAAGCATGATACATGAAAAAATAACGACCATTAGGAATAGCGACTAATGTTCCGTGTCCCGGACATTTCCAATGTTCATCGCCAACCAGAATGGGATTTCCGGAATATTTTTCCCAAGGTCCTTTGATGTTTTTTGCTCTTGCTACTCCGGTCATGTAGTTGCAGTTAAGACCGCAACAACTGTTTCCGGCATAAAACATATAAATATAGTCATCGTGCTTAACCAAACATTGCCCTTCTATTCCACCGGCTTCCCAATCACTCACATTGGCTTCGAGGAGCGTAAAGGCTTCGCCCTTCACCGACAAGCCATCATCCGACAACTCCGCGCCCAGTATTTGAATAACGCGATCGCTGTCAAGCCCGTACGCTTTCCATGTAATATACAGTTTTTCGTCGAGTTCAATCGCAAATGCGTCAATGGCTTCATTGGTCCATTCGATCATCATGCCATGATCGGTGAATCCTTTATGTATATTGTCGGTAGTTGCTACGCCTATGAACGATTTCCGGTCGCTTTTCCTGCGGGCTGTATAGTAAACGTAATACGTATTGTTATGATAAAACAGTTCGGGAGCCCAATAACTTCCCATTGTCCATTCAGGCATTTCTTTGAATAAGTGTCCTGTAAATTCCCAGTTGATCAAGTCTTTGGACTCATAAGCGCGATAAGGAGGCGCCGATTCGCCGGATGTGCCCGCAGCATAATAGGTATCGCCAACCCGAATAACCGTCGGATCAGGAAAATCATACGCAATCACCGGATTGCGGTATGTCGACTCCTGAGAAAAAAGATTCTGCGTCAGCAGCAGAAAAATAATAATACAAAGGTGTTTATTCATAATATAATTTATTAACTCATGTTGCTTACATTTATATAAAAAATATTCTATAACGCCGAACCATAAATTTCCATGTCGGCAATTCCGATAGAGTTATTGTCGAGCGCCCTGATTCGCATATAGCGCGCTTTTACAGGCGCAATATCCATATCTGTTGCGTTAGTATGGTTGTCGCGTTGTTCATGTACTAATTTCCACTGATTACTATCTTCGCTGGCTTCAATTACAAACGATTTCATTTTGAAAGATTCATTCATACCATTTATAGCCCCCGCGTGCCGGATTACAAAACGGCTGATCAGATAGGGTTGCGAAAAATCGAATTGTATCCATTTTTCCCCATCCGCCGAAGAAATCCAGGTACGTTCGGCTGAACAGGTTCCATCGGCGGCATGATCCGCATGAGTAGACGTCGCGCTGGAAGTAATTTTCATTTTCGAAGAAAGCGTCAAATTGAAATTCATACGGTTCGCTTCGTTATACAACGCAAAGAAATGGTCGCCACGGCAGATGACAATATTTCCGGGTGAAATGGAGTCTAAGCTTTTCCGCAGGGTTACCATGCTTTCAGGCCCCATTCGCCATGATTCACCTTGAGCGGTCAAGAAAACAGGACGTTTACCGTCAAATTTGGCTATCGTATCCCGGTTCATTCTCACAAACACACCCGGGCCGTTAGCGTAGCAAGGATAGTTGGGAAGGAATGCAAGTTTGTTTTGTTTGACGTATGAGGGAATCTTACCTGTTTGTCTTTCCCAGTCCTGCTGTGTCGTGCCATACAAGTAACGGCAATAAGTGGCATACGAGTCCATTTGTCCTTGATTGATTTCGTCCCACACAGTAATCACTCGCAGACCGCTTTTTTCTAAATAACGCTGCGTAAGCTTCATGTACTCGTCGAACTCCTTTCCGCCTGTGTTGTTCCATTTCCGGTTGTGCGCGTCATAGAGAAGCGTATAGCCCAAGCCCGAAGGCCCGGAAGCAAAGAAATCATTTGGCGTAGCTGTCTTGTAGAAATAATTAAGAAGACCGGGCCCCAAATCGGCCAATCCCGGACTTATTGTCCAGTTGATGGGTATGATTCCCCGTTGAGGATTTTCCCACAATCTCAACAACGCATTCTGGCAGTATTGTATATTATCGCCATCGCTCAAGAAAAGCGCTAAGTAAACCTTGTTTTCGAGTTCCGGTTTTTTAGGAACCACCGGCAGGTTGATGATGTGATTCATACTGGCATATACCGTTGCATTTTCGTAATAATCGGCCGGAATAGTGGATATCCCGTATTCCGTTCCAATGCCAATTCCCGACCGTTCCTCTGCCCACCACCCCAGTATGATGCTTTCGCCTGCTTTCATATCTTGAAGAAACAGTCGAAGTACATTTCTTTCCGCCACATTGCGTGGGTCGAGCCATATTACGGCAGCTTTTGCAGCTACTGCTATGTCTCTGATATAAGGCGTTGCACGGTGGTGGATAAGCAAACGTTGAGTACACTCTTTCCAGTAAATATTATACAGATAGTGATAAATATCTTCAGGCTGAGTATACGTTAATTCTGTTAAATCTACCAACACAGGAAATTTCATATCACGTGCCGACAACTGCTCATATTCAGCGAGCGTTACAGGGAGGGCATTGCGCAGGCCTGCCACGGTAGTCGCCAGGTTACGGTAATGCTGGCTTTTTTCAATGCTGTATAGAACAACGCCGCTAATCCTGTCGCGGTATTTCCGTACAAGTTCCCATTTATTATCAGGCGTATATTCCCTGAGTTTCAATTCTAAGAGCTGAGGCCATTTCATGCTTTCCTGCCCCGCTGTACGAAGTAATAAAATGGAAGGTTTCGTTTTGTTGACCAATCCTTGCAGGGCGGAAAACATTACGCTCTCTTCGGAATTATTGCTTCTATATTCTACTCGTATGGCGTCGAGTGTATCGGCAGGAAAAGAAAATGAAGGAAACGCCTGGTTTGCAGGCCAATATATTTCATCGGCTTTTACCTGTTGCACTTGGGCTTTTACATTTGTGCAAATCGCAAGAATGGATATACTTGCAAAAAGAAAGCCGCTGTTCATGAATTTTTGAATTTTGTTTTTCATATTTACCATTTTATTTCCACTGTTATCCCGTCCGGGTCATTTTCAAACTTCACTAAACAGGTATTCGAGGTTTCGTCCCATGTATGTTCGGCAGCAGCGATTATTTCGCCGGCAACATTCTTTACTGTCACTTCTTTTGGCTTTACGGGAAGCATCACACGGCTCACATTATTCGTTTCTATGGGACTTTTGGCCACGAACGAGTAAAATCCGCTTTTGAATGTTTCTTCATATACCCGCGACGCCCCGCACAATACAGCCGGTTTTTTCTTATTTTTCACCTGTTGCACATTGTACAGGAAAGCCTGTTCGTCCGGATGAATTGTTTTCTCTTTCAAAACAGGTAGCGCAGGGTCAAACAGATCAATGAATATCCCTTTCAGCTTCATCGATTCATCCGATACGCTTTCGTCCATCACAGAAGCAATAACATAAGGGCCGCGCTCTAAATATAAGCTGTTTTTCATTTCTAACCTGTCTTTTCCGGACACGGTATTGAATGCTTTTTGAACAACGCTCAAATAAATTTTGTCACCGTCCGGGTTCATTACAAAATTCCTGGGTTCTTCGCGAACCACATATACCTTGCCTTTGCCGCAAGCGTATTCGCCTGTATCAAGGGTATCGGAAGCCAGGCCCATTAATTGAAACAGATGTTGCGATGGGGCTTTGTACGCATTCCCGCCGGTATTCCACCATTCCATCACGGTTTGGTAAGCATCCGTATCCGTACCGCAATAAACGAGAGCTCCGCCATCTTTTACCCATTGGGCAATGTATTGATGAGATTCCGAGTTCATGGGTTTCATATTCGAATAAGACATCACTAATACTTTCAAGTCTTTCCATGTACCGGGATAGCCGACATTTTCGAGATGCACCGTACTTACAGGTATTCCGCGTTTCAGTAATGGTAAAGTCTGTCCGTAGAAATTGGAAAATTGCGGATCTGCTAAATTCTCCTCCATAAACTGCATACTTCCTCTATTAAATATTTCTACCACTTCGCCGTTTTGGTTATGGGTAGGGTAACGTTGGAACATCAGCGAATTGGACATCATTACTCCGATACCTTGCGAACCGGTCACTTTGTTATTCGAAAGCGGCATGTCGTTTAGCGTGTTAATCATCACTTGCATCTGCGCAGAGTAAAAACGAGGGATTTTCTCCATAACGCTACAAGTATCGCAGACTTTGTACAATCTTTCATAGATACGGTCCGGCCAAGGCATTACTTCATAATTATTAATCATCGGATAGAGCAGTTGAGCGGTAAAGGTTGCCTGATAATTTTTCTTGAAATCATCCCAGTTACGTGCCCAATCCTCAATCGGATCCGTCAGAAAGAACATTTTACGTCCTGTAGGACGTGTCATTGATTCCATGGAACCGTATTCGAGGAAAGCATTCTCAAATACCCTTTCTTTACAAACGCCGTTATAATAATTCGGTTCGCGCGCTGTGCCTGTCCATACTTGAGCAATGTATCCATCCATACACGGTAATGAAGCTAAGCTGGCATGAGGACTGACAATCTGCCACGATGAGTAGTTTACTAACGAGTGTGTCGGGACATAGCATCGAACATCCATTCCTTTACTTTTTCCATATTCTTTGGCGAAAGTAAATACGTCTTCCAGGGCGCGATAATACAAGTGATATTTCAGTTTGTTGGACAAGTAGGTATTTTCCGGAGATTCGTGTTGCGGACGCCAGGGAAATCCGTAATACTCTTCCCATTCGCGTTTAAATGCTTCACTGTAGCCGGCGCGCATCCAAAATTCGGGTTCTTCCATATAGATGGCATCAATACCGGCGTCGATCACACGCTTGACATGTACTTCTTTCATGTATTTCAAGAAGTTCCCGGAAGGAACGATGTAAGGTACATTGCGGCCATGCCATATCGTATCGCCTTTTATAGTAACCTGTCCCTCATCCCAATGAGTTTCTCCATCCCATCCTCCAGTAAAATAATCCTGATATCCGCCCCAGGCGATACCGGTCATGAAATGGGTAATGTAACCTCGTTCACGCCATGACTGAACCCGTTCCTCGAACGTCATTCCGGGCCTGTTATTGGCGCCATACGCAATAGCAATGTCAGCTCTGACGTCGGTAACCGGTTTCCATGGACTGGATGTTTGAAATGCCGTTTTTTCTTTGCGCGTTGTCGGTGAATTTTGAATATGGCAAACTACCAACAAGGTAACGGCAGAAAGTCCGCAGAATAAAACCAGAACTATTCTACTGAAGTTCAGGTGATTATTTACTTTTGTCATGTTCTAAAATTTATTTGCTGATTAGAATTAAACTAAATATCAATATTATTGAATCGGCGTCGACATCGAAGGCGGTTTTACATTTGAAGCGCTGCCCCAGTCTTTATTGGGCCGCGAGCCCATTTGGAAAACAAGTTTTCCGCCCTGGACAATATCGGAATGATTGATCCATGCCTGATTGTGCGGTTTTCCATTAAGCGTAGCCGACTGGATATACTTATTCTGAGCCGACACGTTTCGGGCTTCGATGACAAAAATCTTTCCATTACCCACGTTAATGGAGACCTCCTCAAATACAGGGCTGCAAATATCAAAGATTGGCCTTCCGGGACACTGCGGATAAAGCCCTATCGAACTCAATACATACCAGCTTGACATGGAGCCGCCGTCCTCGTCGCCACTTAATCCAAACGGAGTGGTATCATACCATAATTCCAGAAGTTGCCTTACCTTTTGCTGGGTCATCCACGGCTGTCCGGCATAGTTGTACAAGTACGGAATATGAAAATCGGGTTCATTTCCATGCGAATACATACCCATCAGGCCGGTCATGTCGGGGAACTGCGCAAGGAACTGCAGTTTGTCCATCCGGTGCCCGGTGATAAACAGTTCGTTCAGCTTCGCCACAAAATTTTCACGCCCGCCCATCAGGTTGATCAGTCCCTGTACATCGTGCTGTACATGCCAGGTATACATCCAGGAATTGCCTTCCGCAAAATATCCTTCCCCTGCAAATCCGCCCGAATATTTGGGGTCAAACGGCTCGATCCACTGTCCGTCGGCCGACTTGGGCGCCATCATTCCGATTTCGGGTTTAAACAGGTTTTGATAATTATGCGCCCTTTGCATAAATAACCGATAATCGTCTTCTTTGCTCAGTTCTTTTGCCATTTGCGCCAGGCACCAGTCATCATAACAATGTTCCAGGGTGACGGAAACAGATTGTCTCCTGTGCCAGCTATCGACTTCCTTCACCCATTCCTCTACGCCTGGCTCGGGAAGCCACCGTGTCTGATACGGTAACCGTTCGTACTTATTCGTCTGTTGTTCCGCTCTAAAATCCTTTCGGACAGGCAAAGCGGGATAAAATCCGTTATCGAAATAACACTGCTCCAGTTCGGTGATGTACATCGCATCTTTCCAAGGTATCATGGTTGCTTCCATGGCATTCTTTTTCATGGCTTCGTAGGCTTTCTCGACGTCGTAATCGCGCAATCCTCTGAAGTAGGCGTCCACAATAACAGGCGTGGAATGGTGTCCGATCATCGCCCCGGAACTTTGCAACCAGCCTGTTTCGTCATACCGTGCGAGCCAGTTTTGGATGGTTTTATTCGTTTCTTCGGGTTTGATCAGGCTTTGAAGCGGATAGGCGCACCGGTACGTATCCCACACGTTGCCCATTCTCAGGGCGCGCGTACGGTGAAGCGTCGTGTAGAAAAGGCGGCGCTGTTTTTCCGTACCCCCCTTCACTTTGATCAGGCTCAATTCTTCATTCCATAACTGTTTAGCTTTCTCTTTCAACTGATCGAATGACAGCGTACTCGCTTCATTCGCCACAAAGTTTCGGGCTTCGTCGACACTGCTGCGCGACAAGCCGATTCTTAATTCCACGGTTTCTTTAGAAGAAACTGCCGGATAGCCGACATAAAATCCCGTATTGGGGCCTTTCTGCGTTTTAGAGTCTGGAATAATTGTATCGTTTCGCCACGTTCCGCACGATGCGAACGGTTTGCTTAATTGAATATGGAAATAATTTTTACTTTCTTCTCCCCCTCTTGTTCCCCTGGCCGCTGTCTCGCCCTCAATCATCGTATTGTCTTTGATTTCAACGCCGGCATTTCCCGCCAAGTTCAGGAACAAATTGGATGTTTCATTTTCAGGAAGAGTAAACCTGAAAACGACCGTATTTTCAGTGACGGTAAATTCTGCATTGATCTCCGGATCTTCAAGCAGTATCTGATAATAATAAGGCGTCGTCGTTTCCAGGTCATGGTCAAATCGCGATGCATTTTCTCTGTTTCCAACTTTCATCTTGCCCGTGTTCGCCATCAAACTGCCCACACCCAGCGGGAATCCGTATATTTTGTCTGCAAAATACCAGTCTGTCATCCCCGGCGTAAACGCAGGAAACAATCCTGTCGTACCTCCCGGAACTTTAATCACGGGAGTAGTCCCTCTCGTCTTCGGATTGATCGTCCCGATGTACATATAAACATCATCAACAGAATCAATTGTTAGTTTGCTCTTAGTGCAGCATTGAAATACACTAATAATCAACGCAATGATCGCTAATAACTTAAATTTCTGCGCTTTCATTTCGATATTTATTTAAATGGTTACAATTAAAATTTATTAACCTGATATGACTCGTTTTATTTACAATAGCTTAATTGACCTGTTTTTCTTTTACTTTCATCTCCAGCAATTTCATAAAATAACCACCCACAACCGAACGTGCTTTAAAGTTCATGTGCCTGGCTGTTTCCGTATCGTGCCAGTCGCTTAACGGTATTCTGGAAGGGGTTTCATTTGCATATTTATATATTGGAGCTACCAATTGATTAAATTCATTCCGGGTAGGAGCTAAACAGGCGCTCCACATGACCCAGTCAGACTTCGTATAATTTTTTCTGACGTCAAGCGGCAGGCCGTATTTGTTTTGCTTTGCCAAATAAAAGGGTATTTCTTTTTCTATAACTATTGATGGAAAAACATTCATATCGAAAATTTTATCCCAAATCAGATTGTATTTTTGGCTCCATGTATCCGGTTTATCAAATGCTAATCTATAATGGTCTGCGTTATTTGCCATTTTTTCCCATTCAATTGCCATATTATTTGCCATCTCTGAATATTTTTGTGCAACATTGCCCATTCCAAGCATTTCTGCCATTTTAGCGTATCCGGCAATAGCCATAATAGCTTTTATTGATAAATTTGTATTATGGGCCAAACGACCTGCAAAATCATCGGTAGATAGTTGATTTTCCGGGTCAAACCCTTTTTCTACAAGGTAATTTACCCAAAGAGTCAGCATTTCCCAATGTTTTTTGGCATATTCTGCATTATCGTCTATCAAAGAGATCGCAGTTGTCAACAGGATCATGTTGCCGGATTCTTCCACAGGCATGTCTCCGCCATATAATTGACCGTTGGCAATCGGGTAAGTTCCCAAGTCATGAGCCGGATAGGGTTTTGTCCATCGCCCGCTTTCACTGAAATAAAAGATTGACGTCAACATGCCTTTCATTAGTTCTGTGTTATATATCAGAAATAGCGGGGAAGAAGGATATGTAATATCAACAGTGTTAATACAACCGTTACTGTGATTTTCTTTCGACAGAAACAAAATATTTCCTTCATCGTCTTTTATGATTTTATGTGCCGCTATTGCCTGTCTGTACGCTAAAGTGCAAAGTTCGGCATATTCGCTTCCTCCCGCTTGTAAGGCGTCAGCCATCGTCTGTTTGTCGAAATCCTTACAACGTTGCATCACAACAGTATAATTTTTATTTGCCCTTTCAAATGCTTGAAAAATATCTACTTCCCCTTCATGTTTCCAATAAGCTAACCGCCGTTTATAGAAATATTCGATTGAATAGACGTCATCATATCCCAACATTAAGAATCCTGATTTACTTTCATTTCCAATTGTTTCAAAGTCTTCAATATAAGAAAGCGCTGTCATGTGTTCATACATGTTTGCGGGAATATCTTCTTTGAACATTGTTGACCCGAATTTCCCCCTTTTTATAAAATCTTCTTTCATAAAATAATAATCCCCCATACACAAGGATTTGTTTCTCCCTTTCCCGGATGCTAAATAAGCATACCCCCAATCTATGCGTACTCCGTCGCCGGTTCTTTTGGTATAAGGCTGATCTATTGTGCCTGTTTTCAAAAATAGCATATCGTTTTTTTCCATACGCTCTGCCATAATGAATTGTGAAGGCTCATGTACTGCCAGTTCCGGAGTTATTTCAAAGTATATCTGAACATCATGTTTTTTCTTATCCAAAGATTTTATCTGATAAGAGATGTAATTGATGGGCGTTGAAACAAGGTCAAGATCATCCAATAGTAAAGGGGCTGTAAAAACAAGTTTTAATTCAACCGGCCCACAGGTAAATGTATAAAAAGTTTGTGTCGGTAATACATCGAGCGACTGTTGTATTGCTTCTTTCTCAAAATTGCAGGCATATTTATCTTTATAGAACAAGCCAAAATCAACATACCCATCTCCTGCTCTGTTATGACAATGAGCCGCAAGTACATTTTTACCAATCCGCAATTTCTTTTTAACATTGTCTTTCAAATTTAGTATCATGTCGTTCGACCAGTAATAATCGGTTTCTATCAATTTTTCCCCATTTAAATATAATTGAAATAAATCATCATGAGAATACATTACGAACAATTCTTTTGCTGAAATATCGCTTTCTGCATCAAAAGTTCGGCGAATCCAAATATCCTCGGAGCTCCACGTTGTTCTTAAACGTGGCATTCTCCTGGTTGCAAAAGCAGCTTCTCCTTTTTTCCATTCAGAATCATCATAATCTACATTCATCCAGTCGTCTGCCGGTTGTTCAGTCGTATAAGAGGCTTCCCAGTGATCTGTATATGTCATAGGAAGAATCGGTTTCAGATTTTTTCTGTCTTTTCCCATAAATCTGTATGTAATTCCATCAACTCTGATAGCTCCGATTATGGAATGCTCTTTTCCTGTCCAATGTTCGGTATTCCCTTCGGTTAATTTATCATAAGGCGACCATATTGATAAATAGGGATCACACGTAATGATCGGTACTGAAGGGGCACGAAGTTTGACTTTTTGTGCCGGCTCAAAAAAGTTGTTTGCAGATAAAAGCGTGAAATTAAGCAGTAAAATTAAAAGAGGTATATAAAATTTCATATTTTTTGTAATTTAATATTTCTAAACTAATATACGCATACTATTTTTTGTGAAAAACAGGCCTTTTGGCATTCAATGAGGGAGATGCTTTTTCTATATAAGGCCAATCCTTTTTGTCCCATTTTATTTGGTCGAGCAATAATTTACGATTACGGGGATTTTCATCAGTCGCATCGTAGCCGTGATATAAAATCCAATCATTGCCTTCGTCGTCCTGAACTATTTCGGAACAATGCCCATTTCCAACAAATCTTTCATTTTTACCGATAATTACGGTATAGCCATCAATGAGCATTAAACTTTTACCTTTAGAGTCAACATAAGGGCCAAATAAAGAATCAGATCTTCCTGCAGCAAGTTGATATGTGCTTGTAATTCCTTCGCAGCATGTACCGACAGAACCAAAGAAATAATAGTATTTCCCTCTTTTCAAAATCATTGTTCCTTCAAAAGCGTCGCCTGCTATCTGATTTTTTTCAGCGTCTTTTTTTATACTTAATCCGTCTGCACTTAATTCAATGCCGAAAATTCCGTTTAAACTTCCCCAGAAAAGATATTTCTTCCCGTTATCTTCAATGTAAAACTGATCTATTGAGTTAATTACGCCTATTTCATTTGCACGCAAAATAGGTCCCAAATCTTTGAAAGGCCCTTCCGGCTTGTCCGATATGGAAACTCCTATGCCGTTGGTTTGCCAACCCATACTTTTTGACAGGGTATAATACAAAACATATTGCCCATTGACGTAATTAATATCCGGAGCCCACAATCCTGCTCTATTTTCAAAATTCGGACGCGTTTCCGGTGTGAATACTGTCCCGGCCCGAACCCAATCAACCAAATTATCGGATTTCATAATGTCTATCAATCGTGATGTTCCGTAAATATAAAACGATCCATCCTCTGCTTTTATTATGGATGGATCGGGAAAATTCCTGTCCGCAACCGGATTAGAATATGTGTCGACACTGTTTTGCGAAAATATCGGACAAATCCCTGTGCAAACTGTTACTAATAGAACAATTAGTTTTTCCATACATTTAAATTTTTGACTTAACGTTTAATTATTTTTTCACCATTCAATTGTAACCTGAACGCCATCAGGATTATTTTCAAAAGTTAAGAAACATGTTTTACTTTCTTTATCCCATAAATTCTCAGATGGAATACTATTTCCATTGTTATCCCCGATAGTGATTTTTAAAGGATCTTCCGGTAATAAAATACGCATAACATTTGTTGTATTCAATGGACTTTTAGTTATAAAAGAATAACTTTTTTCAGTTCTGTTTTCATCATAAACTCTTGATGCAGCAGCTAAAACTTGCGGCTGTTTTTTATTTTCCACTCTATCAATTGAAAATAAATAAGCCTGCTCGCCCGGTTTAACTACTTTTTCTTTTAAAACCGGCAGTTTCGGATCAAACAAATCTATCAGACTGCCTTTTAAAATATAAGGAGCGTCGCTTACGCTCTCATCTAACGTTGCAATCATTGTATAAGGGCCTCTTTCTAAATAAAAATTATTTTTGAAGATCATTTTCCCTGCTTTTGCGTTTTCTTCATAGAGTTTTTTAACAATACTAACAAAGCCTGCATCCTTGCCTGCTTCAAGAACATATTCTTTCGGATCGATACGAATCACTCGCAATATTCCTTTACCGTATTTGTATTCGCCATCTCCCAAACCAGCTTCAAAACCCATTAATTCAAACAGGTGATCAACTGGAGTACGGTATTTGTTTCCGTTGCTATTCCACCATTCCAATACGGTCTGATAAGGATCAGTATCTCTTCCTGTATATACAAGCATGCCTCCATTTTTAACCCATTCGGCTATGTAGCGGTGATATTTTTCATCCATCGGCTTCATATTGGAGTAGGACATAATCAAAACTTTGACGTCTTTCCATGTCTCCTGATATGACACGTTTTCAATATGCAATGTTTTTACGGGTACTCCTCGCTTTACGAAAGGAAGCGTTTGTCCGTAAAAATTTGAAAAATCCGGATCTTCATAACCTGCATGATTCGGAAAACGCTGAAACATTAACGAGTTTGACATCATTACGCTTATTCCGGGAGTACCGCTTAATGTATTGTCAGATAACGGCATAAAATTTAATGCATTAATCATTACCTGCATTTGTGTGGAATAATATCTTGGAATTTGTTCCCTTTCATTACTGCTTGGGCTTGTTCTGTATAAACCTTCGTAAATACGGTCAGGCCAAGGCATTACTTCATAGTTTGCAATATTGGGATAAAGTAATTTAGCAGTAAAAGTAGCCTGATAATTTTTTTTATAATCAACCCAATCGCGAGCTTGATCTTCTATAGGGTCAGTAAGGAAAAAGAGCTTACGCCCGGTAGGGGCTGTCATTGATTCCATTGAGCCATATTCAAGATATGCCGTTTCAAATACACGTTCTTTGCCAACTCCATTGAAAAAATTTTGCGCACGTGATGTTCCTGTCCAAACCTGTGCAATATAGCCATCGACACATGAAAGCGAGGCCAAACTTGCTTCGGGACTGACGATCATCCACTGCGAATAATTAACAAGCGAATGTGTTGGAACATAACATCTTACATTCAATCCTTTACTTTTTCCGTATTCTTTCGCAAATGTAAATACATCTTCTAAAGCTCTGTAATACAGATGATATTTCAGTTTATTAGCCAAATAAGTATTTTCCGGCGATTCATGTTGAGGGCGCCATTCAAATCCGTAATAATCCTGCCATTCTCTTTTAAATGCTTCGCTATAACCGGCACGCATCCAAAATTCGGGTTCTTCCATGTGAATTGCATCAATGCCGGCATCTATTACGCGTTTCACATGTACCTCTTTCATGTATTTAAGAAAATTTTCAGATGGTACAAGATAAGGTACCAGATTCCCATGCCAAAGCGTATCGCCGCGCGCTGTAACCTGTCCTTCGTCTAAATGCCATTTACCGTCCCATTTACCGGTGAAATAGTCCTGATAGTTACCCCAGGCAATACCGGTCATAAAGTGAGTGATATATCCACGATCTCGCCACGACTGAACTCGTTCTTCAAATGTCATTGCCGACCTGTTGTTTGAGGCTCGCCTGTCGCCGGCGCCATATACAATAGCGACGTCGGCTCTGACATCGGTCGCTGGTTTCCAAGGATTAGACGTTTGAAATGCCGTTTTTTCTCCATCATTGTTCAATCCTTTTTTATTTAAATTTACATTATTTGTCTTACAGCTCAATACAAATAATATAGAGAATAGTGTTATAATTATTTTTTTCATTATAAAATTTTTAAATTGATTAAAAATAACGCGAGCTCGATTTTAGATTTTGTATCAATAGCATCTATCTCCTACCGAGCTCACATTAAAATGGCTTTCAAACAAATAGAAAACGGTTTTATTAGAAATTAATTACTCAAAACGTTCGCTTTTTTCGGCTCATTATAGTTATATCTTTGCTGGCCTTCTGTTTGATAGTTTATACGGGCTCCAACTCTGACATAATAATCTCTCTCCGGAGAAAATTCGCCTTGAGTTGTAAGCGTAATAACATCTCCGGTTGCAAAAGCTGCCTGTGCGGCATTGCCTTGCAGTCTCCCTGAATACCGGTTGTCATGGTTATGCTGCCCAACATGGTAGCTCGAAGAGTTGACAAAAAGGTAAATATCGGTTACATTTTGCTGAAAGTTTGGGTTATTAGTACCTCTTGTTATCCTGAAAGAAGCTGTAATTTTTGTTTTAGCCGCATTCACAACAGGTTCGCCAACCCATTCTATTTTCAAAAATGGTTCTACTTCCCAATCTATTTCCACAGTACCTTTTATATCACGGGTTATACTTCCGTCAACGGTTAAATTCCCGCTGGGATCATATTGCTGAAGTGGAACAAAGGGGCCTGCAACACAAATATTGTAATTACCTTTAAAAATCTTTGTGTTATTATACTTCCCGTCTTGCATGGCGTAAAAATCAAAGGGTTGCGGATTATCGCTCCAGCTATATTCCAGCATCCTGATTCGTACGCCCTGGTCGCTAACTTCCGTTTGTATGGATTCTGTCTTATTGGTTCCTGCTACATACACGGTACCTTTTAATGTTTCCTCAGGCATATCGTAATTATCGAGAGGAACGCATGAATAAAATACAAGCAGGGCAAGGCTGCAACATATTAAAGAATATTTTAGATTTTTCATCTTACGTACGTTTTTATTAATAACCTAAATTTTGAAGCAAACTTGGGCTCTCGTTTATTCGATCGCTTGGAATTGACTTATAATACCATCTTGTATCAAAGGTATAACGCTTATTGGTTTCATCTAATCTATCATCAAAAAACCATTTGTTTTCATTTAAAATAAAAAAGGGCATTAAACTTCTAAAAAGGGTATTATTTTGTTCCAGTTCCAATATTCGCCAACGTTTAAGGTCCCACCATGTTTTATTTTCAAAGGCAAGCTCCTTCCGACGTTCTTTTCGAACGATATCCAACGTAATATCCGTTGCTGCCGGAACAATATCGGCGCCGGCTCTTTCCTGAATTTGTCTGATACAGTTATAAGCGTCAGTTCTGTACTGTTCTCCCTGAGCCATTAAAAAGAGTTCAAAAGCGGCTTCCGCCCGGTTCAGCAATATTTCGCCGTAACGAAGTTCAATCCAGTTCTGGTCAGACCTGTTTTCTACCACCAGATCAGCCGGCATATCGGGGTTCATGTATTTACGCAAACCAAAGCCTCCCAAACAAGCTACGCCTTGATTGTTGAAAACTCCGCTTGCGCCTGCCGCATTGTAGCTATTGCCTGCATTATCTGTGATCGTTTCTTGCGTTTGCGAATTGGTTGACATTAGAATCCTGCTTGCAATATCAGGAACGCTATTATATAGTTCAGTGGAGCCTTCGGGCAATAAACGGGTTATTCCTTCGCCGACAGGAACTTTATAAATTCCACGATAAACTTCCAATGCTTCTCCCTTAAAGAGGTCGCCGGGGAAAATAACTGTCGCTCTTAATCGCGGTTCGGCATTTGCAAATAAATCCATAGGCTTTTCGTATAAAACATAATAACCGTCTTCATCATAAACCTGAATCTGGCCATTGCTTTTCCTGGGAAGGCCGTCGAACATTTCAACAAAACTGAGGGTCGGATTTGTTTCCGCTGCATAAGTGCTTGTCATATACTGCAAACAGACATTATAGCAATCGTATCCATGCACAGAATACGGATAGCCGTACTCTCTGACAAAGATATTCTCAGGACTGGATGCATCAAAAAACATATCTGCAAAATTTTTATATTGAGCATCTTTATCCGTAGCGCTCCACGCTTTTGTATAAAGTTCATAATGTCCTTCCAGCAATTTGGCCGCATCATAGCTTTGTTTAAAATAATTCTGGGCTTTATCGCTTGGGATGCCGCATAGCCGCTTTTGAGTATTCGGATCAAAAAGTTCCGTAACATTGTACCTGGCAATAGAACCGGCATACAACATGGCTCTTGATTTGAAACCCATTGCAGTATATTTATTGGCTCTTGACACGCTCGTTTGTTCAGGCAGCAACTTGTAGGCTTCATCAAAATCGGAAGCAATTTGATTATAAACTTCTTCCTCTGAAGCGCGAGGGATGTCAAGTTCTTCAAGCCTGTCTGAATTATACGCTAACACCTGCGTTACTATGGGAACTCCTCCATAGCGCTTAACCATGGCAAAATAAGTCATGGCGCGGATAAAATAGCACTCTCCCAGCCATTGATTCATTTGCGCATCGCTGAAACCACCCTTATCCTTATAGGAAGGCGCCGTTTCCATAAAGTAATTAAGATCGCGAAATATAGAGTATGCCTCGCTCCAGTAGGTATGAGTTTCGGTATTAGCGCCTCCCACATCACGGCTTATAGCTTCTCCCGTAAGGCACGAAAAAGGGTTGATGGCATAAAAATGGTTGATCCCGTTTGTATGGTTAAAGCGAAAATCCTCAATCGGCATTGCCCCGTAAACACGAGCAAGAAAAGATCTTATTCCGTCTTCAGAACCGAATATGACGTCATCTGTTACAACATTTACCGGCGGAACGTTCAAATCCATACACCCCGGCGCTGAACATATTAAAACAAATGAAATGAATAAATATTTTACAGTTTTCATACTCTGTTAAAATTTAAAGTTTAAGCCAACAGAAAAAGATTTAGCCATAGGGTATGCATTTCCCCATGTATCACTCGTGTGTTCAGGATCGGAAATCAAATCCTTATCTTTTATAGTCAGCAGATTATAAGCATTTACATAAAACCTTGCCATCTGTATCCCTATTTTATCAAGCAGGCGGAAGGGTATTGTATAACCCAATTCTATTGTCTTTAATCGCAAATAAGATGTGTTATACAGGTTGTGCTCTGATGATTGCTCAGGCCATGCCCCTGTTGCGGCAAATTTTCCGGATATCCATTGCGTAGTATGTTCAAAAGGATTAACGCCTACTTCAG
>JAITRG010000035.1 GCA_031288515.1 Tannerellaceae bacterium
ATAGAAATAACAGATGAACAATTTGCGGAAATCAATCTGTGCCCAGCTAACTTTCATGGCGAATGGAATTACTCCATTTTACCCGAATAGACGTCTTATTATTTCGTAACAATCACTTAGCGGTTGTTTTTTTGCTGATAAAAAAACAGGGGTTTGTGGTAGGGTAGATTGGGATTTAGTTGGTATATATGTAGAAAGAATGTGGCGTTGCATGTTGAGTAAGGAAGAATTTAAAGACGTGTTTGAACTGAATTTTGATAAAATCAGGGATTTCATCTTTTATCGTTGTGGCGACAGGGAAGCGGCTTCGGATATTACGCAGGAGGTATTTTTGCGGATTTGGGAAAAGCGGGAAGATTTGAAGGGCGATTGTATAAGGCCGTTGTTATATAAAATGGCAACCGATGGTTTTATCAATCATTACAGGAAAGAACTACGCCGGATGAATTACAAACAAAGTTTTGGGGAGGAAGATGACTGTGGCCTGTCGCCGGAAGAAGAAATGATAGGCAGGGAATCTGTCGCCGCTTATACGGAAGCGTTGAAACAAATGTCGGAAATGCAGCGGACAGTTTACCTGATGAGCCGTGAGAACGGAATGAAATACAGGGAGATTGCGAGAAACCTTCGCGTCAGCGTCAAAACAGTAGAGAAACATGTAAGCGCCGCATTGCGGTTGCTTAGGACGAAATTTCGATAAACAGATAAATAAGATATTGGATATGGAACCTGTCAGAATTAAACCCGAATGGGCCAAAAGCAAGGAAGAAGTATGGAAAGAGATTTTTGAACCTCTTATGGTGCAGGAAGGCGAACAGGGGAAGATGAAAACCCCGGTTAAGCGGCTTCCGTTTTGGAGTTATGCGGCTATTCTCCTTGTTTTGCTCTCTCTTACCATCCATTTATATACGGTAACGGAAGAAGCGGTAAGGGGCGAGCATGTCGAAATCAGGCTTCCCGATAATTCGACGGTAACGCTGAACGCCGGAAGCAAACTATCGTACAAGCCGCTTGAATGGCTTATTTTGAGGAGAGCCACGCTGGAAGGAGAAGCTTGTTTTGAGGTGAAGCCGGGTAGCCGTTTCGGCGTACAGTCCGGTAGCAAGCGGGTGCATGTGCTGGGCACGACTTTTAACGTATATGCCCGTCCTGAAAAGTACTGCGTAACCTGTTTGGACGGACAGGTGGAAGTTAGCATCGGAAAGGAAATCGCCACGCTTACTCCCGGTATGCAGGCAGTATGGCGCGGAGAAGTGTTGGAAGTAGGTAAAGAAGCTGTTTTCACGCGGACGGCAGGATGGATGCAGGGGAAATTTGAGTTTGCCGAAACGCCCCTTTCGGAAGTCATTGCCGAGATAGAACGCCAATACGATATACACGTTATGCCCGGCTACAAACAGGATTACCTCTATACCGGGAACTTTTCCAAAACGGAGCGGCCGGAAGGCGTACTTGAGATTATCGGCAAACCATTCGGGATTACATTCAACATCCTGGACAGGTGAAAAAAGCCGGTATTATCGCCCTCTTTCTGTTGTCGGCAATACCGTCCGCCTTTCCGCAGGCGTTCCGGCTGGACGTTGATAATAAGTCGTTAAGCAGAGTGTTGAATACGCTCGGCGTGGAAATTTCTTTCGACGAAAGAGCCTTGTCGGCATACTCCGTGTCCCTCTCGGAATCATTTGAAACCAGGGAAGACGCCTTGTTCCGGTTGCTTGAAAACAAGCCTTTCCATGTTGAAAAAATAGGAAACGTATATGTTATTGTGCCTGCCGGCGATAACGAAACAGCAGACAAAGATGTTACATCCGCTTTGAAAAAACAAGTTGCCTTCAAAGGAACGGTGATTAACGAGTCTACCCACGAGCCTCTGGAATACACAACCGTCAGTCTGCTGCATTCTGACGGCGAGCCGTTTCTGGCGGGGATAACAACAGGAGAAGGACGATTCTCTTTTGAAACAACCGTCAGGCCGGAAAAATTAAAAATCAGCTATCTCGGATATGAAACACTTTTGGCAGACATTCGGGACAGGCATGGAGAATTGGGCGTTTTCACATTAAAAGAAAAAGCAATTCCGCTGGGCGAGACGGTTGTAACGGCAGACTGGGACAAACCCAATCGTGTCATTTACAGCGTATCGCCGCAAATGTATAACGGCGTAGATAACGCCATGGAATTGCTGAACCGGATACCCGGCGTACGCTTCGACGATTATTCAAAAGCCGTTATGGTGAATAATCGTACAAACGTATTGCTACTGGTAGACGGGATACAATACCCGCAGGCTTACCTGTGGCATCTTTCGCCGCGCAGGATTCATGCCGTGGAAGTGATGCAGGCGTCTTCCGGTCGTTTCGTATCGGACGATTATATGGCGATCGTCAATTTCATGCTCAACGGGAATTATACCGGATACGATGTGAACGTATCGGATATTTCATCGCTGAACCTGTCGGAATCAAACGGTTACAGCCGACGGGCGGAAGACCGCCCTGCCGTGGGAATTACTTATGCAACCCGTAAATGGAATTTTTTCGGGACGTATTCGTATGAACGGAAAAAAAGGAACCTCTTTTCATCCAAAGAACTGGCATACGGCAACTCCATACTCGCTTCCGTTCCATCGGAACATCCGAACAATTTGTACGAATCCGGAAACAATACCCTGTCCGGAGGCGCCAATTATCGGATAACGCCTCGCCATCTTGCAGGCGTTCAGGGAGATTATGTATCGGGAAACGTATATACCCGTCAGGCATATACCCTGCGCCGGACGGATTTGTCAACTAACCGCAACCGTATTCTCATAAACACAACGGAAGACCGGACAAAAGCCTATACATTTGCAAGCTCGGCATTCTATCAGGGACAGATTACAGACCGGCTCCATCTGCACGGCGGCTTTTCCTACAATTATTATTATAACCTGATAGAGAACGAATACCATCAGGGAGAAACGACAAACTACCAGTATGAAAATTTCTACAATGAATACAAAAACCAAACCGTATTGAATGTGGAAGGAAAGTATTTTCTGTCGGACAAGCTGTCGGCAGAGGCGGGCTATTCCAACATCCGGCGCCGGTATGCTTCAACCAGTAACAAGGGGATAGGCTTCCTTGATTACAGCGAACAACGAAATAAAGCGTATGCTTATCTGTCGTACAATCCGTCGGATAAAGCCGGACTGAAGGCAGGCGCCGCCGTGGAACGAATCAATACGCGAAACAGGGAAACACCCGATAATTATATTCGCCTGTTGCCTTTCTTTCAGACCAATTATAAGATAACCCCCAGGGTACATATCCTTGCCGGTTATGCCGCCAACCAGTCCTATCCGTCGCTTTATCAGTTAAGTCCGATGAGTGTGATGATTGATACCTTTCTGACGCAAATCGGAAACCCGGCTTTGAAAACAGCGGTCAGGCATCAGGCTTTTGCAGAACTCGCGCTGTGGGGCCAATGGAGAATCATTCCGCAGTTCAACTTTGTCCGCGACGGCATCAGCGAGGTATACGAGATAAAGGAGTATAAGTTATACCGCACTTTCGATAACATCAATACACGGGAATATAGCGTGCAAGCCGCTTACGACCGGATGTTCGGCTATTTGCGGCTGAAAAACGCCGTTACGCTCTATCACAGCGAGGCATTGCACCGGCGCGTTCGCAATTCGCTTAACGGTTGGCTGTTCTTTTCGGAAGTAAACTGGTATCATCCAGGCGCTACGTTTGGCGTACAACTGGGCTATTACCGCGACATGAAGAAAAATATCCTGTGGCAGGGCTATCAAATGTCCGGCAGGGATTACTGGCGCCTTTCGGTACAAAAGGAACTATGGCGCGAACGTATCTCCGTCATGCTATCATACATCCCGCCCGTGGCGTTCGGCGTATGCTACGATCGTGTGAAAGAAATGGATACGCCGCTTTACGATGAGAAAACAACCCTCCGCCTGGATTCCTACAATCAAATGTTGCTGTTGAAAATAAGCGTCCGCTTTGAACGTGGCGGCGCCAAGCCGGCAGGAAAACCTTCCATCACAGGAAATGAAGAGCGCGAAAAATAAAACTATACGATTCGGGGTAGGGTATTTACGAATTTAGTTGGTATATTAGTAGAAACAAATAAAAATAAAAAGATACAGGATGAAACGAGCCGTTTTCTTTTATATAACTTTATTAAGTTTATCGATGCCCGGATGCCGTCCGGAACCGGAAGATGTACCGGTACAAACGGCATCAAGTATCATTATCAAAACCTCGAACGCAGCAGAAGGCGTTGCGACAAGGAGCGAGGCATTGGAGACAGTCGTTTTTACCGGCGACGATATCCTGTGGTTTAATGAAACGACGAAAGAACTCTGTTTTAAGAATAACTCTTCAAACAACCCGATAAACAATCCTTTCCTTTATGCAACGCCTGCAATCAGGTTTTATATTAATGATGAATACCTGTTTTCATCCATGATATATGTATCCGATCTTAGTTCGCAAATTTTTAACAGTTTGGTTTTTCATTATAATATAACAGAAAACCGATATTTTCTGCGAGACGGCTACCCTGATACATCTGTACTTATGAATCCGCAGAAAGCGCAGGAATTGCGTGACGAAAACATGCGAAAGATAGCTGACGAATGGAACAAGTTCATAGAACAACTGAAAAAGGAAGGGCGATATAAAAACTAAAAACACGATAAACCTATGTTTAATTTTCAAAATAATTTCAAAATGAAAAAGTTTTATTTACTGATAGCGGGAGTTGCATTCTCTTTCTGTTCTTGCAGCCATACGGAAGAGGGGAATGCTCCGATAGCAGAAGAGGAAGTGCAGGGCAGCGAGCTGGTAGTGAAAACAAAAGCGATGGAAATCCCGGAAACGCAGGCGTTCAAAGGCAGTGACATCAAGTCGTTTAATGTGGAAACCGGCGAGATAACATTCGTAAATTTCACGTATTACGACATTTGCGATTCACTGGCTTTCGACCGGAAATTTATATTTTATCTGGAGGAAGACTCGCTTTTTACCGCAACCGCAGTAAGCGGTTTTTCGGGTTATGCCATCAACGACCTGGTATTTTATTACGACAGGAAAAGGATGTACCTGAAAGACGGTTATCCCGACTTTGCCATTTACAGTAATCTCAACGAACAGCAGCGTCAAATGCTTCAGGCAAGAGAAGAAGCGGCTGAAAAAAGAAAACCTGCCTGGGAACGTTTCATCCGTTATCTGGATGAAAACAATCTCCTGACCAATAGCGACAGCGACATCCCCGAAAACAACGAGACGTTGCCCGACGTCCTTATTCCTCCCGTTGTATACGACCTCTCGGCCACAATCACAATAGAGGATGGTATTACAGGCACAGTGTTTATCGGGAAATCCATTCTGTCGTTCAACTCCGGAACGCGGGAAATCGTTTTCTCCGACTATAACATCCTTTCCAACCTGTACGAGCTTGCTCCCATACGGCTCGACATTTTCAGGGAAGACAGTCTCCTCCTGAGCGCTACCGTAATAGCGTCTGATAACCCGCAAACGGTAAATGATCTCGTATTCCAGATTGATACAAAGAAACAAGACGGCTTTTATCGGCCGGCCGAATTTAAATACTATATCCAAGACGGCTATCCTGCGCTTGAAAATCTCGGACCGGACGGGGAAGAGGCTCAACGTCTACGGGAAGAAAACGCCCAAAAGAGGGAAGCAGCATGGAATGCGTTTGTCCAATACCTGAATGATACGGGAAAGATTGTAGAATAATTACAGCGTATTATACGTGATCCCTCCGGTAAATCCCGTCCTTTCCTGAAACTATCATTGTTTCATTCCACGACCATTCTAAAGAAGAGAAATCAACGTCTTGTTTATTCAAAATCTCATTTTCTTCAACATTTTTGAGAGTTTTGTTATCTACAGATACGCTGTTTGGTTTCTCTTTCATATGATATTGAAGAATAATATTTCTGCGTTCAGACTGATGAAACCTTTATCTTTCGATTCGATAGTAGTCGTATATCCATCACTCAATATAATACATGCAAAATCCGTCTTAGAATAAATATTTGTTTTCATAAAAACTCCTTTTTGAGGAGAAAAACAAAGCAGGCTTGAACTAAACGAGCCAAATGTATTTTTTATGAATCAATCAAATTTATAGCTTGCGGATTTTAGGTGTTTTTAATTTTCAGTTCATTGGAAAAGAAGGGATACATGATGAGATGAGGCTATTTTACGCCCGGATAATTAATGTATAACGTTTGAGACGGGAAGGCAAAGCTAAGTCCTGCTTTATTGAAAGATGTTAATATTTCCATGTTTACGCTGGATGTTACCGGCTGAATGCCTGCGTCTTTTTCAATAAAATAAATAAATGTGATACCCATGGCAAAATCGCCGAAATCGGAAAAGAATACGGTTGCCTCATCCTGTTTTAAATGGGGGACTCTTGAGGGTATAGACTTCAATAAATCCATTGCTTCCTGCATTTTTTCAGGCGTGGTATCATAAGTCAACCCAATTTTTATTACGACGCGCCTGTAAGGGTTTTCCGAGGAAATATTCATTATCAAAGCATCTACTATTTTATAGTTAGGTATGGTAATCAGTCTTTTATCATAATCCATGATTTTTGTACTGCGAATTCCTACATCTACAATTGTTCCTTCAAGACTGTCGATGCGCACCGTATCGCCAATCTTAAAAGGCTTATCGGTTAATATAGTAAAGGCTCCGAAAATATTTTTTACCGTATCCTGAGCGGCCAAAGCAAAAGCAATACCTCCAATACCCAATGTGCCAAGTAATGCGCCGATATTAACTCCCACATTGCTCAACGCCATCACCAAGCCAATTATCCATACAACAACCAAAAGTGTACGGTTTACGATAGGATACATTTTATGTTGTTGAGGGCTATCGTCGCTTCCTGTCCAGTATTGTTCAAGCAAGCGGCTGGTAAGTTTGGCAAAAAGCCAGGTAATATTTAAGATAATCAGTATTTTAGTGGCGCTATCAACCGTCTTTATAAACGTATCCGGACAAGTCAATCGATGGATGGCTACCCAAAATCCCATTAACATAATAGCAAAAACAAGAGGCGGTTTTACCGAACGATATATAATATCATCCAGTTTATTATCTGTTTTTTCTGTAAAAGGACTGATGTATTTTTCGCCTGTCCATGAAACAATCTTCACAATTACATAGGCGCCTATAATAAAAAGGATGGATATAGCCCAGTTCTGTATGGTATTTTCTAAAAATTCGTTCTCTAACATGATGATTTGTTTTTGATATGTAAACTCATTGATGGAGTTAAAGGCAAAAAGGTACTAAGACAATGGTCTCGGTACCTTTTCCGTTTATAAATACTATAGTTTTATTCTTTACAATCGCACGATAGGAAAGAGACCAGCATCCATACTGTTTTTTCCTGTCCTTTCAGGTAATCGCTCAGTAATGCAACCGTTGATTCGTCGTTTGCTTCGGAGGCTTGCGATAACAGTTTCCGTTCGCTTTCAATCAGTACGCTCAGTGAATCCAATACGCTTTTAACGGCTTTTTCTCCGCATGATACGTTGGAGAGTTCCTGAATCCCGGCTTTTTTAAGATATTCGCTGAATTTGTTTTCAGGAACGCCGCCCAGCATTAAAATACGTTCGGCTATTTCATCTATTTTTTCTGCAGCATCATTATACATGTCTTCAAACTTTCCATGCAACACATAAAATCCGTGCCCCTTAATATTCCAGTGGAATCCACGAAGGTTGGTATAAAATACCTGGAAATCCGCCAATAACTGTTGCAAACCGTCTACTACGCTCCCTGCTTTCGAAGCATCCAAATGAAGATAATCCAATGTTTTCATAATTCTTTACTTTTTTGTTATTACTTATTTTTTCCGTATTGCAAATGTACAATAAAAAATCTGCACTGTCAATAAGATAATCTCTATACGCAATAGACAGGATTTATTTTTCGGGTGTGACGGAAGGGTGCGCGGCATTTACATCCTGCGGCAACCAAACCGACATTTCGCCTTTCCCCCGGTGCGCCCATGCATAATAAGGGATTAATGATAAGGTTACATCTTTTGTTTGCAAACGCCCTTTTTCATCATAACTCAATGTTTGAGCCGCTGTCGTAATCTGATGAATGCCATAAAGTAAATCGGGTTTGCCTTCTACTGCAAATGCCGGTTTGCGATTCATAAATACGCTCAACACGCTAAAGTCATTATCCGGCCATTCGGCGCAATAAACAACCGGTCCCCTTTCCACAGCGATACGCCCGTTGTCTGCTATTACGTCAGGATGGGCTTTCACTGTACGTGGCTCCATATCAAAATGTACCTCTATAACATCTCCCTTTTTCCATTGGCGGGAGATAGCAAAATAGCCTTTATCCAAAGGGCCGTCAACCGGCAAACCATTCACTTTTACCGTATAACCCGGTTGTTTACTGTCGGAATAGGTATACAGGTTGCCAGGTGCAACTTCATTTTGCACCCATCCGGGGATACGTACTTTCATCGTAAACTGTTGTTTCGATTGGGGAGTAACTTCTATCTTAATATCGCCGTTCCAAGGGTATTCCGTTGATTGGGCAAGCGTTACTTTCTTCCCTTCCACTTCCAGTCCGGATGTATTGCCCATATAGAGATTGACGTATACATCTTTCTCTTTTACGGCATATACATATCCCGGTAAGGAAGGAATAAAACGGCATACATTGGAAGGGCAACAGGCACAGCCAAACCAGGGCTGCCGTTGGTGTTGCCCCGCAGACTCCAGGGGATTGGGATAGAAAAAGCCTCCTCCATCAAGTGATACGCCCGATATCAGGCCATTATATAAGGTACGTTCCAGTACATCATAGTATTTGGACTCGCCATGCAAAAGAAACAGGCGGTAATTCCAATATACATTCCCTATGGCTGCACATGTTTCGCAATAGGCCGATCTATTGGGCAATTCATAATTTTTGCCAAATGCTTCCCCCTGGTTCGTAGCGCCGATTCCTCCCGTTATATACAGCTTTTTAGTGGCTACATTATTCCATATAGCATCTATGGCGTGTATATAACCGGTATCACCCGTCAGAGCCGCCACATCCGCCATGCCCGAATACATATATGCGGCGCGTACGGCATGGCCAACGGCTTCATCCTGCTCCAATACCGGCTTATGCGCCTGGCTATATATATCTTTTCTTTCGGTATAACCGCGTTTATCCAGAAAAAACCTGGCCAAATCAAGATATTTCTGTTCTCCCGTAACCAGATATAACTTGGAGAGGGCCATCTCTGCTATCTGGTGTCCGGGAACAAAAACCTGCTTCCCCGGCTTATCTCCTATTTCCCGTTCCACGCAATCGGCATATTTAACTGCAATATCAAGGAAATTTCTTTTACCGGTTGCCTGATAGTGGGCTATAGCGCCTTCTATCATATGACCTAAATTATAGAACTCATGGCTCAGTTCTTCTTCTTTCTCCCAACGCTTGCTGCCTGCCCATTCATGAGGGCGCTGCGGATTCATCGTACGGGCGGTATATAAATAGCCGTCCGGCTCCTGCGCTGCCGCCATAATTGTAATTACGCTGTCGATATACTCCGCCAGTTTTTTATCCGGATAGGTTTGCATCGAATAACTGGCTCCTTCAATGGTTTTATATACATCCGTATCGTCGAATGAAAATCCTTCCACCTTATAAACAGGGCTTGGATTGGCCGCTTTGACAAAATTTTCATATCGCCCGGTTTCTTCACATTTACCGAATGCTAACGGTATTGTGACTTCACGGCTGGCTTTCAACCGTTGCCCCCAAAAGTGATCGGTAACTTTCACGGAAGTAAAAGGCACAGGGGTAATAGGATACCCTCCGTTTTTTATTTGGGCATTTCCCAAACTACATATACCCATAAGAAATAAAGCTGTAATCTTTTTCATATGTTCATTCGTTTATTTTCCATTCAATGACTCCTCCTGAATACCCTTTATACAGTTGGGCCGTCAATTTTAATTCCGTGGTGGTTACCGGGTCGAATGTTACTTTGTTATACTGATCGATGGCTGTCCGGTATGGAGAAGGGTTGTTCACTTCTTTCCATTCATTGCCGGCCTTGTATAGTAATTTCCATGATTCGGGTTCTTTGTATACTACATCGTAATGTTCAAATGCCAGCCAGTAAATTTCAACGCTCGACACCGTCTGCGGTTTGTCGAATTGATAACCGATAAATTCTTCCGTTCCCGATTTCAACCACCAATAATGATAAGGCGTATTTATATCCGCCGATGAGGTGGGTTCAAACTGGTCGTTGAATCCCCAGCCATGAATCATTTTGGCCTTTGATGCAATCGCAGGTTCCGGTTGAACAATCGCCTGACCGGCTTTTTCCGGCGTCCAGACAACTAACTGCGCCTTCCCGCGGTTATTCCAGGTACTATACGGGATGGCTTTAAATGTAAATGGTTTTTCTACCAACTGATTGCTTCCCTGTTCTTTTTTCATCCTGAAAGCATCGCCGGTCAGTACCGTTACTCCGTTTAATAAACCGGGTTCATATTGTGGAGTAATCGTTGCCTCACGCGGAATTACAATATCAAACACATAGTCTTCCGGCTGGTCTACGCCTTCCAAAGCATAGACTACCGGGCCCCGTTCCATCGCTAATAAACCTTTATTATAGATTACCTTCGGATGCGCCTGTACTCTTCTTACCGGCATATCCATGGCAAGCGTTACTTTGTCGCCCGTGTTCCATTTCCGTTCAATCACGGCGTATCCGTTATCGGTAAGCGTTTTTTGTTTTTTACCGTTTACGCTTATCTTTACTTCCGGGCGTGCATTATCCACATACGTATATAAATCGGAAGGCGTTGGCCTATCTGTGGCCCAGCCCGGGATGCGAAGCCTGAGTGCAAAACGTTTACCGGCAGAAGGATTTACCGTAATTTCCACATTGCCGTCCCACGGATAACCGGTTTGCTGTATCAGTTCAATCGTGTCGTTTCCCAAAGCTACCCCGGCATTTCCGGTAGCATATAAGTTTACAAAAATACCACCGGCATTGGCAGCATACATATAACCGGGTACCGAAGCCATAAAACGCGTCACATTACCGGGGCAACAAGCGCAGCCAAACCATTCTTCACGTTCGTGCACGCCGTTCGACGCCATTGGGTTGTCATAAAAGAATTTGTCGCCGCTTAAAGACACGCCGGCAATCAGCCCGTTATACAAAGTTCTTTCCAATACATCTGTATATTTCGATTCGCCGGTTGCCAGAAACATACGATGATTCCAGTATACATTAGCAATAGAGGCGCATGTTTCGCAATAGTTATTAAAGTTGTTCAACTCATAATCAGGGCCGAAGCCCTCTCCTTGCGGACGCGAACCAATTCCTCCATTCAAATACAGTTTTTTACTTACCGCATTTTCCCATACACGCTTAACGGCATTAAGCAGTTCCTCATCCTGCTGTAAAACGGCCACATCCGTTACGCCCGAATAAAAATAACCGGCCCGTACGGCGTGCCCTACTATTTCATCCTGCTCCAGTACCGGTTTATGGTCTTGGCTGTAAATACCCGGTTTACGCCCGTTGGAAAGCCGGCCGGCCTCATCCACAAAATAGCGTGCCTGGTTTACATATTTTTGTTCGCCTGTCACATTATATAATTTAACAAGCGCCATTTCTATAATCGGATGCCCCGAAGGATATTTAATTTGCCCTTCGCCCAGTCCGAAAACGTTACATACCAAATCAGCATTTTTCAAGGCAACATTTAAAAGCGTACGCTTTCCGGTTGCTTTATAATGAGCTACCGCCGCTTCATACAGATGTCCGCTGTTATAAAGTTCGTGACTGTTGATTTTTTCCCAGCGCGAGCTCCCCCACCAGCCGGAAAGGCGTTCGCATTTATTTGTTACGCAGGTTGTAAGATATCCGTCCGGTTCCTGGGCAGCGGCAATAAGCGTAATAACGCTATCCAGATAAGCGTCTAACTTAGGGTCGAATTTTATGGCCAGCGAATACGAAGCCCCTTCTATTATCTTATAAGGGTCCGTGTCGTCAAACGAAAAATCGCCCTGATGCTCTCCCTTTATAAGCCCGCCGGCCAAGGCGAAATTATCGAACCGCCCATTTATCTCACACTGATGGAAGGCCGAAGGGATCGATACCGTACGGTTTGTCTCGATACGAGGCGCCCAAAAATCATCCGTAAGATGAACATCCGTAAAAGAAACTTCCTTTATCGGAGTAAAAGCTGCTTTTTGCTGATCCGTATTACAAGCAAAAAGCATAGACGCCGCCATGAAAGCTGTAAATGTGTTTTTCATGCTTTGTAAAAAATCAAATATATATTAATTCAATGGTATATGAATCGCAGCAAGCTATGCAACAAATATAAGTGTTTTATATACAAATACGAAATTTTATGTGATATTTCTACTCTCTCGGATCATCTTCCACAATTGCATAATGGTAGTTGTCTTTCCATTCTCCTCTGATCGGAAGTATCTTTCTTCGTAAGCCTTCCCGTATCATTCCCGATTTTTCCAAAACACGAACCGATCGCTGATTTTCAGTAGCTACTCCTGCTTCCACTTTATGAAGGTGAAAATCATCGAATCCGGATTTAATCAAGGCCTTTGATATTTCAGTCGCAAATCCCTTCCCCCATTGTGAGGGAAGAAATTCATAATAAATTTCGCCGAGTTTGAATCTGTTCGCAGATAAAGTTATACCTGCCATACCGATAAACTCGCCGGAATCCTTCCTGATAATTTTCCAGGAGTACGACTTCCTATTCTCTTCCTTTTGAGCTTCGATCATTGACCGCACTATTTCCCTGGTCGCCTCAATATCTTTTGGAATGCCCAGCGTGTTATACTCGTCAACTTCAGGAGATGACAAAAGCGTATGAATATTTTCCAGATCATCCCAGATCACTTCTCTCAGTTCTAATCTTTTTGATTCTAAATCCATGTTTGTCTTTATTAAATTAATTCCGATAGTTCAAGGGTTTACATCTGCCAAAGATAATTCTACTTTAACAGATTAATTTCAGGGCAAACATATAATTTACGCTCCCGAAGCTCCCGTTAGAGCACAGGCCTGTCCAGGCAGCGCAACCGACCCGCAACGCGGCTATGGTTTACCGAAG
>JAITRG010000046.1 GCA_031288515.1 Tannerellaceae bacterium
TTTGCATAAATAATTTTGCGTCCCATACGATTTCCTGCCATTCCTTTTTATCTTTGTGCTTTGGCAATCGGGACAATGGAGGGTGATTGTTATTTGCATTTACAAAAATACCAATTCATTCCTGATTGCCAAATATTTACAGCAGCATACTTTTTACATCACCACCTCCTTTTTTTTCTCTTGATCTATGCCGTTGCGCCTAATAATAGCGCCATTGCTATTTCCTTATAACATCCTGTTCTTATCCTGTCTTTCAATAAAATAGCTATGAAGGGTCAGGAATTCTGAAATTATGGAATCATCGGTGGGAGTGGTCTTTATTTTTATTCGATGCGCTTATAAATCGCGATTTTTTATGTAAGTTTGCGTTGCTTAATAAAATAATATCTTAATGGAAAAGCAGCAACCTCTTCAACGTTTGGAGTCTCTCGATGTACTTCGTGGTTTTGACCTCTTTTGCTTAGTTGCTCTGGAGATCGTTATGCATCCGCTTCAACAGGCTGTTCATACGCCTTGGTTCGATTCGTTTATGTGGGGTTTTTCCCATGTACATTGGGAAGGGTTCTCTACATGGGATTTGGTAATGCCGCTCTTTTTGTTTATGTCGGGTATCTCGATGCCTTTCGCTTTTTCAAAGTTTAAAGCCAGCCCGGATAAGTCGGCTGTCTACCGGCGCATCGGTAAACGGGTGTTGCTCCTTTGGATTTTCGGAATGATGTGCCAAGGCAACCTGCTGGGATTTAATCCGGATAAGATTTATTTGTATTCCAATACGTTGCAAGCTATTGCCATAGGATACCTGATTACGGCGATGTTGTTCCTTCACTGCCGGAAATCGGTACAGATAGGAGTTGCTGCCGCCTTGCTTCTTATCTCGTGGGCCGTTATGCAATTCGTTACGGTGAATGGTTATGGGGGAGGCGATTATACGCCGGACGGCAATCTGGCGGAATGGGTAGACCGCGTTGTGCTGGGGCGGTTCCGCGACGGCGCTACGGTAGCAGATGGCGAAGTAGTCTTCTCCGAACGGTATCGTTATACCTGGATATTCAGCAGCTTAAATTTCGGAGTAACCGTGCTGACCGGATTATTTGCCGGACAAATCATTAAAAGCAGTCGCGAGCAAAGTCGGAAGGTAAAACTACTCTTCATTGCAGGTATTGTCATGGTAGCCGCTGGCTGGTTTTGGGGATTGCAGGCGCCTGTTGTTAAAAAAATATGGACCAGTTCGATGGTGTTGGTAAGTAGCGGGTATTGCTTCTTGTTAATGGGCGTATTCTATTACCTGATTGATTATAAAGGGTACCGTAAAAACATTACCTGGCTGAAAGTGTACGGCATGAATTCCATAACGGCTTATATGCTGGCCAATATCATTGATTTCAGGTGTATCGGCGATTCGTTGTTCTTCGGTTTGCAGCCTTACCTGGGGAGGGTCTACCCGGTACTGCCGGCTTTGGCCGACGCATCTGTCATCTACCTGATCCTTTGGCTAATGTATAAACGAAAGCTATTCCTGAAAGTGTAAATACTGCAAAAACGTCAAAACTATGGATAACATAACTAAATACAAGATTCTGAATTTGATACACCAAGAAGTAATTCCAGCTATTGGATGTACCGAACCGGTTGCGGTGGCGCTTGCCGCTGCCAAAGCTGCCGAAGTATTGGGGACGCAGCCTCGGAAGATTGAGGTGTACCTTAGCGCTAATATATTGAAGAATGCGATGGGCGTAGGGATACCCGGTACGGGAATGGTAGGGCTGCCTATTGCTATTGCGCTTGGTATGTTGATTGGCAAATCCGCGTATGGGCTGGAAGTGTTACGCGATTTGACTCCGGAAGCGCTGGAGAAGGGAAAAGCTATCGTTGATACGAAATGCATCCGTATCTCGCTGAAAGAGAATGTTGATAAACTATACATTGAAGTAGTCGCCTTTGCGGGAAACGAGCAAGCCCGGATCATTATCAGCCGTGAACATACCAACATCGTTTATGTAGAGAAGAACGGAGACGTATTGGAAGACCGTTACTCTCCCTGTCGGGAAGGCCTGAAAGAATGTTGCGAGGCGGAAGAATTGAAGTTGTCGTACGCGCTGGTATATGAGTTTGCCACTATTATGCCGATAGATGAGATTCGCTTTATCCTGGAGACGGGCAGACTGAATAAGAAGGCATCTGAAACGTCCATGAAAGGAAGCTACGGGCATATGGTAGGCAAAACGATCAACGGCAAAACCGGTAAGAAATATATGGGTGATACACCCTATACGCATATGCTGGCAATGACGTCGGCAGCCTGCGACGCTCGTATGGATGGCGCCTTGATTCCGGTGATGACCAACTCGGGAAGCGGCAATCAAGGCATTGCGGCTACGCTTCCGGTACTTTCGTTTGCCGAAGACATTACCTCTTCGGAGGAGCAATTGATACGGGCCTTGATGCTCAGCAACCTGATGGTCATTTATATCAAACAGAGCTTGGGGCGTTTGTCGGCTCTGTGCGGATGCGTGGTGGCGGCTACCGGAGCCAGTTGCGGCATTACCTACTTGATGGGGGGAGATAAGGCTCAGACGTCGTATGCCATTAAGAATATGATAGGTAACATTACCGGCATGATATGCGACGGAGCAAAACCCAGTTGCTCGCTGAAAGTAGCCAGCGGCGTCTCCACCGCCATGCTTTCGGCCATGATGGCCATGGAAGACAAGGTTGTTACGCCGATAGAAGGTATTATAGACGGGGATGTAGATAAGTCAATCGCCAACCTGACGGCCATTGGCTCCAAGGGGATGGAATCAACCGACAAGTTGGTGTTGGATATTATGACGGGCAAAACCCTTTAGTTTATATTCCGTAATTGTTGTTTGTAATAATCGGCTCTCCCCAATATTTCCCTCACATAATTATATGTTTCGGTTCCCCGGAGGTAGCCATATTTTACAACCGGGTCGTTGTAATATTCCGGTTCCCGTTTGAGGAGGATGAATTCGGTTATGTTGTCTTCCCATACGGCCGGGTCCCTACCGTATTTTCCGGCTAAGCGTTGAGCGTCCTGTATGTGGCCTATGCCGGCATTGTAAGAAGCTAATGTGAACTTGATACGTTCCGTGGAATCGGAGACATTGTCAAAGCCTTTATGGAAACGGCGCAATACTTCTACGCCGGTTTTGATACTTGTTTCCGGATCGGAGAGGTCGTCTAAGGGTACGCCCAGCGCCAGGGCCGTTCCGGGCATGACGCCCATTAGCCCCATCGCGCCGGCCCACGAAACGACAGCAGGCTTGAAGTGCGATTCCTGGTAAGCCAGCGAGGCCAGTATCTCCCAGTCCCAACCAAGCGTGCCGGCATATTTCTTAAATAAGGGGTCGTAAGGCGAAATGTTGCCGTTTTCGATTTCGGGCATGCTGATTTCCAATATCTTCTTGCTTAATTCAAAATAACGTTTGATAGCCGCTTTGTAGACAGGTTCGCTTACTTTGTCCGAAGCCCATCTGTTGATGGCTTCCGCCAGGTGCGGGCTGCTTTTCCTTACCACCCATGAAGACCGTTGCTGGAAACTTATTTCCAGGCTGACGTCGATGTTCCAGTAATAGGTTTTGTTCAGACGAGCCGTCTTGCCGTCGCTTACCGTGTAGGGGATATCGCCTTTTGATACCATTTCGATGAGGTCTTCCGTAGTAATCGTATCCCGGTCGATGTCGTGTATACATATGCCGCCGCCTAATTCGGCGTCGAGGTTTTTCAGCCGGTCGTGATACGGGGAGCCAGGGGTTATATAAATGTCTTTGTCGATGAGTTCCGTTACGTCGGCGACTCGTTTGCCGTTTCTGTCTATACACTGTACCAATACCTGGCTGCTCAGCTCTTCGCGTCCGCAAAACAGGACTTCGCTTTTCAGCCGGTTGTTGACGGGGATAGGGTAGGCCACTACGTCAGCCTCGCCAGCCCGGAGCATATCAATCAGCCGGGCAACGTTTTCGGCCACAACGATTGTTAATTTCAGCCCTTGTGAGTTGGCAAAATCCTTCATCAAATCATATTCATACCCCATTGATTCCATCCTGTACAGGAAATAGGAGGTAGAACTGTATAAAGTAACGGCCGTAATCTCTCCTTTCTCTTTCAATTGGGATAAATCTGCAGCCGCCGGGCTTTTCCCCTTTTCCTGGTTACTATAACACCCTGTGAGCAGGAGCAGCAGCAAGAGGCTATTTCTTACGAAGCAATACCACATTTTCTATGTGATGCGTATGGGGGAACATATCCACCGGTTGAACTTTTTCTACCGTATAGCCTGCATCGAGGAGACTCAAATCGCGGGCCTGGGTAGCCGGGTTGCAACTCACGTAGACAATCCGTGCGGGAGTGGCCTCAAGGATGGTTCGGATTACGCCCTCGTGCATACCGGTGCGGGGAGGGTCGGTAATAATAACGTCAGGCCGTCCGTGTTCATTGATAAAGGTTTCGTTCAGGATATCTTTCATATCGCCGGCGAAGAACAGCGTGTTCTCTATACCGTTGAGCGAAGCGTTCATCCGGGCGTCGCCGATGGCTTCGGGCACATATTCGACGCCGATTACTTTGCGGGCTTTCCGCGAGACGAAATTAGCGATTGTCCCCGTACCGGTGTATAAATCGTACACAAGTTCGCTACCGCTGAGGCCGGCAAATTCGCGGGTTACTTTATACAGGTTGTAAGCCTGCCGGCTGTTTGTCTGGTAGAACGATTTCGGGCCGATCTTAAAGCGGAGCCCTTCCATTTCTTCTATCATATGGTCGTTGCCCCGGAATACGTGCACTTCCCGGTCGGTTATCGTATCGTTTTGCTTTTCGTTGATAATATATAGCAACGAGGTAATTTCGGGGAAACGGCCGGCAACGTATTCGAGCAAAGCCTCGCGTTTCTCTTTATCTTCATGGAAGAATACAAGTATCACCATCAGCTGACCCGTAGAAGTTGTCCGTATAATTAATGTTCGCATGAATCCCTCCTGGCGGCGCAAATCAAAGAAAGGGTATCCTTCGTGGGAGAAACAGTATTCTTTTACCGCCAAGCGGATACGGTTGTTTACGTCGTCTTGAAGCCAGCATGTATGAATATCCAGCACTTTGTCGAACATGCCGGGGATATGAAAGCCCACGCCGTTCATATTGCCGAAAGCCTTGCCGGATCGGACGTCTTCTTCCGTAAGCCATCTTTTGTCCGAGAAGGTGTATTCCAGCTTATTCCTGTAGCGCCGGGTTTGTTCGGACCCCAGGATTGGCCGAACCTCTCCCAGCGGTATTTTACCGATGCGCGTAAGGTTGTCTATCACTTGTTTGTATTTGTATTTAAGTTGTTCTTCGTAAGGAAGATGCTGCCATTTGCATCCGCCGCAAACGCCGAAATGCTCGCAGAAAGGTTCGGCGCGGAGCGCTGCATAAGAATGGAAACGGATGGCCTTTCCTTCGGCATAACTGCTTTTCTTCCGTGTGAGTTGTATATCCACCACGTCGCCCGGAGCAACAAAGGGTACGAATACAACCTTATCGCCTACGCGGGCTATCGCCTTTCCTTCGGCGGCCACATCACTGATTGTAATGTTTTCCAGTACAGGTAATTGTTTTCTTGCCAATTTATTATCGTTTAATTGCGTCGCAAAGATATGGATTAAACAAAATGTAACTACTCAGGTACTTCAAAAAAAGCATTAAGCCAAAGAATCGAAAACGTTTATAAAAAAAACACATATCTTTGTTCCTGTGGAAGAAATGATAAACATACGCCGTTCGGAA
>JAITRG010000089.1 GCA_031288515.1 Tannerellaceae bacterium
CCGTGCGGAAGAAAACTGTATCCTTACCTATGCCAGGAGCCGTTTTCGTAACGGGAAGAGTAATTTGTGTTCGCCCAGCCGTTTTTTAAAGGACATAGATGCAAAATACCTTCATGTGCCGGGAGAAGTTACCGAGGATAGTTTTTTTACAAAAAGAGAACTAACCCGCCCGGCGGCTTTTGCATCTCCGTTTCGGCAACCCCAAGCGGCGGAACCGCCTGCCCCGCCGGAACAAACGAATCTGCCGGAAGATATATCCGGTTTGAAAGCAGGCATGAAAGTACGGCACGACCGGTTTGGAACAGGCGAAATTATCGCCCTCGAAGGAAGTGGCGGAAACATGAAAGCCACCGTTCACTTTTCTAACTTCGGGCAAAAGCAATTACTTTTAAAGTTTGCCCGTTTAACCATTATCAAATAAAGGCCGGATGATTATCTCCTTTTCGGATGAAAAGGAATCGCATACTGTATGCTTGCCCAGTCGCTTATGAAAGATGTATCTCTGCTAAAGCTACTTATATAGTTTATCTTCAGAAACAGGCTGTCTTTCCCTGCGGCCCGTTCTTTCGCGGCAATATCAGACAAATTAAAAGCATTGATAAAAAGCCTGTCGGGCGCGCCTGTTTTTTGCTCGTTGGCGCCGGGATTTTTAAATACCCGCAGGTACAGGTTGTATACCGGATTGTTGTTACCGTCTGTGCCACTGGGTTCTTTTTTTTCATTATAGGCCAATTCAAAGAGGTTTTGTAACTGAAAAGAATCAACGGGATGTATGGTGTATAAAAAAAGGCGGTCGAGGATATAAGCATACCCTTGCCGTATCTCTTTGATAAGGCGTTCGTTGCTGAACATTGTGACGGTATCCAACTCATTTAGTACCGTGTATAGAGGAACGCCGCTTGCTTCAAGAAGGTCTACGGTAAAGAAGCCGGCTTGCCTGCCCGAATCGGCATTGACGCCCAGACTGTAATCAAGATTGTATTTAAGCAATAAACAATCGCCGTTATCAACCCCCGACAACTGGCTGGAATAAATGAAGATGCTGTCTTTAAGTTGTATTTTTACGTCATTACCCGATTTCATCGCTACGCCCGGCTGGTTGGCAATGGTTATTTTCTGGTTGCTGTCTCCCAGACAAGACGTGACGAGTATCGCAGCCAACAGGCTATATAGAATGAATAAACTGATTTTCTTCATCTTATTGTTATTTTGTTCCGGGATGCCGGCCTACGCCTGCAAATATAATAAAAGCTTGAGATACAAAAAAAGGAGAATGAATAACTCACTCTCCTTTTACAATAATATAACAATACGGGTAACATTTGTTATTCCTCTGTTGGTATGGTAATTCTTTGTACTTCCGTAGACGTCCAATTGGGGATAGAATCATCCGTAAATGATCTGATATAATTTATTTTAAAACAATATTCCGTCTTACCTTTGCCTTTTTCAGCATAAGAGATAGCATCAAAGAAACGCTTTACATTATATGCGTTTGGGATGATTTGATTGTCTTTCGGCGATTTGCCTTCCGTCACTTTGTTAGTCCGCAAATAGAGTTGGTACACATTTTGAGTACCTTCCGGCTCCGGCTCCTGTTCCATATTATACGATAATTCGTACAGGTTTTTCTGTCCTGTATCCATGGATTCATGGTATGAATTAATAAACAGATACCCTTTCACATAGTTTGTCAGATTGATAGAAGCCATCGGCAGTTCGTCTTCTTTAACAACAGCCGTATCCGTCTTCACCGGTATTATCATTCCTTTATCCACTTCCGAATAGCCCAGTTCCTGTATGGTATAGTAACCAAGCGCCGCAACATTCTGGTTATCCTCGCTTTTATACGAGTAACTGATTAAGCAACATTCCCCATCTGAAATTTTGGAAGATAACGTTGACGAATAAAGAGGTAAATCCAGGTCATTGTAATAGATTACGTTTCCTCCGGCTTTCAGATTCATCTCCACAACGCCATAAAACTCTCCCTGGTTTGAGGAGCTGTTTTCTCCATCCAGACACGAATTCAATAACATAAGAGTACCGGCTAACAAACAGCCTGACATTAATTTTTTCATTTTACCAAAGTGTTTTAATTTTATTAGAATAGTCATTTATAATTAATTAGAAATTAAGTCTTAATCCTATCTGAGGGCTTATATTGAAAGCCTTGTCCGAATAAATCGTTTCGATTTCGCTTTTATTGTCAAAATAATACGCCGCTCCGAATTCGGCATAAGCGCTTACAAAACGTAACAACGGATAACTCGCCCCGGCGCGGGCATTTACCGACCATTGCCATTCCTTCATCCTTACATACAGGGTGTTTACGCTTGTTTGCTGACCGGCAAAGAAGCTTTTTGTCCTTTCCCTGCCGGCTATATTAAATTCTGCCTGCGCGCCGGCGGATGCATAAAAGCGAACGCGGTTCCAGTCTGCAATTGTACAGGTAAGCGACAGGGGTATGCCAATAAAATGCAATCGTTGAAGGATTTCTTTATTGTAGGTACTGGCTTGCGTTTCCCAACTGGAAGCCAGAAAAGAGTACGTTAATCCGGTTTGAAGCGAGAAGCGGTTATTCAATTGCCTGCTTACCGAAAGGCCGAATGAGACCGGCGTTTTATGTTTTACATTTGTTTTAGGCTCTTTACCCTGAGCCACGTCCGAAAGGGCGTTCATTGACAACAGTTTTTCGTCTTCGAGGGACGAATTGCTTCTCAATACATAAGTGTTTACAGTATTTCCCGAACCTTCCGTTAACCCCCCCGCTCCCATACCAAATCTCCATTTACGTGAAGAAGCGGTTGCCGGGCGGTTATCCGGCACATATGTTTTTTCTCTTACAAACTCCTTTACAGCCTCTTTTTTAATATCTACCGGTATCGCTGGCTTCTCATCTGCCTGTATGCGCTTTGCGCAGGTATCCTCTTTCTCCTCTGTTCGTCTTGCAATAGCTAATACGACGGGTTGTTTCTTTTCTGCCGTAACGACAGGGAGAATGGGCGGAGCAGGCATCTCCTTTAAATATTCTTTTATCCTTTGGGTTTCTTCCTCTATCTTTTCAGCAGTTGGGGTGTCGACGCCCTTGTGCCGGGATAAATAAATACCTCCACCCATTACCAGTAGTAGAGAGATAACGGCTGCCGCCCAATAAGGCCAACGTTTGCGTAGAGGTATACGGTCTGGTTTCGGCAACCGGGAAACGATCCTGTGCCAGTCTTCAGGGTTAGTATCCGTTTCAAAATCCTGAAATTTTGAATGGAAGACGTCATCAAATATGTCTCTGTCTTTTTTCATCATACAAGGTATGAATTTTACGTTGTAATAGTTGTTTTGCCCGGGTATACTGCGAACGCGACGTACTTTCGGAAATATTCAGTAACTCCCCGATTTCCTTATGCGAAAACCCTTCTATCGCAAATAAGTTAAACACCGTACGGAAACCGTCGGGTAGTTCGCCGATTAACGCTAACAGTTCATTGGCCGACATAATTGACACAACCGAACTGTCAGGATTAGCCAATTCAGTCGTATTGTCCAAGTCGATGGCTTCGCGTAATACATCTGATTTTCGCAGATATTCCAAGGCACAATTTACAAAGATCTTTCGCATCCAGCCTTCGAATGAGCCGCTACCGGTATAGGATTCGATACTTGAATAAACTTTCACGAAACCATCCTGCAATAAATCACGTGCAGTTTCCCTGTCATTTATGTAACGCAGACAAACCCCCATCATTTTGCGGGAATATGTTTCGTAAAGCTCCTTTTGAGCCAGTCTGTTTCCCTTCTTGCAACCCTTTATCAGTTGTTGCTCATTCATTCAACTGTGCGTTCATAGCTTCCTGTTAAGCCTACTGTGTTGTATGATGCTTTTCGGTTATAAAACGCTGCATCTTACTTGCAAATTTATTATAAAACATGCAGATACAAATAAAATTTTCATTGAATTTTATTTGGAATAGTCAGACAGGTAGTAATAGGCTTCTCCTGAAGGCCTGCTTTCGATATGATACCGGTTCGAAGCGGTTACCCTGAATGAAAATTCCTGTTCTTTCGTTGGATTTATGGCAATGAATACCTCTGTGGAGCGTAAACCGGTAGCCAAGATATTTTGCGCCCTGTTTATATTAACGATTCCCGATTTTGAATAATAAAGGGTGTATGTTAATGGCTGGGTGATATTTTCCGGCGTTTCCCATGATATCTTGAGTTCATTGCCTATCTTTTCTACCATTATATTTTGAGGCGTACCGGGCCTCTCCTTACTCAACCAGGTAAGAGGCGGCAGTAGCGCCGGGTATTTGAAGTATCGGCCTTTTAGCACTTCATAAAGCCCTTTTGTATTGCTTAGTATTTGTGTCCCCCGGAAGAACGCGCATCCGGCAACGTTCGCCGCGCGGGTATAATCCAATTGATCCATAATATCCCTTACCGACCAATTGGCTTCCGTATCGGTTAGTTTATATACGCCTAAACCCGGTATGAAGAAACGCCCATTGCTGTTGTCTGCCCAATCATCTACAAAAGGGTAGAAATTGTCATGCTTGTAATACATCATAGGGGCAATCATGTCATGTTTTCCTTCTTTCATCCACAATTGGGCATCCTGATGTACTTCAAAAGCCGTCCATCCGGCATTGGGCATTCTGGGGATACGGTCGTATTTACCCAGAGGCGAACTGCTTACCTGCACCCAGGGCTTTGCCTCTTTCACCCAGTCGTATATGCGAAATACCATCCGGTTGATATTATTTCGCCGCCAGGCGGTAAAACTCATCGAGTTTCCATATCGTTGGTATGTATCCCTGTCGGGGAATTTCTCGGCATTTTCCGGGTAATGGATATAATCAAAATGGATACCGTCTATATCATAGTTCGTAACGATTTCTTTTACTAACGAAAGGATATAATCGGTTGTTTCCGGTATGCCGGGGTCTAAATACCATTCTCCTTCATGCAGTTTGCATAATTCAGGCTTTCTTTTTACAATGGTTTTATTGCCGCGGCTCTTGACGCTTTTCACTAAGCCTGCCGGATAAGTAACAAACCATGCATGACATTCCAGTCCCCGTTTATGACATTCTTCTATGGCGAAGGCTAAGGGGTCATAACCGGGGGAACCATCAAATTTACCCGAAAATATCCGGTTCATAGGCTCGATAGACGAAGGATAAATAACATCCCCCCGCAAACGCACCTGCAGGAATACGGTGTTGAAATTGGCTTCGCGCAGAAGGTCTAATTTATTGCATAAATCCAGTTGTTGTTGCTTACGGGTTATTTCGTTGGTAGCCGGTTTTTTAGGCCAGTCTATTCCATAGATAGTAGTGATCCAGACAGCTCTGATTTCCCGTTTCGGCTGATTGATGGCATAAAACGGCTGTATGGAAAGAATCGTTACGAAAAAAAAAAGGTATAGTCTCATTATCTTATTGTTCGGTACATTGGGATAGTATCCCTTGCGCTTCAACAGGTATATCGGTTGTGATAAAATCCGCTCCTTTACGGGCCAGTTCTTTTATAAGCGCCGGGTCGTTTACTGTCCATACATTAATAGATAAGCCCATTTTTTTTGCTTCATCAAACCATTCCGGATGTTCTTTCATCACACTATGGTTGTAATCCAGTCCGGTAAATCCCATTTCTTTCAGTTGAGCGGGCGAAAGGTCTCCATTCAGGTATGATACCTGCGCGCCGGGGGCCAGGCGAATTAATTCTTTGCCGGCGTCCAAGTCAAATGTTATGTATTCGGTTTTGTCTTGCAGGCCTAAATCAGTAACCATCTTCACGCATACTTGCGCGGCTTTGCGGTTTCGCTCCGGCGTAGCATGTGGCTTTAATTCAAAAATTAACTGGCAATTATATATTTTTCCTTTGTTCAGGTATTTTTCCAGTGTGGGAATCTTTTCCCCGTTTGTCAGTTTCAAATCCATGATATCCGAATAATTGGATGCCTGGACAGGTATATCCAGTATTTTATCATCATGAAATATAACCGGAATGTTGTCTGCCGTAAGGTGCACGTCGAACTCCGAACCGTACACATTTATATCATTAGCCAATTGGAGCGCTTTGATGGAGTTGTGCGCCGAACCTTCCGTTTGCCAATAGCCACGGTGGGCGATAACCTGCGTCTTATTCTGCGCCCGGCTTTGGCAAGGAATCAGCCAGGCAAGTAATACTACCCAAAATACAAGTTGTTTCATATCTTTTACTTAATATCTAATAAATAACGTTCCGCTTCAATAGCCGCCATACATCCCGTGGCGGCTGCCGTTACGGCCTGGCGATAATGCGGGTCGGCCACGTCGCCGGCTGCAAAGATACCCGGCTTACCGGTACGGGGCGTTCCGGGATGTGTCTTTATATAACCCTTCTCGTCTGTGGGAAGCCATTTGGCAAATAATTCAGCGTTAGGCGTATGGCCGATGGCTAAGAAAAAACCGTCGATAGCGATGGATACTTTTTCTTCGTCGGGTTCGCCTTTCCGTTTAATCAAACAGGCTCCTTCCACGCCCTGCTCGCCAAATAACCCCACGGCGTTATGTTCGAACAATAGCTTGATGTTGGGCGTTTCCTTTACCCGTTTCTGCATTATCGTCGATGCGCGTAGATAGGGCTTGCGTACAATCAGGTAGACTAAAGAGGCTAATGACGATAAATACAACGCTTCTTCGCAGGCCGTATCGCCTCCGCCAACTACGGCAACTGTTTTCTTACGATAAAAGAACCCGTCGCAAGTGGCGCATGCCGAAACGCCCATTCCGGCGTATTTCTGTTCGTCGGGCAAGCCTAAATAGTTGGCGGTTGCGCCGGTGGCGATGATTACTGTATCCGCTTCGATTACTTTTTCTCCGTCTATTGTTATTTTGTAGGGCTTTTTGTCAAAATCTACAGAAGTAACCGTCCCCATTCGTATGTCGGCGCCGAAACGTGTGGCTTGCTTTTTAAAATCATTCATCAGTTCGGACCCGGTTATACCCTCGGGGCGTCCGGGGAAGTTTTCCACTTCGGTTGTTATTGTTAACTGTCCTCCGGGCTGGATGCCTTCGTAAAGTACCGGGCTTAAACTGGCTCGCGAAGCATAGATAGCGGCCGTATATCCCGCAGGCCCGGAACCAATAATCAGGCAACGGACTTTTTCATTTGTTGAATGGCTCATAATCCTTTCATTTGTGTTTTTAACGTAAGTCTATAATTTCTGCATCCGGATAAGCGGCTTCATTAAACAGGAAGAAGCCGTCCGGCTGGTTAATGTCTGTCTTTACATCGCTTATTACGATCGTATTGCTTAAACCGTTTTTCATTTGAATAACGATGCAGGCCGGCAGACTTGAGTATTTTTCTATTTGTAATTCTATTTTTGTAACATCGCTCTTTTTCTTAGGCGTAAGCGTTACGTCGTAAGCCGCTTTCCCATTGGGAGCGGTACTCTCTCCTTTGAAGACGGCGGTAAATCCTTTCTTATATGAATTAAGCAGGATGGAAGGATTGGTCAGTTGAAGCTCATCCCCTGTGGGAACGCTGACGTTTACTTCCTCGGCGCGCGTCATGTATACCCACTGAGTAGAACCGTCGTACCATGTAAGGATGTCGGGCGTTTGCAAGGTGAATTTATCTCCTTTCATATTGATTTTACCTTCAAAGCTTTCGACTATATTTTGTTGTTCGGAGCAGGCGCGTATGGCAAAGGTGGCGGATAAACCGTTTGACGTATTATAAGCTGCAGCCGCCTTATCTAAAATGGCGTTTGCATTTTGAGCGGATATTCCGTCGGCAAGCAGCAAACAAACAAAGATGATACAGATGTTTCTTTTCATATTATTTCAGATTGTTAAGTAATTGTTCCAAACTGTATTCGTCCTGTATTAATACCTGCCGGGCCTTGCTCCCTTCCGAAGGGCCTACGACGCCTGCCGCTTCCAGCTGGTCCATTAAGCGCCCGGCGCGGTTGTAGCCGATAGAAAATTTTCGCTGGATGGATGAGGTGGAGCCTTGCTGCTGCATGACAATCAGGCGGGCCGCCTCGTCGAACAAAGGGTCTTTGTCGGACAGGTCTACGGCGCCAGGAGCCGAACCGTCTCCTTCGCCATAGTATTCCGGCAACTCAAATGCCGTAGGATAACCGGCCTGATTACCGATAAATTCTGATATTTTTTCTACTTCGGGCGTATCTACAAAGGCGCATTGTACACGGGTCGTTTCATTTCCCTGCGAAAACAACAGGTCGCCGCGCCCGATTAACTGATTAGCTCCGGGCGAATCCAAAATGGTGCGCGAGTCAATCATGGATTGTACACGGAAGGCAACGCGGGCCGGAAAGTTTGCCTTGATGGTTCCTGTAATGATATTGGTAGAAGGGCGTTGCGTGGCAATAATCATATGAATACCTATGGCGCGGGCTTTTTGGGCGATACGTGCAATCGGCAGTTCTATTTCTTTACCGGCCGTCATAATCAAATCGCCGTACTCGTCGATAATTACTACAATGTAAGGCATATATTTATGCCCTTTATTGGGGTTAAGGTGGCGACTGATAAATTTGACGTTATATTCCGTTATATTCCGGGTATGGGCTTTCTCCAATAATATATAACGGTCGTCCATCTCTTTACAAAGCGAGTTTAATGTCTGGATTACCTTGGTAAAGTCTGTAATAATCGGTTTATCGGCGTCGGGAAGTTTGGCTAAGTAATGGCGTTCAATTTCGCCATAGATACTGAACTCAACCATTTTAGGGTCTATCAAAACGAACTTTAGTTCGGATGGATGCTTCTTATATAATAAAGAGGTGATAATGGCGTTCAGCCCTACGGATTTCCCTTGTCCGGTTGCTCCGGCCACCAGGAGGTGTGGCATCTTGCAAAGGTCGAACATAAAAATCTCATTGGTGATTGTTTTGCCTAAAGTAACGGGTAACTCGTATTTACATTCCTGAAACTTGCGTGAGGCGATAACCGACTGCATGGATACAATCTGAGGGTCTTTATTCGGAACTTCAATACCGATGGTTCCTTTTCCCGGCATAGGGGCTATGATACGTATCCCCAAGGCTGCCAGGCTGAGGGCGATATCGTCTTCAAGGTTACGGATTTTTGCAATCCTGACTCCTGCGTCGGGCACTACTTCATAGAGCGTGATCGTTGGGCCTACGGTAGCTTTTATGGAAGCGATACTGATACCAAAATTCTCCAGTGTTTGTTTGATACGCTTTTGGTTGGCCGTTTGTTCTTCCATGTCTACCTGATGGTCGCTGTTATTATATTTTTTAAGCAGTTCTACCGTAGGCTGGCGGAAACCGGACAGGTCCAGCTTCGGATCGTAATCTTCCAGCTCGGAAGCATCATATACTTCATCGTCCCCGGCAGGTACTTCTATCGGACCAAATCCCGCGTTATCTTTTTCTTCCGGCGGCGGGTTTTTTATTGGTTTTACAGGCGGAATGTCCGAATCATATTCTTCTTCATCCGGGGCAAGGGTCACTACAAACTCTTTTTCATCTTCGTCCTCTTCCTCTTCCGTTGCATAAATTTCCTCCTCTTTTGTATCTTCCGGAGGGGTAGTATTTTTGCTCAAATCATCATTTGCGGGGCGTTGTTTTTTGAAAGGGTTCTTAACCCAATCGAATGTAAATACCCGCCGGAGGAAGGGGATGGTTTGCCTGCTCGAAAGAATGGCAATAATCAGGCCTGTGCCGGCAAGGAACAGGAGTATTCCGGGAATGCCGATATTATTGACTAATAATTCGGATAGATAATACCCGTGTTGTCCCCCCAGGTAAATAAAGCTGTCTTCATATCCTTTGATGAATACAAAAGCAAAGAACAAAGACCCCCAGATAAGCAATGAGGCGCTGAACAGAAGGCGCTTAATGATGGAAATCCGTTTAAAGTTCATCAACTTTGCGCCTGCGGAGCCAAAGAAGTAGAGTAGCATAAAGGAAGATACCCCAAACCAGCGGTTCATCAGCAGATTAGCCAGGTAAGCGCCGCGTACCCCTGTCCAGTTATCAACGGAACCTTTATAAACCGCCAGATTGCTTAGCGGAAGGTTTTCTATTTTGCTTTGATCGGCAGCTCCGGTAAAGAAGAAAGAGATAAGAGCCAGCCCTGCATATACAGTAAGGATCGAAAGAATAAGCCCGGATATAAAACGTGTCCGTTCATTTGTGAAGAAGTTCTTCATAAGGGTCAGCGTACTTTCTTCCTGGTTATTTTTCCTTGTATTGTTCGTTTTCTTTGCCATATTTCCTGTTGAATCGTGCAAAGGTAATGAGAATAATTGAAATATCATCGGACGGGGAACGGCATAAAAATAAACCTGTTTGGACTTGATCAGGCAAACAGGTTCATCTTTTGTTTTATCTCTTCCGGCAGTTAGCTTGCTTCCATAGCGTTGGCTCTCCTTTTTGCGTCTCTTTTCGCTTTTCTCAACCGGAGGTACAGATAGGAGCTAAAGATTAAAATAAGGGAAATAATATGGATGTATCCTCTCGCCGGAGCGCTCACTTTAATATCCGAAAGCCCTTTGGCCGGCATATGTCCGCCGGTAGCCGGCCTTGCCGTTTGGGCGCTTTGCCTGTTTTGGTCCGGTTTTACGGTTTCACGCTGTTCGCTATGCCCACTGTGTTCATCTGCCGCTGGCCTTGCATTTTCGGCGACTGTCACTTCAACGGTTGCCGGCCTTGGAGCGCCTCCGCCTCTTGGATTCAGTAAGCCGCCTGCCTGTATGCCCATGGCATGGATAAATAAGGTGGCATACAAGACGTAGGCCCATTTCTGGAGTTTACGCCATTTTACGTTACTCATCCGTTTGCGTACCGAGTCAAATGAAGTAACCCAGAGGGGTATGAATATCAGCAACATGATAAGACCCAGCAGAAAGCTGAAACTGCTTATTCCTGCGCCCCATTCGCTTGCTACTTTTGTATTTGCCATATATCCGGCATGATCTGCAAAGAATTTGAAGGAACTGGGGATACTGTTGGTAACACGGATCAGCGAATGTGCCAGAACGGGAAAGCCTGATATAATGGACAGCTCCTTGCGTATGGACAGTAGTTTTTTAACGCCCGGTATTTTAGGGTCGAGCGCTCCCATGTACATGATAATAATCAGTAAGGGATGCCCGAATGCGGCCATGTGTATATAGTCTCTAACAAGCTCTCCGAGGACCGGGATACCGGTAAAGCTGACGGTTTCGATCCCAACCATCCTGCACGTAAAAGGGAGAGCCACCAGCGCGAAGGGTATGGCCAATACCAGATAATATGCCGTAGCGTGTTTCTTTATTGATTTCGACAACAGGATACACAACACGGTAAGTACGGCCAGAGAAGTGAGCAAGGGCGCGCATGACCTCAGAAATTCCAATAAATCAATTATTATTTTAACCATTGTGTGCTTATATAAAAAGGTATGAATAATGTTGTTTATTCGTAATATGTCAGCTTGCCGGCGGCGGCGATCGACTCGGATTCAACGGTAATTCCTTTCTTCGCAACGGCCGTTGCCGGGTTGATACAGTAAAGAGCGGGTTGGCCATTCGTGGTTGTTACAGGCATATAGGCAATACCGTTTTCAAAGCAAGGAGAGCTTCCGAACGTAGAAATATCGCCGGGCATGCCTGTTACATAGGTAAACTTCTTGTCTTCTCCTTTGTAGACGGCCAGTTTGGAAGCCGTATAACCTGTTTCCGTGAAAGGCTTATCGTACATCACAAAAAGGAAATAGTCTTCGGAGATGTGCCAGCAACGTAAGAATGAAGCGCCTCCGGTCTGTTCTTCGAGGTTACAGTAATAATCGGGATCGAAGTCTTCCGCGCCGGCCTTGATGCGGACAACTCCGGCAGGCAAGGTGGTTTTTTGCACGTCTGCCGTCATAACTTTGGCATAGCTTGGCGAGAATACATAGACGTCGCCGTTATCGGCAGCCCAGGTTGTCTGGTAATACTGTGAACGGAAGCGTCCGCAGGCATAGCTTATTTTATCTGTCTTGATTAACTTCGGATTTTTGAATGTTTCATCATTATAGATAGCAATCCATGCTTCATCCGGATATTGCGTATTCGGTAATTGTCCTGCCGTGTAAGCGCCGCTGCCTCCGCCTCCCGATTCGGTTGTTACCAATTCAGGATATATTACATACTTGCCTCCGTCTGCCTTTACGCCATAATGGCTCAAGCCCATCGATATGGGGGCGGAGTATATCTTGCCGTTGGCTTCGAGGATACCTGCCAGCGTTACATATTCGCCATTGCCGAAATAGTTTTCAGCCAATATCACATCGCTGTTATCCTTAAATGTTTCTTTGGCTACATCCAGGTACGACAACTGGAAGCCATACGGTTGATAGCCGTTTTCATCCGCATAGCTTTCGTCCAGCGTACCGGTAGAAGAGGTGATGATAAAGCCCTTATAGATGCCGTAAGAGGTGAACCTTCTGATTTCGTATTGCATATCGCGGTCTGTCACTTCGCCTTTTTCATTCAGGATGTAGGAAGAACTAACCCCTGCATTTCCCTGGTTATATACCAGGCGGTATAAATATTTATCCTGATAGAAAATCCAGTAGGTTCCGGTTTCCGTTTCAAGCCCGTTATTCCTGGCCGATACGCTTCCTTCGCCAAGCGTATCCGCTGTAAGCAGGTAACTGGCGCTGCCTACTGTGGCGGCTATTACGTAGTTGGATACGACTTCTTTTGGTTCTTCCTTAGGTTCTTCTTCTTTTGGCTCGTCGATTTTTTTGACGGGATCGTCGTCGCCTCCGCAAGAGGTAAACATACAACCGGCTGCCAGAATAGCGACAAGCGCGCTCATTAACTGATTTTTTTTCATGTCGTTTAATTTATTTATAGTTGAAACTCCTTGTTTATAAAAAAGATAATTCTGCTAATTGCCGAAATAAACCCTTACTTTCCCATAGAAAGCCCTGCCTGCTTTCTGCAGGCTGAAATTGTCGTAGAGTTTCTCGTCTGTGAAGTTCCGGCATTCGAACGACACGTTATAGCGCCCGTTTTGTATGCCGTATGAAAGGATCAGGTTGTGTGAAAACTGCGTGGGAACCATAAAGCCCGTCCCGCTACCTACCGCTTCCGAATAGAGCGGAAAGCTGTGCATGTATAAATTGTCGTAGGTAAGAGTGAACAAATTACCTTTCCGCCCCAGGTTGCGCCAGTAGAACGATACGTCGGAATTGGCAAATCGGTAAGGCAGGTTCGGCATACGTGCGCCGTAGGTGAGGCTTTCCTGGTTCGTTCCGCTGCTCACGGTCTTTACATTATCGCGCACATCCATCTGGGTAAAGTTTCCTCCCACACTTATCCAGTGCGCAAAACCATAATGTGCGGAAAGGGTATATCCTTTTGTTTCCACACGGCCGTGGTTTACGAAGCTTGCTCCATACTTGCCGCCGCCTAAGGTTGTGATATTACGCTGGATATAATCTTTTGTATTCCGGTAGATCACGCCGCCCTCTACGTAAATGGAATGTTTGCCGAACAGCTCGTTATAGCTTATATTGAAGTTCAGATTGTCGCTGTTTTCGGGTTTCAGGGCGATATCTCCCGACTCGAGGTCTTCATCTCCGAACATTTCATCGTTGGTAGGTAAGCGGTAGGCTTTTTCATAAGAAAATTTAGCCTGCATGCCCTTTAGGATGAAATAAGTGCCTGCCGCTCCGTATCCCAGGGCGTTAATGGAATTGGTTATCCGCTTGTAGTCGTCCTGAGCGGTAGAGGTGGCGATGGGGCCGGCGATAGACTGGTGGTAGTTTTTGCCAAATACCGACACATTCCAATATTCCGAAGGCATCAGACGGTAGGAGAGGCCGCTTATGTTCTTGCCGGTTTCTTTCGGTATGGCGTTTGCCGCCGTATTTTTATTCAGGAGAGAGGCGTTAGAACGTTTGAAAGAGGTCAATACATGGTTGAACGTAAACGTATGGTCTTTACCGAGGCGGTAATTGGCCGTAAAAGTGCCGTTCCAGTTATTATTGTCCGAACGGGTGTTTTGATACGACTGTTCGCCGGGCGTCCGGAGGATACGTTGCTCGCCCCGCCAGTTAAATTCGTAAGCGGATGTATCTACATTCCGGGCGATATTCTTATTATAGTTGGCCGTCAGCGTCACATCCAGTCCTTTTGTAAACAAGTCTTGTTTGCGATAGTCTAACGATGGCATGAACGAATGGTCTTTACGGTATTTGCCTCCGAAAACGATTTCCTGGCGCACGCCGTTTTGTATATCCTTATACATGCGCGAGTAGATGATTCCCAGCATCAAACGGTCTGCCCACTTCTTGTTTACGATACCTGCCTTACCTGCGATGGCTTCATTGTGGTATGTATCATGAAAACGCCTGACGTGTTCTATCTTCTTCTTGTTGATCGCCCCCGTTTCAAAATCCTTTACCGGCGTGTCCACATAATAATTATTGTCGGAATAGTTCTGGAAAGCATTGATTTCGTAAGTCAGGCCGTTGCTGAAGGTTTGCCCGAAATGCACATATGATCTGTGCGTATTAAATGAACCGTACGAATAGGAAGCATCCAGAAACCATTTGTTCAGGTTCTTTCTGGTGACAATATTAATCACCCCTCCGATAGCGTCTGTTCCGAAACCAACCGGCACTACGCCTTTATATATCTCGATACGTTCGGCATAATTAACCGGTATATTGTTCAGCCCGAACGAACTGCCTACCCCTTCCTGCGGCACGCCGTCAATAAATATCTTAATATGCCTGCCGCTGAATCCATCCATCATCAACTGCATGTCCGAGCCTACGCCCCCCGATTCGCGGAGCTTCATCCCCGGCGCCTGCGCCAATACCTGGCTCAGGTTCCGGGTCGTATTTTGTGACGATTTGGCGTCGATGGCCACAGCGTTGAATGCCGAGCGTTTAAGCCGGCTGATACCGCTGGAAACCACCACTACCTCGTCCAGCGCGGTGGCTTGTGGGGTAATGGTTACGTTTCGTTTCACCCTTTCTCCGGCGACCAGTTTTACCTGCTGCTCCACCGTTTTGTAACCGATGGCAGATACCACCAGCGTATAGCTGCCGGCCGGCGCCCACAAGTGGTAAATACCTTCCGGGTTGGTCGTCCCGCCATAACCAGTGCCTTTCAGATAGACAGTTGCAAAATCTACTGTTTCTTTTTCCGTAGATATGATCTTACCCGAAACCATAGCGCTCCTGTCCTGCCCCCAAACCGCGACGGAAAACAGGACTAAAATAAACGCCGGGAATATACTGCGTGATATTGCTTTCAATGTAATGATGTATTTATACATGTTTTTTATCGCCACAAAGGTCTTTATAAATAAAAAATCGGTCAATCGCCATAAATAGGTAAAAACCTCCCTGCTTTTGGCCTGTAAAATAACTATTTTTAGGTAAAAGGCGCCCGTTTCGGGAAAGGCGCCCGTACGACAGGAATCGCCCAATGCATAAATGAACTCGCTCAATACATAAATGAACCCGCCCGATACATACGTACAATTGCCCGGTATACGATAAAAAACCAAATAAACATAGAGATTCCTTACAGTTCACGTATCTTCTATACCAGATTAAAATTTGTTTTATCACATTGAGAAGACTGAAAAAACAATATGACGCCTTCAGTAAACCATTATAGCGCTTTGGTAAAGACATTATAATGGTTTGTCGAAGACATTATAGTGGTTTCCTGAAGAGTATATAATGATTTTTTTTTGAAGAAATAAATACCTCTCTATGGATTGGGGGAACGTTTATGCCGACAGGGGTTGAAAAGTAACAGATAATCCTGCTACACAAAAACTTTATTTTTTTTCGTTTTCCCGTCACATTATTCGTAAAGCGGTTACAGTAAGAACAATAAGTGTGACTGGAGGTGTGACTGGAGCGTGACGGAACGGTTGCAGACACGCCGTTTCCGTCACGTTCCGTCACGCTCCTGTCACACCTATTATTCTGTATATAATACAGTTGCAGGAAATGTGACTGAAAAAACGAAAAAAAATAAAGTTTTGAAGTAATGTATCCCGCTCGTAGAGGAACGACACGTATCCGTTGGGACGTTTTCCCATCCGTTTATTTTCTCCGCTTTCCCGAAAGAAACCCGGGCTTGCCCATTGTGCAGACGCATGAAATCATACGGCATATCAAATATATTGTTTTCGTATTTGAGAGTTTTATTGATTTTTTAATTTAGCGATATTTGGAAACTGTTGCGTATTAAAAGGAATAATCCTTTTGATACGACAGTTTAGATTGTCAAACTCAAATTCGTTGATACAGATTTGCCGATTGGCTGTTCCTTCCACAAATGGCAGGCTATGCCGGTGATACAGGATATAATTTTTCCCGAGGAACCGGAAAAAGGTATGATGTCCGGGACCAAAAACCTGTAAGCTGTCATTCGTTTCGAGGATTGGACTGTTTGCCGCTTCCTCGAAAGGGCCAAACGGACTGTCGCCAACGGCATATCGCACTTGTTGTATGTAATCATTCTGAATAACAAATATATCTAATGCTAAACGATACTTTTTTACCTTTCCTTTCAGCTTTCATTTTTGTTGCAAAGGATTGATTTACAGGATGAAAATCCTGAAAAAAGACTTCGGCTTCCTTTCAGGAAACCGGAAGAGGGGGATTTATTCCATAAAAAAATCATTATACAGTCTTCAGTAAACCATAATAATGCCCCCAGTAAATCATAATAATGCCTTTACCAAACCATAATAATGGTCTGTTGAAGGCGTCATAGCACTTTTTTAGTCTTCGCAAGGCTTCATCAGAGTCTTCTCAATGGTTTACCAAAGGCGTCGCAAGGACGTTCTAAAGGCATCATAATGGTTTGGAAAAGAGGACGCAATGATTCCCCCTCCTTTTTTACCGGCCCTGTAATTTTTTTTCTGAAACGTGGCTGAACGGTCTTCTTTCAGCCATAGTCGTTCATACGCAAGTATTTATAAACCGGCTGGAAGCTGAAAGATAGCGCCAGACAAGCCTGTGTAACGGGTTAATGGCATGGGCCTGAAGAGGGGGATGGGGCTTTATGCTTTTGATGAGAACGTATTAATGCGTTAAGTAGAACTAATTATCGAATTTAGTCATAATAGTCTGTGTGTTAATATTATATTAGCATACTTTTTAGATCGCCACCGACAGTCGTAATGCACGCGTATCAGTATCTCTACCTGCTTTGAATAACTTATGTCTGTCTCTATATATTTTGTTACGCTATAATAACGAATACTTTGGGCGTTTATTTTTCAGGCACGTTAGTTAAAACTATGCACTTTAGTGCAAATCTTTAGCTTCTACAAATCTCAAAAAGGTATATCTTTGTGTGATGGAACAGCGTCATAATTCACATTCAGTAAGCAGTTTGCAAGTCCATATAGTATGGATAACGAAATATCGCTATCCTGTACTTACGGGCGATATACAACTTCGTTGTCGTGATATAATCCGCCAGGTATGTAATTCCCTGGATATTCAGATATTGAAAGGGGTTGTAAGCAAAGATCCCATACATCTTCATCTCAGCTATCCTCCTCAATTAAGTATAAGCGAAACAGTAAAACGCTTGAAGGGTCGGAGTTCCCGGCTGTTGTTACAGGAGTTTCCGGAATTGAAGCGTCGCTACTGGGGGAATCATTTTTGGGGAATAGGCTATGGCTGCTGGAGTACCGGAGAGATAACGGAAGATATATTGGAGAAATATCCGGAGCATCACAGGGATAGTCCCAATGGTGATGAGAATTTCATTCTCGAATAGTTTCAAT
>JAITRG010000092.1 GCA_031288515.1 Tannerellaceae bacterium
AGCAGGATTAAAAAGGCGCGGGTCATCTTCTCGCCGGGAGCCGTCCTGCGCGATATGCGGCAAAACGTCTCGTTCGAGGCGCCTGGCGTAGAAGCGGATAAAAAAGAGTGCAACCGTAACCATGTGGGGCGATAGCCATGCGAATGATTAACCTGATTGTATTGCATTGTTCGGCTACCCGCTCTGTCTGCGAGATACACAACTCCGTGCCGGTAGCCTTCGGCGAAGTTTTCACCTTTGCCGGCGCCCTGTTCGGGGTAGATTATAGTTATAAGTATAAAGACAAGTATAAATACAAATCAAAAAACGTCCCATGAAAGTAAAACTACCTCTTCATTTGCTGCTTATCAACCTCCTGCTGTCGGTAAGCTGTTCCGTATCGCGAAAAGCTACGGCAGACAGAACATTCCGGCAGGCGGATTCGGTAGCCCGGGAGATGCGTGACAGCCTGGCGTTGAGCCGTCGTTTGCAGGCTTCGTTCGGCCAGTCGGCGCAGGTGCGGCATGTTATGTTTTCACCTCCCGACAGTGCAGGGAGGCAGTATGTGGCTTCGGTCACGCTGCTGTCTGCCGTTACCGGCGGAGCCTATGCCGAACAGTCCTCCGGAGAGCGAAAACAAACGGCGAATCAGACGGAAATGCACGCCGAACAATCCGTAGAGCATACCGGGAGCGGCTCCCGTGCCGGGCGTTTCCCTTACTGGATGGCGGCGGCAGGGATAGGGATTATCGGCTCCTTATACGCTATTTTGGCACGCGGAAGACGGAAAGCATAGAATCAACGCCTCCCGGAACGGGCTTTTTCTCTTTCCTGAAGTTGTTTTTTATAGGCCCGTTCTTTTTCTTTACGTTCCTTTTTCAGTTGTTTCTGGCGGGCTTTGTATTCGCGTTCTTTTTGTTTGCGCAGTTCTTCCTGGGCTTTCTGGCGGGCTTTCCGGTCGGCTACTGCTTGTTTTTGTTTTTCTATCCGTTCGTTTTCGAGTTGTTTTTCGCGCTCTTTTTTTGCTTTCAGCAAGGCCTTTTCTTCCTCTTCCTGTTGTTTGCGCAGTTCTTCCTGTTTCAGTTCTTCCTGTTCCGGTTTCTCCGGGTCAACATCAGGTATGATAATTCCGGGCGCATCGACAGCAATCGTATCGGTATCGGTTGTAAATGGAGGTATGCCTGTTCCCTGTACAGGCAATTCAATAACGGGAATGTTTTCTTTTTCTCCATTTCTTTCGCCTTCCTCCACGTCTTTTCTATCCGTTTCCTCCGTATCCTTTTCTTTTGTTTCCTCCACGTCTTTTCTATCCGTTTCCTCCGTACCTTCTTTCGTTTCCTCCGCTTCTCTTTCCTTCGTTTCTTCCGTCAGGCGGGCTTTTAAGCGGCCTGTCAGTTCCGGGGCTTCTTCTCCAAAGGTTTCTTCCAGGAAGGCGATGTATTCGTCTAATGTCTTGCCTCGCATCAGGATTGAGTAATTCTCATCGGAGATTGGGATTACGGCTACCTGGCCTCCCAAGGAGGAGGCATATCCGTCTTTTCCGTAAATCATGGCATAGTAGCGGCGGATTTCGTCGAAGTTTATAAATCCACTGATGGTAAGCGTGCTTAACGGGCCGTTCTCTTCTTGCGTAAGGTCGAACGTTTTTACCATAAAGTTCGAGAAGTTATACGCTGCTACGGTAAATAGCAGCTGGTTTCTGTCTATCGTTCCTGTCGGGTACATCAGGATCAGGCTGTGCGGCGTGTTCTTTTCAGCCATAAATGTCCGGGCGGAATCAGTGGCCGACAATTCTCCTTCTCCTCCGAAACGCATGTTCCATATCATACCCCGTATGTCTCCCTGTACCATTTGCCGTCCGCGTAAAACTCCTTTCAGCATCTCGCCGGCTAATTCGGCAACATCGGCGTTCGGATATTTTTCTATCAGCGCCTTTAGCGCTTCTTTAAAACCTTCGGCGTTGCCTTCCTGCACACAGGTAAGCGCATCAAGGAACATAAACTTAGGCAATAGCGCGCCCAGCGGGTATTTTTCATTTACCAGTTGACAGTTGCGGCGTACGGCTTGTATATCGCCATCGAGGTATTGCGCGTATGTTAACTGATAAATAGAATCCTGCGCCGAATCCATTGTGCGGATAATGTATTCGTAATCAGGGTCGGCTATGGCTATGGCATAGTCGCTTTCGGGATACTCGGCTATTATCTTCGACTTATACCGGGAGGCCAACGCGGTATCTTCCGTCCGTAAGGCCATCAGGTATATCTGATAATAGCTTTCCAGCGAATGTTCGTTGGCAGGGAAACGGCGTTCCAGTTCGCTAAAGGCGTCAACAGCCAGCGGCAAGTCTTCCAATTTGTCTTTATAGATCATTGCCATGTTGTATAATCCGTCTGCAATGATGACATTGGAAGCTGCAACGTCGTCTTCGGTCAGCGGTATTTGCTGGAGATAATACTCCCTTGTCTTCGGGTCGTCTGACAAGTCTTCCGGCAATTCCGTTCCGACAGAGTCTGCTGGCAGCGGTTCTCCTTCGCGAGTTGCCGGCTCGCTTTCCTGCGCGGGATTGTTTCCGTCGGTTATTTCTTCAAAGGTAGCCAGGCGTTTGTTTCTTCTGCGCCAATCGTCTTCCAGGGTACGCCGCCCCCATTTCCGCTGGAATTGCGTTTTTCCCTGGGAGACTGTTTGAGCATTATAGAAATAGAAAGCTCCGCCGCCGGTCGCGGGAATCGCAGGGGCGTTTATTTCCATTCCCTGACGGTCTATGCCTGTTCCCGTTGCCTCCTGTTCGGCGAGATAAGCTTCCCGTTCGGCGTTTTTTTCAGCTTCTTCTTCCTCCTTTATTACCTGTTCGATGATTTTGTCGATAACGGCTAAGCGTTCTTCTTCCGGCATTCGGGCAAGCGTTTGCAGGCTATCCTGTAAATGAACAGCCTCGGCATGCACCACTAACTCGTCTAATACGGCGGATAGTTTGGATATACGGGCATACTCTTTATACTCTTTCCGGATAATTCCCACGGCGCCGCTAAAGCAGGGCTGGGCTTTGATGTAGTCTCGCCGGTTGAAGTAGATATCTCCTAATTTGACCCACAAAATGGCTTTATCCATGCCCGCCCTTGTGGCCTTCTCTACTCCCAGTTCGTAACTGGTTATGGCTTGCGCGGTATCTCCGCGGGAGAGGTATATATTTCCAAGCGCGTAATAAACCTGGTCCAGGTAATCTTTATTCTTATCGCTTTTCGCCATACCCTGGAGCATCTTCACTACTTTCTGATAATTGCCGCCGGAGAATACTTCAGTCTGGCGGATGCGGGCGGCAAATTCAAGTTCATAAGGAGGATTGGATTTGATTACTTCGCCAAAGATTTTATATGCCAGGCCGTTTTGTCCTTCGCCGGTATATATCTGTCCTAACAGGTATTTCATACGGGTGCGCTGGCGTTTATCCTTTTCCGCTTTTACGGCGGTTTTAAAGTAGGGTATTGCCTGTTCGTATTGCTTGTTCTTTACTAAATAATCGGCGTATACCACGGCATAATCGTTCAGCTTCTTTTTGGGAATCCCGTTGATATTTAATTTATTTAAAATATCTTCCGTTTCGTAGAGCCAATCCATTTCGGCATAAGAACGGGCTTGCCAGATACGGGCTTCGGCCGCTACCTCTTCGTCGTGGACATAATGACGGGCGATATAGGAGAAGGTGGCTGCCGCCTGAAGGAAGTCTGCATTGTAGAATTGCCCCTGGCCGATCATCAGCCAGCAATGTTTCAGGAAAGGATTGTATTCTTCCTGTTCCTGAAATGTCCGTTGTTTCGGGCTATTGCGCCAACCGGGTTTTTTAGCCGGTTTTGCCTGTATCGAATGAAGTTTTATCGCCTTATTGCCTTTTTCAATCGCCAGGTCGAAAGGGCCGCCGGGCGTTTCTTTATCTTTGGGCTGGGCGCTGACGGGATACATCAGTATCATATCGGTATAGGATTCCTCATAACCGTTTTGCATCGACTTTAAGGCTTCGTCGAACGATGTCTTCCCGTTGAAGTAAATGTTGTAACGCGAATTAAAGGCATGATAAAAGCGGGTTGCTTTCGTGTTTTTCTTTGTACTGCACGACCAAAGCAAACAGACAGCAAACAGGGTAATTATATAATAAAAACTTTTCTTCACGTACAGGAGCCTATCTTAACGTACTATTAACTGAAAACAACCCGATTTATTGCCTGCGAACAAAGAATAATACGCCTTTGGAAACAAGAAAAAACAATACAAGCGCTAAAATAATGAATGCGCCCGAGGGTACATTCAGGTAATAAGAAAGTATCAGTCCGGCCAAACAACCTGAAAACCCTGTGCCGACGCTTCCCCATATAATCTTTTTAAAATCGGAGGTAAACAGGTTTGCCGTTATCTGCGGCAGGGTAAGCAGGCTCATTAACAGCATAATCCCTACCAAACGGATAGACAGGACAATCGTAACGGCGATAAAGAACATCATCATATATTCTATCCATTTAACGGGCAACCGCTGGGTTATGGCAAAATCGCGGTCGAACGCCGCATAGACGATTTCTTTCAGGAAAAAAGAAAATATCAATACCAGTGCAACAACCGGAAAAGCCATCCAGCAGATATCCGTCAACGATATGGTAAGTATATTTCCAAACAGATAAACGGATAAGTTAGGCGCATAGCCGGGCGTAAGGAAGATGAAAATAATCCCCAGCGCCATTCCCAGCGACCATACGCCGGCGATGGCCGAATCTTCGCGTATATTCTGCGATTTACTGGCCCATTCTATTCCAAAAGCGGAAAGTACGGAAAACGCCATCGCCATCAGAACAGGATTCATTCCCAAATAAAAGCCTAACCCCAATCCTCCGAACGAAGCATGCGTAATACCGCCGCTGATAAACGCCAGGCGCCGGGCAACGATATAAGTACCCACAATACCGCAGGCCACTGCCGTGAGCAAACTTCCCAGCAAAGCGTTCCGGAAAAAAGCATATTGCAACAGTTCTATCATTCTCTTCTCTCCCCCACAATCAGGAACGCTTCATCTTTCAGGCCGTCCGGCAATTCTATATTCCTTAGTTGCAGGCTGCGCAACCAGCCGGCTACTTCCGCCTCGCGCAAGGTATAGAGAACATCCCTGAATTCATTGACCGCCTCATTGTCGTAAGCGTCCGGGTTTATCCCGCGAAACCTGTCTAACTCGTCGTCGTCGTAATACGCTGTTTTCCTGCTGACGGCCGCCAGCAGGCTGTCGCGTTCACAAATCTCATGCTGCCCGCAACATGCCCCGGGCAGCTCCTGCGCTTCGGATGTTCCGGTTTTGCGAAAGTATCCTGTTGCCGCAGCAATACATCCTAAAGCGATGAGGGCTAAAATAAGGTAAAACATATTTCTACTGATTAATCGTTAGCCTGAATCCCGCAGATTTCAAATCCTCCCAGAAATGCGGATAGCTTTTCGTCACCACCATGGGGTCCGCTATCTGTATCCCTTCCGGCCTGACCAGCGCCGCGGGCGCAAAAGCCATTGCCATACGATGGTCGTCATAAGTAGCGATAACCGGGCTTTGCTCAGGCTCGCATCGTTCGCCCTTCCATTCCAGCATATGAGTATGGCCGTCCGTTAACAGGCAGCCTAATTTCCGAAGCTCTGCCTTAAGCGCCTCTATCCGGTCTGTTTCCTTAATTCTCAGACTCTGCAGCCCGGTAAAGCGGAAGGGTATATTCAATAAGGCGCAGGTAACGGCGAATGTTTGCGCCAAATCCGGTTCGTTCACAAAATCACAGGTCAGTTGCTGCGTAATATCCCTGTTTTTTTTCAGTAAAACGCCCTGTTGGGTATACGTCGTTTCCACTCCCAATGGAGCGAACAGCCCGGCTACCGCCGAATCCCCCTGCAAACTGTTCTTAAACAGCCCTGCCAGTTCTATCTCCGGCTGTTCGGAAAGCGCGGCAATCTGATACCAGTACGAGGCGGCGCTCCAGTCGGATTCTACGGTGAAAGGCGCCGGTTCATATTCCTGCGGAGGCGTTATGAGCGTTTGTCCGTCACGGACAACCTCCACTCCGTAGCGCTTCATCAACTGTATCGTCAGGTTTATATAAGGCGCCGATACGGTTTTTCCTTCCAGATGTAACGCCAGCCCCTTCTCCATGCAGGGAGCAATCATCAATAATGCCGAGATATACTGCGAACTGACGCCTCCGGACAGGGAAATCTCCCCTCCCTGCAAGGCGCCGCCGAAAATACGCAGTGGCGGATACCCTTCCTTCCCGATATATTCAATCCTGGCCCCCAGCGAATGAAGGGCGTCTACCAGTAACTTGACCGGCCGGTTTTTCATCCGCTCCGTACCGGTAATCGTCCATTCGCCCGTCACCCTCGCCAGAAAAGCCGTCAGAAAACGCATCGCCGTCCCCGCCGCGCCGATATCAAAGTCCCGGTCACGGGAAGTAAGCGCTTCCAGCATCACCCTCGTATCATCGCTGTCAGACAGGTTCCGTATCCCGTACGGACTGTGGCTCAGCGCATCCAGTATCAACGCCCGGGCGCTGATACTCTTGGAAGCCGGTAGTTTAACAGAAGCCCGAACGTCATTGCCCGGGCTCTCGATCACATATTTCATTGCCTTTGCATCTTTTCACAATCAGACAACAAATATATAAAAATATTCGTATCCGCCCACTACGTTATCCGGCGTTAAAATTCCCCCGCCTGCCTTTTTTCAGAAAGACGCAAATTATCCGGCAGCTCCGTGCCCGGTTTCTTCCTGCTTCCCCGTAAAACGGCGCTGACCTTTTCAATAAAGCAAATTTGAGCTTTACGGAAAACCAGCCTGTATAACTTCCGCTTTACCTTTATCCTTATTATAAAAGAAGACAATGATGAATCGTATCCCCTGCAGTCTCCCTTTCGGGGCCATCTCATTAAACAGGCCTGCCGCCGTCAGGAGATGCCAGGAAACGGGCACAGGTAATACCGAAGAATTTATCGACCCGTACAGACAAAAAGGCCTGTCCAGTCAAATGAAAGGCGGAAGCCTCTCAAGGGAAAATTTTTACCCGGAAACACGCCGTTCGCTTAAACCCTGGAGAGCAGGGCGTGCCCCTCCCTCCGGTCGGGTCGGGCCATCCGCTCCAAGTCCTCGCTCGCCTCCGGCTCCCTGCGGGCTTTCCGCTGCTGTCCCTCACGCATCGGCGGCTCCGCCCCCGACAGGAAAATGCAGACGGCACGCGGAACAGTTTTGCGCGCTGCGCGCTGCGCCGGAGACGTTGAAGTTCGACAGCCCCACGCAAGCGGAGCGCAGCCCGGGGTACGGACGTATCTCCGTATACCTGAACTGCGTAACAGTCCAACCCGCTTCCAACCCGGCGCCGAAAACATGCGCCACACCCCAAATTGCGCCCCGCCATCAAGAATTTCGACCCTTTTTTTAATGACAGCGACCCTTTTTAAAATGCTCCCGCCCCAAAATTTCAGGCTCCCGCCCCAAATTTTCAGGCTCCCGCCCCAAATTTTCAGAATCCCGACCCAAAATTAAAGGCTCCCGCCCCAAAAAAACACGATTCCGAACAAAAATTTATGGTTACCCACCCAAAA
>JAITRG010000078.1 GCA_031288515.1 Tannerellaceae bacterium
TGTCTCTGTTGTCTCTGTTGTCTCTGTTGTCCCTCGCAGCCTGCAAAGAAACAGTATCGCCGTCTCCCGTCATTAAAAACGTCCCTCCTGCCATCTTCCCCGACTATACCGGAGTAACCGTCCCGGCCACCATAGCCCCGCTGAATTTTAAAGTAATGGAAGATTGCGATAAAATAGACGTAATAATCAAAGGCAACCAATCGGGCGTAATTCGCATACAGGATAAAAACTGCGCAAAAATCCCGCCCAAAGCATGGAGCCGCCTCCTGAGTGAAAACAAGGAAGGAATGCTGGAAGTAACCGTTTCGGTCAAACAATCCGGAGAATGGATACAATACGCTTCCTTCCCCATCCATATCAGCCCGTATCCGATCGATTACGGATTGGCCTACCGGCTCATTGCTCCCGGCTATGAAGTATACGGCAAAATGGGCATTTACCGGCGAAATCTTTCCGATTTTACGCAAACGGCTTTGATAGAAAACACGCTAATGCCCGGAACGTGCATCAACTGCCATTCATTCTGCGCAGGAAATCCTGAACGGATGAGTCTGCATCTCCGCGGCGAATACGGCGCTACCGTCTTAATGAATGGCGATGAAACGGAGCTTTATGATACGAAAACCGGCCAGACATTCTCCTCTTGCGTATACCCTTACTGGCATCCGTCGGGGAAATATATCGCCTATTCGGTAAACCGGACACAACAGGTTTTCCACGAAACAAAAGGCGAAAGGATAGAGGTGCTCGACCTGCAATCGGATGTAGTAATATATAATGTAGAGGCAAACGAGCTGTTTTCCTGTCCGCAGTTGAAGTCGGAAAATACATTCGAGACCTATCCGTCCTTTTCCCCGGACGGGCATACCCTGTATTTCTGTTCGGCCGGGTCGAAACCCCTCCCCGAAGAATACGACAAGCTGCAATACAGCCTGTGCAGCATCTCATTTGACCCCGAAGCCGGCACATTCGGTACGGAAGTAGATACCCTGATCAATGCCCGCGAGGTAAACAAAAGTATATCGCACCCGCGCCCTTCGTATGATGGCAAATACCTGATGTATGCGTGGGCCGGTTATGGCAATTTCCTTATCTGGCATCGCGAAGCCGATTTGTGCCTGTATGATTTGCAAACGGGCGAAAGGCGCGAATTAACGGAAGCGAACAGCCCGGATGCAGACAGCTACCACAGTTGGGCTACAAATTCCCGCTGGTTTGTTTTCGGCAGCCGCCGTATAGATGGCTTGTATACCCGGCCGTATATCGCTTCCATAGATGAAAAGGGCCGTGTGAGCAAACCCTTCCTCGTGCCGCAGGAAGACCCCTCTTACTACGAAACCTCCCTGTATTCGTTTAATGTACCCGAATTTATAACAGGCCCGGTAAAAATGAATATCCGCGAAGTAGAAGAAAAAGCGCTTTCCGGAAAGAGGATACAGATGGGATATAAAACCCCGTAAAAACGGAACGCGCCTAAAGAGTATCCAGATCGTTAGGGGTATCGATACCGATAATTTCCTGATTGGAAACGGCTACCTTTATCTTATACCCGTATTCCAGCCAGCGGAGCTGTTCGAGGCCTTCGGCGATTTCCAAAGGCGACTGGGGCAAGTGAGCCAGTTCTTTCAACACGTCGGAACGGTAAGCATACATCCTGATATGCTTGTAATAAGTATGAATGGCCGACCATTCCGTATGGCTTTTCCCCCGCATGTAAGGAATAACGGAACGGCTGAAATACATAGCTTCGTGAAGCTTGTTGATAACGACTTTAGGATAATTTTTATTGGATAAGGCCATAGCAAAATTATCCTCCGCTTTAAAAGGAGTAGCCAGCGTAACAATTTGTATGCTGTAATTGGTAAAACAGGATTTGAGTAATTCTATTTGCGAAGGCTGTATAAATGGATTGTCGTCGCGCAGATTAACAACCACGTTATACCTCCTGCCTATTTTTGTATACGCTTCGTAGCAACGCTCCGTGCCGCTTTTATGTTTACTGGAAGTCATAACCACATTTCCCCCGAATGATCTTACCGCTTTTTCAATCCGGCTGTCATCTGTGGCCACAAATACCTCTTCCAATGCTTCCTTTGCCCTTTCATAGGCATGCTGAATCATTGGCTTTCCCCCTAAATCCACTAAAGGTTTCCCCGGGAAATGAGTGGAATCGTAACGGCTGGGTATTATACCGAGAAATCTGAATAACATAAAATAAGGTATACTACTATAACTATACTACTAACTGCTTATAATGAAAACAGACTGCTAAGCTACACATTTCTTTTCAATATTGATTAACTATTTTAATTTTGTATTTTAATTTTTATCTTTTTTTTGCCCGGACATATACCTGTGCATTCTCAAAACGGGTCACTTTTACGGGAGTTCCTTTATCGATAAAACCTGATTCCGAAACGCCGTCGTACATTTCATTGTCTATCCATACTTTTCCCGACGGCCGTAAAACGGTTGCCGCTGTCCCTTCTTTTCCTGTCAGGCCTGTTAATACGGGAGTGGAAACGGCTTCTTCCAGATCGGCAGTCAGCGCTATTTTTCTGAATAGTCCCCTGCTTCCGATTTTACTGGACAGCCAAAGCATCAGGATGAAGCTAAGCCCTAAGCCCATTAACACGGTTAAGGTAGCCTGCCCGAATTCGGGAATGGTTACGTTTTCAAAATCAAAGCCTGTATTGTTCAGCAAACTGATGGTAAGCCCCCCGATAACAAAAAGAATACCGCTTATCCCGGCAATGCCGAAGCCGGGGATTACAAATATCTCGACGGCGATTAAGGCTATACCGGAGAAAAACGCCAATATCTCCCAATTTTCGGCTAATCCATCAATATATAAAGGAGCAAAATAAAGAATGGCCGCTATAATGGCGGCAGCAGAAGGGAAGCCAATACCGGGCGTTTGCAATTCAAAATAAATACCGCCGATTATAATAAGAATTAACAGGGATTGTAAGACAGGATTCATTAAGAATCCTTTCAGGTTGTCCAGCCAGGAAGGCTCGTAGCTTGTCAGTTCGTAATCGGAATAGCCTAAGTACCAGGTAATAACTTCGTCTGTCGATTCGGCGATTCCATCACAATAACCCCATCTCAAGGCTTCTTCGGCTGTGAACGTCAATACTTTTCCGGAGTCTGTCAGGTTAGGGATAACGATGCGGTCGTCTACCATTGCTTCGGCTATGGCCGGGTCGCGCACCCATTTGATAAGGGTATCCCTTCCTTGTACAATCGTGTCTTTTCCCTGCGCTTCGGCAGTAGAACGTATCATGGAACGCATGTACGACTGATATTTGTCGGGCATCGCTTCGCCTGTTTGATTGACAACGGTTGCGGCTCCTATATTAGCTCCTCTCCTCATGTATATTTTTTTTGCGGCAATCGAAATAAGTGCCCCGGCGGATGCGGCATTATTATCGATAAAAACGTATACGGGGATTGGGTTATATAAAATAGCGGTTCGCATGGAATCGGCTACGTCCACCAATCCTCCATACGTGTTCAAATGAATCAGTATCGCATCGGCGCCAAGAGCGTTTGCTTCATCCAAACCGTTTCTTAAATAGAGGCGGGTTGTATTGTCAATCTCCTTTTTTATACCTATTTCATATATGACGGCCCGTTTTTCTGCCTTTAACTGTAAAAAGGCCATTATTAAAAATATACCTAAAAAATAATACCTGAACACGTTGGATTTATACATTTAAGATTATCTCTTTTGTTGTTATTTATATATTACTACCTTATCTTTTCCAATTGCAGATGGCCTTTCAGATGAAGAATATAAATATTCCCGGTACTCGTTAGATTTAATATAAAACAGTAAAGTAAACATTAATAATATTAATATTATTCAAGAAACTAAATAGTTATACATTTATTCCGTATATTTGGTATGTCTTCAACGCGATGAAGGCACGCCGCCAAACAAGTATAAACTAAAAACACCTGCAATTATGAATGCGTTGCAATTTCAGCAAAAATTATTAAGTATGCAAGATTACATGATGAATTTTGCATTAATACTCACAGCAAACAGGGATGACGCTCAGGACTTATTACAAGAGACTACGCTTAAAGTCTTAAATAATCAAGATAAATTTGTTGATAATGTGAATTTTAAAGGCTGGGTACTAACCGTTATGCGAAATATCTTTATTAATAACTACCACAGGGTTGTCCGTTCGCGGATGCTAATCGAACAAAATGCCGATCTGTATAACCTGGATGTAGTAAATGAGTCGGAGTTTGATTCGCCCGACGGCTCGTGGCAGATACAGGAGATCACTAAAATGATCAATAATTTAAATGACGGGTTGAAAATCCCGTTCTCGATGTATGTAAGCGGTTATAAATACAGAGAGATTGCCGAAAAACTTGATAAACCATTAGGCACGATAAAAAGCCGTATCTTTTTTGCCCGTCAGGAACTTCAGCGAAAACTAAAAGATTTCCATAAGGAATAGGGTAGTGGTCAAAAAATACACATGGCTGAAAAAAAAAGACAAAAAACAGGACAAAAAACATATAATTTATGATATAAAGCCTATATTTGCTCTGTGTTTAAAAAAAAGCGTTATTATTAATTCTTAATGTTAACCTATTTTTGTTATGATGAGTAAACAAATGGCTTTCTTGAGAAGCGGGTTTAGTCTTATCCTTTGTGGGTTATTAGCATTTGCGGGAGCCATTCCGGCTGCCAGTGCTGAAACCCCTAAAGTGACAATAGACCAGCAAACCCGCAAAGTTACCGGAACGGTAAAAGACACGAAGGGCGAACCCCTTATTGGTGTAAACGTAGTTGAAAGAGGGACTACGAATGGTACAATCACAGATTTTAATGGTGATTATTCAGTAGATGTAGGGGCTAATACCGTTTTGGTATTCTCTTATGTAGGTTATCTGTCACAAACAATTCCCGTGACAGGAAATGTTATTAATGTGGAACTTCTGGAAGACACCCAAAGCTTGGATGAAGTAGTAGTCGTGGGGTATGGAACCCAGCAGAAAAAGGACATTACCGGTTCTGTAGCTGTGGTAGATACCAAGGAATTGCTGAAATCCTCCGGCTCTTCCGCTTCGCAGCAATTGCAGGGGAAAGCTGCCGGAGTGTATGTCGGTACTTCCGGAGCGCCTGGCTCGCAGACGATGGTGCGTATTCGAGGTATCAACACTGTGAACGACAACGGGCCTTTGTACGTAATTGATGGCGTATCGACCCGTAACCAGGACCTTAGTTCTCTCAACCCCAGCGATATCGAAAGTATGCAGGTGTTGAAAGACGCTTCCGCCGCCGCTATCTACGGCGCACAGGCTGCCAACGGCGTGATCCTGATTACCACCAAACAAGGCACGAAAACAGATCAACCTGTGCTGACGTATGACGGATATGTAGGCGTTCAGAAAACGACGACGAAGTATGACGTATTGAATTCTATGGACCGTCTGAACCTGGAGTGGGAGGCGCAGCGAAACAACCTGGCATTGATGGGTTTGTCCACCAAGCCTTCTCATCCGCAATTCGGAACGGGCGATGCGCCTGTGATTCCTAACCTGATGACGGTAGGCGGCGCAGACGGAAGCCAGAATATTAATCCGGCAAACTATAGTTATCCGAATAATATAATGGTTCCCTTCTCTGATACCAACTGGTGGGATGAAGTCGACCGCGCAGCGCCAATCCAGAATCATCAGGTCGGTTTGTCCGGCGGTTCGGATAAGGGACGATACAACATGAGCGCCAACTATTTCAGACAGGACGGTACGGTTATAGATACCTATTTCCAGCGATATACCGTTCGCGCCAACTCGTCGTATAACGTCCGTCCCTGGTTGCGTTTCGGAGAAAACTTCTCCTATACATGGTTTAAAGACCTGGGTAAAACGCCGCAAGGAGCCGAAGACACGCCTTATTCGTGGACGTATCGCGCCTCGCCATGGGTGCCTGTGTATGATATACAGGGAAATTTTGCCGGTTCCAAAATCGGCGGTACGGGCAACTGGCGGAACCCGGTAGCCATCAAGAAAAGGGAAATCGGTAATTATTGGGCGAACTCGCGCATATTCGGTAATCTTTGGGCTGAAGCCGATTTGTATAAAGGGTTGACTTATCGCACCAGCTACGGATTAGACTGGACGGAAAATTATCATTACCGCATGAGTAAGAAAGACTTGGAATTTTCGGAATCTTCCGGACAAAACAATCTGGAAGAACAGGCCGGGTTTACTTTCCGCTGGGTTTGGACAAATACCCTGACTTACAATGCCACGTTTAACAATGTTCATAAGATAAATGTGATACTGGGTACGGAAGCTATCCGCGACGGGCTGGGGCGCCAGGTAACTGCGCAACGGTATAATTACCTCTATGAAGACAATGAAAGTACATGGGTGTTGAACATGGGTGAAAACAACACCCAGCGTAAAGCCGAATCGGAATACCGTGGCGAATTTGCCCTCTTTGGCCTCTTCGGGCGCGTAGACTACTCCTTTATGGACAAGTACCTGATAACGGGAATCATCCGCCGCGACGGAGTTTCACGCTTCTCGCCTTCCAATCGCTATGCTACGTTCCCGTCACTGTCTCTGGGATGGCGTTTGTCGGAAGAACAATTCATGGACTCGACCAGAGACTGGCTCGACGACCTGAAATTCCGCATCGGGTATGGGCAAACCGGTAACTCGGAAGTGCCGCGCAAGACCAATTTTGCCTACGAGTTTACCACCGCTCCCGATAGAACGAATTACGACCTGACAGGTTCTAATACGTCCGGCCAGTTAGGTTACCGGCTGGCGCGTTACGGAAACGAAAATACAAAATGGGAAGCCACCGAGATGTATAATATAGGTATAGACGCTACCATTTTGAACGGCAAGTTTGGGATAGGCGCCGAATGGTACACAAAGAAGACAAAAGACATGTTGTTGGAAGCCACCTATTCATCCCTGGCCGGCGAAGCGGACAAGCCATACATCAACTTCGGAGACATGAAGAACGCCGGATGGGATCTGAACTTTAATTACCGCGATTCCAATGGAGACTTTGGCTGGGATGCTTCTCTTATCCTGTCGCACTACAAAAACGAAGTACTCAAACTTTCCGAAGCCGACGATTACGCCATATGGAAAGGGGGAACACGTATTTCCGGTAATGTAACCCGCACAACAAAAGGCCGTCCCATTTCCGAATTTTACGGCTACAAAGTAAACGGCTTCTATGAAAACGAAGCAGAAGTGCTTGCCTTGCCTCCGCTTGGACAAACAAAAGAGACTGTAAATCCTGCCGCCTGGGTGGGCAAGTTCAAATTTGAAGACGTAAATCAAGATGGCGACGTGAATAGAGGCGTATTGAACGAAAACGACCGTACGGTTCTTGGTTCTCCGCATCCCGACCTGATAGCCAGTTTAAACCTTGGCTTGACATACAAGAGCTTTGATTTCACCATGTTCTGGTATTCTACCATCGGCAACAAGCTGTTCAACAACACGAAATATTTCACCGACTTCTTCCTTTTCGGCGGAAACCGGTCTACCCGTATGCGCGACCTGTCATGGAAACCGGGTGCAGACAACAGCAAAGCGATCCTGCCGCTCCTTGATTCGGGCGATACTTATTCGGGGAGCAACATGAGTTCGTACTACGTGGAAGACGCTTCCTTCCTGAGGCTGAAAAACGTAGTAATAGGATATACATTGCCGAAATCTCTGCTGAAAAAGGCTACTATATCGAACCTGCGCGTTTATGCACAGATTGAAAATGCACTGACATTCACAGGCTATTCCGGCCTCGACCCTGAATTTACAAACGCGGATGTTTCCGAAGGGAACGGTTCCGACCTGCGAAGGGGTATCGATATGGGAGGATGGCCTACTGTTATGCGTATCTTATTTGGCGTAAACTTTGCATTCTAAGGAGAGTGTTGAATCCGATAAAAAAACAGACAATTATGAAGATTAAATATGTAGCAATATTAACGAGCTTGTCAATCGCATTGACGCTCAGTTCCTGCGGCGAAGACTTTCTCTACAAGGCGCCACAGGGAAGTATTGACCAGGGGGCGTTGGCGAACGCCCAGGGGGTTGATTTATTAGTAACAAACGCATATGCCAACCTGACGGAAAATGACTGGGGAGCCAGCATCTTCAATTGGGCGCTTAGCGGAATGTATGGCGGAGACGCCAACAAAGGATCCGAAAGCGGAGACCAGTCCGTGCTAAATGAAATGGAGGTTTATGCCACGATGGCTACTAATGGCTATTTAAATGAGAAATGGAATTGGATATACAAGGGTTCCAAACGTGTAAATATGGCTTTGCAGGTTATGAACGACGCCTCCGATATGGACGAAGGCCTGAAAACAATCCGTAAAGGCGAACTGTTGTTCCTGCGCGCCATGTTCTATTTTGAAGGCGTGCGGGTATTCGGCCCTTATATACCTTACATAGACGACAGCTATACAGAAAACGACCCGAAAGTGCATAACGACAAAGATATATATACCAATATTCTGGCCGATATAGATGCCGCTATCGGCGCCCTACCCAATAAACCCTCAGAAGCAGGACGCGTGTATGCCTGGGCTGCCAAGGCGCTGAAAGCTAAAATACTTGCACAACGTGGAGACTTGGCGACAGCCAAACCTATCCTGGCCGACCTGTTGACTAACGGTTCAACCGCCTCGGGAAAGAAATATGCACTGGCCAATAATATGAACGACAACTGGGATTCGTTTAAAGACAATACAAGCCCCGAATCCATTTGGGAAATACAATTCTCTGCGGATGGCCCTAATGATAATGGTAATGCGGGTATGTCGCTTTGCTACCCGCACAATAGCGGGCCGGGCGGATGCTGCGGTTTTTACCAGCCTTCTTATGAACTGGCCAACTCATACCAGGTAGATGCAAACGGATTGCCTTACCTGAACGGCGAATACCGCAGCAAACCTTCGCATACGGTAAAAGGCCCGAACAATGAAGAGTTTCTTACCATAGATCAATCCATCGCTGTGGATCCGCGTATGGACTTTGCAATAGGACGCTGGGGCATACCGTATAAGGATTACGGACTGCCCGATCCCGATTGGGTGCGCAGGTATACTGACGGCGGAATCTTTTTACCTAAAAAACATGTGTATAGCAAGGCCGAAGGAGAAGCCGACTTGGGTAGATCAGGAATGTATGGCGGATGGGCTCCTGGTTCCGCTATGAATATACAGTACCTGTCTGTGCGCGACGCTATGTTGCTCTATGCCGAATGTCTTGCAAATGACGGCGAACTGAGTGCGGCAATAGATCTGGTCAACCAAATTCGTACCCGTGCCGCACGTGATGAGAACATTATCAAGAACGCCAACGGTCAGCCGGCTGCCAACTATAAGATAGCAACCTATCCGGCCGCTCACGCCGTCTTTACCGACAAAGCCACCTGTGTCAAGGCTATCCGTATGGAACGCAAACTGGAATTAGCCATGGAAGGACAACGCTTCTTCGATCTCGCCCGCTGGGGTGGCGACTATATGGCTGCCGAATTAGCCGCTTATGTAGACTACGAAAAGAATTACATCAACAAGTTTGGTGGAGCGGCTCATTTGCCTGCCTCTAAAACGATGTTCCCTATTCCCGACGGGCAAATTCAAACCATGGGGAATGACGAAAACGGTCAGCCGTATTTAGTACAGCCGGATGCATGGAAATAATTTTCTAAAGCATAAATAAAAAGAGAGCCATCCCAATCGGGTGGCTCTCTTTTTGGAAGGCAGGCAAGGTTCAAACTCGCGCTCCTTAACCTCATACTAAAGTTTATGTAACTTGCCGGACAGGTAAGGGTAATTTCACCCCAAACCTCCCACAGAACCGAACGTGAAAGCCTCCCTGGCGATATAAAAAATATGCTGGTATAAATATTGGGCAATCAAAGAATAAAGAGTTGTTTTTGTTTTGTGAAAATAGAAATTCTCTCTACTGCCCCGATTGCCAAAGTTCAAATATAATCCTATTCTAACAGATTAAAAAAAGGGAAATACGGAGAATACAAGGCTGGGAGGAAAAATAAGGAAGAAGGAAGGGAAGCCGGGCCGTTTTACAATATGCTATCGTTAAGGCTTATTCGCTAACGGATTTTAAGGAATTTGCGTTTTTAGCTAACGGATATTTTGTACGGACAGGGGGAATTGGAGGACGATTCCGATTGTTTTCATAATCAAACGAGTCTTTATTGGTTGTTTTGCAAAAGGGTTTCGGAAAAACATGACGGAGTCTTGAGGAAAAGATTATGGCGCTTTTGCAAAAGTGCTGTGACGCCTTTACAAAAACAGTATAATGGTTTGCTGAAGACGTCGTAATGAAAAACCGGGAGGCTCGAAAGCGCCCGGAGAAGCGGCCGTAAAAGGCTCGGAACGGCGCTGAAACAACTGTTTTTACCCGCTGCTTTTACCGAGCAAACAGATAGCAAACAGACGCTTTTTACTTTGTTTTATACATGTACGGGATTGGTTGGCGCGCATA
>JAITRG010000115.1 GCA_031288515.1 Tannerellaceae bacterium
CTGAAAGGCCTTCTTTCAGCCATAGCCGTTCATACGCAAGCACTTATAAACCGGCTGGAAGCTGAAAGATAGCGCCAGACAAGCCTGTGTAATGGGGTTAATGGCATGGGCCTGAAGAGAGGGATGGGGCTTTATGCTTTTGATGAGAAAGAATTAATGGGTTAAAGTAGAAATAGGGAAAAATCAAAAACAGGGCGCACCTTTTGGGAAAAGAAGGTACGCCCTTGTACTAAAATCTTGCTTGGCAGGATAATTTGCTGAAATTTGACGTTTTATTAACTATTAAAAAAAACGATGCCATGGCAAATTATATTCAGCGCACCTGTGGCTGTTTTTTTCAGGAAAGTACGATTTTAAAATAGTTCCGTGAAACGTCGCCTGTTAGCTAAAGTAACCTTTCAATACAGAAAAGAAGAGCTTTCGCGAAGCCGCCCGGGACTGCCAGTCGCGGCGGCAACCGATACGTTCTCTGGCGAGTTTGATTTATCAGTTATCCAGGAACTGTTTAGGCCAGATCATGTTTTGATTCATTTGCAGGGCTTTTCTGAATTGTTCTTTGGCTTTTGTCTGGTCGCCTTCGTACCAGTAGACAAGTCCGTCGAGGTAGTTGAGGTTTGCCAATCGTTCGGCTCTTGAGCCGTCTTCTCCGAATTTGGAATATTCGTCGATGACGGTTGGGCTGTTGAGTTGTTTGTTTACTTCCTCTTTCAATGTTTTCAGCAGTTTGTCGGCTTCGTCTGTTTGTCCTGTTTCACGTAAGGCCAAGGCTCTGAAGAATATGTCTTCGGAGACGGTTCCCCAGCGGCGGACTTGTACTTCGGCTGCAGTTTGCCAGGCCTGTTTAGCTTTTTCCGTATCTCCCATCTTTTTATAAGCTTCTCCCATATAATAGAATCCTTTGGGGCTATGTCCGCCGCCTATGGGACGTCCTACTTCCAGGTTTTCAGGATACAGGTCGGCCAGTTCAAATTCTTTGACGGCTGCGGTGTATTTTTTGCTGTTCAGCAACTTCATACCCTTCAACAGGTGAGCGTTTACGTATGTGCCGTGTACTTCTCCGCCCCCTTCCCATACGTGGAAATGACGTTCGCCCAATAGCTTGATGGCCTTGTCGTAGGCGCCTGTTTCGTTATACAATGTGAGCAGGCGGATAACGGCGTCGTCGTGGCGGAGGACTGTTTTCAGGTTCTTTTCCATGAGCGCGAGACGTTCTTTTACCGGTTTGCCGGCTTGTTCGTATAACCGGTCTAACTCTAAGAAATAGCGCGGGTCGTTCCTTTCGGCTTTGATGGCTTGTTCGCAGGCGGCGATAGCTTTGTTTGTTTCGCCGGCGCGGCTGTATCCGAAGCCAAGGTTCCGCCAGGCTTGGGCGAGCGCTGGATTTTTCTCCGTCGCTTTTTCCCAGCTTTCGACGCCTTTGTCTTTTTGCTCTAAGTAGTAATACAGGTTACCCAGGTAGAAAGCGCCTTTGTCGTCCGAAGGATTGTGGGCCAGAGCGGTATTGAATATGTCTGCTTCTTCTATGCGGAAAGGAAAGCAATAGGCCGGCGATTGCAGGGAAGCCTTGTTGAATAAGACGGTTGCCGCTTCTTTATTTCCTTTTTTCAGGTTGAAATATCCATTATAATAATAGGGCAGGGGAGAAGACGCGTACGGTTCTCCTGTTTGGATAGCTTCGTCAAGCAGGGCGACGGCTTCGTCGCAGGCTCCTATGTTACCGTAATCCAGTACGATTTCTAAAAACTCCTGCAGGCGCACGATACCTTCTCCACGCGAATCATCGGCTTTGCTCAGGAAAGAGGCGCCTTTTCCGTCGAGAATACTTTGTTCGGAGAGTGCCCAATAATCCAAAGGGTCAATGGATAATACCTTTTTTAACAGGTCTGCCGCCTCTTTATTTTTCCCGGTTTTCCGGAGTAATACGGCTTTAAAGGTAAGCGCTTTGGTATCATTTCCCCCTACGTTCAGCGATTGGGCGATGTATTCCAGGGCCTTGCCGTTGTCTCCCTGCAAGGCTGCTATCTGCGCCAATGCGAAATAAGACGGATGCTGGAAGGTTGGATACCAGGCGGCTTTCCAATACAAATCGGCAGCTTCTTTGTACCGTCCCTGCATCTGGTAAGCAAGGGCTAAGTAGTAACAGGCTTCCGGGTCTTTGGTTGTGGTATAGTCCTTCGTCAGGCGGGTAATGGCATTGGACAGATGTTTTTCTGCTTTTTCCCATTCGCCAAGGCGGACATAGCGGATACCCACTACCGTATTTACTCTTGCATCCATTGAATCGCGCCGCAACGCTTCGTTGTAGAAATCCATGGGGTTCAGGCGTGCGTTGTGGAACTGCTCGATGCGTTGTCCGGCCAGGTAAAGCTCTTCTATGATTTTGTATTCGCCGACGGGTTTACTGCCTTCCACAACTTCGGGGAGCGGCTTTTCTTCCAGTTCGACAGGTTGATAGGCTACCAGTTCTTTTCCGTTGGCGTCTGTCAGGACGGCACGCAACCGGGCGTCTTTGATATCGGGACGGACGTCTATCTCTTTCACGAAAGGAGTAGCCGGATCAATCTGTATGCTTTGTTCAAATAATATTTCGCGGCCATTCGTCAGGCAGACGTGCGCATCCGGGAATTTACCGCTCGCATTGAATCCCAGGAATACTTTGGCAGGAGATATTCTTTCAAGGTTGACGGCTGCATCATCGGTTGCATTCTTTACCGAACGGATGTCGCGGATACCGTACCACCGTTGGGTAAATTCGCGGGTTTCGCCCGGGCCTATCCAGCTATAGTCAGGCTGATTGTCGGAATAGGCGCCTACCATGAGTTCGAGGTAATGCCCGTCGTTGTCTGATAACATTTTGTTCCACATGTCGCCGCTGGGGTTGTTTCCCCAGAGAAAGAATTTCTTCCCGGTTACAATGTGCCGGTTCGCTACGTGTACGGTTCCGGCCTGTTTTCCATGGTCGTAACCGGCGATGAAGTCGTCTTCAAAGTTCCATGCAAAGATAGAACGCGAGCTGCCTGTGAAGTTCGCCCACCGCGAGAGTTCAACATTTTCTCCGCTGCCACGCGTGGCTTCGCCGTATGGCCAACGGGTGAAGTATACTTTCGAGTGATCGGCGCCGAATTGTGTGGAAGGGGGGAAAATCACTTCATAATCTTTGTTGCTATGTACGGAAACATTGGCCCAGTAGAGCATCGACTGAATAAAAGGCGTACGGTTCATAATCCGTACTTTGGCTTCTACCCAGGAGCGTCCGGGATAGACGGTTACTCCGACAGACCATTTAAAGCGGTGGCGTAATTCGGTTTCCCCTACCCAGATGGTTTTGCTGCCGTCGGGATTTTCTTCGGTTGTCCAGTCGATGCTCATATAGCTTGACGGCCTGTGGTGATGAGGAAAATTCCATTCGACGCCTCCCGACAACCAGGCGCCCAGCATACCTATCAGCGCTGGTTTGATACCGGTTTGTTTGTAGAATATTTCGTAATTGTTTGTTTTGTCGGTAGCCGACAGGATACGCCCTCCTATCTCAGGCAGTACGCAAACGTTTACATATTCGTTGTCGAGGTAGAGCGCATTGTAGTCTTTGGGCGCCTTTACGTCCGTAAGATTATCATATAACGGATAAGGGTAGATATGCCCTTGCGCTCCCTGGTATACGCGGCCGGTAAAGAAGATGGAGTTTGCGTCCGGCGCTCCGGTTTCATACGTAGGCAACGTCAATGTTTTTTGCTCTAATTTTACCTGCTGGGCACGCAAGGCATGCCCAAACATACATAATGCAATAAATAAAAATAGCGTTAGTCTCTTTCTCATGATATCTTAATGGATAATGAATTAATAACCGGAAGCTTTAGGCCTTACATCGTAAGGCGGCAACGTTCCGTTATGTATCTGATATAGCCGTTTGTGTGTTTCGTGCATCGCTTTTACCATCTCCGGATAGGGACGGTCGGTAATATCGACTAAGCCGATATTGTAGTTTTCGCCGTCCATGCGCCCGGTGTTGGGCTGGTCGATCCATTGAAACCAGTGAGCGCCGATAAGCGAGGGGTGGCTGTATCCCTGCTCGTTGTAGAAACGGTAAGCATTTCCTTTTTCTGCATAATCGGGTACTTGTACAATACCGGCAGCCATACCGCGATCGGGCACGCCGAAGTGATATTCGCCGATGATAACAGGTAATCCCGTTTGTTCGTCGATTCGTTTCATAAAGTCGACCGACGGTTGTATCTCATAGCAGTTGAAACTGAAAACATCAAAGTGTTTGCCTGCTATTGCCAGCAGTTCATTGGTCGTATGCCCGCCGAAGCGCATTCCCAGATTCAGGTGGTTGGGATCGTGTTTCTTTAAGGTATTGTTGACTAATTCGAGAAAACGCCCGAATGTCTCCAGTATGAAAACTTCCCTGTTTTTGAGCGTATCGCCGTTCTTATCAAGGAAACGTTGGAGTTCTTTCTTTATGGGGGCATCGTCTTTTAAAGCCAGTACCCGCTCGCAAAGTACGCTTTCCTGTCCCGGCCAGGGCTGCTCGTTTCCCACAAAATAACCTAATAACCAGGGATTGTTTTTGTAAACGGCGCCCATTTCTCCGATAGCGGCGTCAATGTCTTTTGCATACTGCGTATCGTAAACGTCGGGAAGTCCCATAATTCCTTCGTGAAGTTTCAGTCCCGGCAATGTGAGTACGAAAGGCATTTGATTTGAATCGGTAATTTCGCGTGAAGACCAGTTGGCGATTGTATTCAATCCCCAGTTGTGCATACGCTTAATGGCCGTGTTAACCCACTGCGTTTCGTTGCCTTCGCCATACCGTCTTTGGACGTTCAGGCGGTAGTAATCTGCATATCCGCTGTTCTCTGTCAAGCCGTCGAAAATAAATTCGCGCCCTTCGGCGGTTGTTCGTACCGAAGCATTCATGCAATCTACTCCTACAGAAAGGAACAGGCAACCCTCCGGGTCGACAAACCACCAGCGCCCGTCTATCTTTTCCGTGCGGAAAAAGCCGGTTGCCTTCAACGGCTGAGGCGATTTATACCCGCCATACCGGGATACTTCTGCAAGAAGCGGTTCGCTTAGTTGCCTGTCTTCGTCTTCCCAGGCTTGCCGGAGTTCTTCCTCCGCCTTTATCTTTCCCGGCCAGTCTTTGGCGGCCCATTGTCCGAAAGCATCTACCAGGAAGCCTTCCTGCAGTACCGTTTCACCCGGGTCTTCAACTGCCAGCGAGATGGAACGGATTTCCAGCGTAGGATTGTTTACGGGGTTTTTCATATAGAAAGCGATACTGTCAATACCCGTTAACGGCTCTGTATGGAAACTGTGGAGATTGATTTGCCCCAGTTTTCGGCGCTTATTGTAAGTTGCCGCCATATCTACTGCCGACGCCGGCCTCTCCCTGAAATAATCAAGCGGAATGGTAAACCGTATCCAGGCGTTCGGAAAAGGTTGGATATTATTAGCGACAACCCTCCCTGCGATAACAGGCCCTGTTGAGAATCTTTGAGGCGAAGAAGCCTTCATCTCCAACACCAAATAATTGTATCCCGACCAATCGGAAGGAACCTCCGGCGCAATGTCTTTCAAAGCCCAGGCGTAAGTTGCCAGTTTTTCGGAAGATGAAAACTGCATTTTCAACTCTTTTTTTGAATCCGCACACGCGGCAAACGAAAGCAGCATCGTATAACAGATGGCGATAATCAGATATCTGTTCATAATATTCATGGTTTAGCGACGTACATAGTTTGTTCATGATATTAATAAATAACCGGCCAATCTTGCCGGCCGGTTACTTATTTTTTTATGGTTAGTTCAAATTAGGGTTTAATAAAGCGTCTGTCGCCGGGTAAGGGGCATACATCATCGCATCGCTCCATTGAACGTTCGGGAGTTCTACCTTTTCTTTTCTGAAAACGCCCGGCGCCACTTCAACCGGCGTGTTTTGCTTTCTGGATTCGAAATGGTCTTTGACACGGTTCATACGAAACATATCATGGTAACGGGGCGCCAGACTTCCCCAATAATAACCGGCTATTTCCCAGCCATGTTCGTCGTAAGCCGCTTCGGCCAGCGCCGCAGGCGCCAGGCTGCCTGCAGCGATAGGCTCTAATCCGGCCCTAACCCTAACCCTGTTCAGTACTTCGTAAGCAAAATTATCGTTTTTGCCGGAACGCCCGATGGCTTCGGCATACCAGCAATATACTTCAGACAAGCGGATAATTTTATGTGATTTTTCTCCAATCATATCGCCCTGGTCGTTTCCTTTGGTATAATCAAATTCCGTTCCGCGATTGCCTTCGCATGCAGCCAGGTACCAGGGATTACAAACGACGCGCCCGTTTTCGCCGCCGTAGTTCGGGTCGTACCACCAATCCTGCAACACGCCGCTCAACAACGTTTTCGGAGCAAAGGTAGCTTCTTTCCGCGGTCCGTCGGGGAAGTTCTTCCAGAATTTGATCTCGGCGCCTGAGTCATTCCAGCCACCTCCGCGCGAACCTCCATCAATATCTTCTATCACGTCGCAGAAAGACGACATAACAGACTCGTCCCACGGCCAGTTCATGCTGTAATACGTTGCAGCTAACACCTCCGTATTCGAGTTGTTATACGCCCATGAATGAACTTTCCAGTATTCGTCGAGCAATTCATAATAATACCCTTCCCTCTTGCTGTCGGAAGCGTCGATTACCTCTTTGGCTTTGCTTGCCGCCTGGTCGTAATATTCTGTTTTATTGAACGGCCAGCCGGCATACGACAGGTAAACATATGCCAGCGTAGCTTTAGCGGCTCCCTGGCTGACGGCGACGTTCATCCCGTTCATTGCCCAGGGGGATCCTGTCCATAAAGCGGGGAGATTTGCTTCGGCATATTTTAAATCTTCTATTATCTGGGCGAAGATTTCGTCTTCCGAGCTGATCGGTTTTTCGTAATTGATCTCATCTTCCAGTACCAAAGGTACTTTACCCCAGCAGCGTGAAAGGTGGAAATAACAGTAAGCCCTCCAGTAAGCCGCCTGCGCTTTCGTTGTATTTACCTTCCTGTTGAGGCGCTCGTCATCTCCAATTAACCGGTCGGCATTGTTGACGATATAATTAGCCGCTTTAATAAGCTGATAGGTAGCCGACCATTCATCACGCAGGCGCGTGCTGTTTTCGCTTACGGCATAGCGGTCAAATTCACGGAAATCCTGTTTGTTGCTTGCGGGGTGCGTACTGATGTCGTCGCCTGCCCAGGCATGCACCTGATATTGGTTTGATCCGCATCGCACCATGGCTAAACGATATAAAGCATTCAGAGAGAGGTCGAGGTCGTTTTCGCTACCAAAGAAGGTTGATTGCGCTAAGCGCCCTTTGGGGTCTTCTTCCAGGAAGTCGCTGCATGCGTATGACGATAGAACAGATACTATCAATAATAAAATTTTATATTTAGTTTTCATAACTGTTACTTATTTCGTGATTAAAAATCAAATTTTAGCCCAAGCGTATAGGTTCTGGGTACCGGATAAGCGCCCCAGTCCGCTCCGCTTAGCTGGTTATAAACTTCGGGGTCGAATCCTTTGTATTTCGTGAGTGTGAACAGATTTTGCGCACTCAGGGATACTCTTACATTTGCGAACTTAGCGACAGACCTGGGTATGCGGTAAGCAATACTAAGATTCTTAAGTTTTAAGAAGGATGCATTTTCAAGGAACTGGCTTGAATTGCCATAGTATTTGTTATCGGAATTTTTTGCGCTGGGAAATTCGGCGTCGGCCTTATTATCTACTTTATCCCATCCTTTGAAATAGGCGTCGCGAAGGGTGATAAACATGGATGCTCCTACGATGGAAGCTGTTTGCCAACGGGTAACGTTCAACCTGTGGTATCCTACCGAGGCATTGAAGAAAGCGTTCAGTTCAAAATTTCTCCACGTCAGGGAGTTGTTCCAGCCAAACGACCATTTAGGGTCGGCTTGCCCGGTAACGATCCTGTCGTCGCTTGAAGGGTCGTTGGTTACGCTTCCGTCGGCTTTGCGGTACAGGTTGACTCCGGTAGCTTCATCAATACCCACCCAATCGAATACCAGGAAAGAACCAACCGGATAGCCGGGTTTTAAGATAGACGATTGTTCAACGATTCCCGAAAGCCGGTCTCCCAATATTTCTTTTTCGCCGGCAAGGTCGATGACTTCGTTTTTCAGGTAAGCGCCTGTCAGGGTCGTTTCCCATGAGAAGTCTCTTGTCTTGACGGGAATAGCATTTACCAAAAACTCGAAACCGGTATTTTTCACCTGTCCCTGATTGATCCAGTACGTGCCCCCTCCATTATATAAAGGAATGTTTTTCTTATTGAGCAAGTTCTTGGTGTTTTTTACAAACCAGTCGATTGTGACGTTGAGCTTTTGATTCAGAATACTGAAGTCAAGCCCTACATCATATTGATTCGTCCGTTCCCAGCTCACATCCGGAGTAGGGATCGTATTTGACCAGAAACCGGTGTATTTGGTCGATGTGCCATAGGCGTATGTTTCACTCTTTAACGAGCCTAATGTCTCATAGGCGTCAATCGCCTGATTACCGATCACTCCGGTACTGGCGCGTAATTTCAGTTGCTGGAACAGATCGAAATCTTTAACAAAGTCTTCTTCCGCTATATTCCAGGCAACGGCGCCCGAGGGGAAATAACCCCATTTGTTATCACCTTGAAACTTCGACGCCCCGTCTGCACGGATGGATGCGGTGAACAGATATTTGCTCTTATATCCGTATTGCACGCGGCCTAACGTAGAAACCATAGCGCTTGCCGAATAACTGTTGGCCGGATTCCGGGTAGAAGCCAGCCCTACGTTCCAATAACCTACCGTTTCGGTTAATAAATTATTACCCGTGATTTGTATCCGGTTCCATTCGCTCGAACTTAATTCGAATACCCCCATCGCCGTAAGGCTATGATCTCCGAAGTTTTTCTGGTACGTAAGATTATTCGTGTTCTGCCATGCTATGGATTTATCGGTGCGATTTTCCATCTGGCTTGTAGCCCCCGGATACCTGGATGCAGACTGAAAATCGTAATACGGATTGTCGTTATAACTGATACCTCCCTGAACAGACAGCGTCAGCCCGTCTATAATCTTGAAAAGGAGGTTCAGGTTGCCGTAAGCGCGGTTGTAGTAATTATTCTGGTCTCTTGTAGCTATGTCGGCATATGGATTATGGTCGATATTGTTCCAGGAATCGTCATTGTATATACCGGTTTCAGGATTCTTCAGTTCTCTAATGGTCGGAGAATAGTTGATAGCTCTCCCCAAATCGACCGAATAGTTATGGCGTTTGGCTCTAAAAAGCCTTACGTCAGACACAATATTCAGCCAGTTGGTAACATCTGTCGCTATATTGGAACGGAACTGGTAACGGTTGTATTTGGAGAAAACGGTAATGGCCGACTGGTCTAAAACTTCTCCTGATACAAGGTATTTAGTCGTTTTATTCCCTCCGGCAACACTGAGTTTGTAATTCTGAGTATAACCGGTTTGCGTCATCATATCCTGCCAGTCGATACCTTGCGCGCCGCTTTTATACAGGCTCAGGTCTTCATTTGTTATATTGGTTACATTCTTGATATCGATCAATGCCTCTGCATATTCGTAGGGAGATAACAAATCGTATTTTTTTGCCATTTGCGACGTCCCTAAATTTGTTTCAAATGTAATCTGAGGACGTCCTTCCTGTCCTTTTCTTGTAGTGATCAATACGACTCCGTTAGCGCCCCGCGAACCGTAGATAGCTGTAGCGGAAGCATCTTTTAGCACTTCGATGGATTCGATATCAGATGTATTGACAGCGCCTGCCCCAATGATCCCGTCTACTACATATAACGGGTCGTTGCTCTTATTCAATGAGGTAGTGCCACGAATACGGATTTTAGCGCCATCTCCAATCATACCCGTAGTATTCGTTACCTGTACGCCGGCCATTCGGCCCTGCAAAACGTCATCTATCCGGATAACGGGTTCATCTTTGAACATCCTGCTGGAAACAGACGATACCGAACCGGCCAAGTCTGATTTCTTCACCACGCCATAACCGATAACCACCACTTCATCCAGCGCCAGGTTGTTTTCCGTCAGTTCGATTTGATAGTTCGTTTGGTTATTAACGGCTACTTCTCTCGTCATATAACCGATATAAGAGACATTCAATATGGCGCCTGTATTTACTCTCAGTCTGAACCGTCCGTCTATATCCGTGATAACTCCATTATTGGTGCCTTTTTCCACTACATTGGCGCCGATGACAGGCTCTCCGTTTATATCGGTTACGATTCCTGAGATTTGTTTACCGTCTTGCTGAACAATAGCGTTCGTTCTTCTTGTCAGCAAAATGTGAGTTCCTTCCATTGCAAAGTCGACGTCGGTATCGCTTAGTAAGCGCTCTAATACCTCGGACACCGGTTTGCTTTTGACATTGGCCGACACTTTTCGGTTTACGTTTACATAATTGTTGTAAATGAAAAGGTAGTCTGTTTGGCTTTCTATTTCAGCCAGAATTTCATCCAACTGAACATTTTTCTTGTTGATGTTGACTCTTGCATTCTGCGAAAGCGTATTCTCCGCGTAAGCGCAGAGTATACTGATCATTAGTAGAAATGTGGTTAGTCGCATAATTCTAAAGATTTGAGTTAGTCGCGGATTTTTCCAACAATATCCTTTCGACAAAAATTTATTTTCCATACCTTTGTAATGTTTTGAAAATTAATACGGTTTATTTACTTAAATTGTGTTGATGGGAGCTGGTAAGCGGTGGTGCGCTTACCGGCATTTCTTTTAGCCGATTCTTTGTTTTATCATAGGCAATACGTTTTTTCAGTTAACAAACAGGGTTCTCTTCTCTTTATTTATTCGATATAAATAATATGATTCTCGTCGTCGCGCGAAAATGAAAAATGAATATCTCTCTGTAATACCCGTAAGGCGTAATCAATGCCGTCGGTATGTCTGAATTTTCCGGTGTAGGTGTACTTTTGCACTTCCTTATTTTTCACTTCTATCGTTGCGCCGTAATATTTTTCGAAAGTTTTCATGATATCGACGAACGGTTCGTTTTTGAAGCAGATCAGCCCTTCTATCCAGCGGTATTCGGTATAATCGTCTACCTTTTCGATCGTAAATTTGTTGTCTTTTAAAACCGCTTTACTGTCGGGCGAGAGA
>JAITRG010000085.1 GCA_031288515.1 Tannerellaceae bacterium
CTGAAAGGCCTTCTTTCAGCCATAGCCGTTCATACGCAAGCACTTATAAACCGGCTGGAAGCTGAAAGATAGCGCCAGACAAGCCTGTGTAATGGGGTTAATGGCATGGGCCTGAAGAGGGGGATGGGGCTTTATGCTTTTGATGAGAAAGTAGTAATGTGTTAAAGTAAAATTAGCCGTTTTTCCTTCAAAAGAAGTATTTTCGAGGGATACTTGCCCCTGTTTTTTATATCGCCACCCGGATTATGACAGTGAATATACCCGCGGAAATGGGCATTTGTCTTATTTAGGAGCCATGTGTGAAAACGGCTTTGTTCAATTCAACTATCCTTAACTAAACGACATTGTTATAAAAACTGTAAATCCCGTCTCATTGTAACCACATTCAACATTTATGAATATTGTAAAATACTATAAACCAATAAGAAAACGTAAATATGGTTGCAAAATCCGGGATTTACGGTCTACAATTCCTGTTTCGGATCGGGATACAAAATCTTCCGTGCGATGGCGGCACAGGCTTCTGCGTCGGCTAATGCGTGGTGGTGGTTTGTTAAATGGTAGCCGCAATGGGCGGCAACCGTATGCAATTGATGGTTGGGTAAGGTCTTTCCGAACACCCGGCGTGAGGCGCGGCAAGTGCAGTGAAACTCATAATCGGGATAATCCATTTGATAAACCCGATGCACCGCCCGCAGACAAGCCTCGTCGAAAGAGCTGTTGTGCGCTACGAACGGCAAACCGGCGATTTGGGGGGCAATCTCGCTCCATACATCCGGGAAAAGGCTTGCCGTTCCGGTATCGGCTTCCGTCAGTCCATGCACGCGTATATTCCAGTACGAGTACCATTCCGGTTCGGGGCGGATTAAACGATATATCTTCTCTGTAATCAACCCCTTACGCACAATGACAACCCCTACGCTACAAACGCTCGACGGATTGTAGTTGGCCGTTTCAAAATCGATGGCTGCAAAGTCGGTCATACGTATGCTATGGACAATGGATGATCTGTGTGCCGTATAGGGTTTCTCCATTCTCTCTCAATCCCTCCACATAAATCAGGAAAGCGCCCGTCAGATCGGAGGTAGTAAACGGAATCTGTGCCTGCCCCCGGTGGACCTCTACCTGCGCATTCCATAAGAGCGTATGGCGGTAATCGGGCAGACGGCTTCGGCGTTGTTCTTCCGTCCGGTATGACGGAGAGTAAAACAAGCGGGGAGCCTGAGCGCCTTCATAATCGAAGAATTGGATGGAGCCGCCCGCTGTTAGCCCTGCGTAATTACCCTGATAGGTTTTGAAGGAAGCAATTCCGTCGAACACCGCTCCTCCGAAGGCATATTTCCCTTTATATACTTCTATTTCTTCTATTTGCAGGGGATTATAATGATAGATAACCCCGTGGTCGGTAATCGGAAGGCCATCCAGCAGTACCAGGGATTTGTCCTGTGTAAACCCTACCCGCTCTTCCGTGAGCGCCGACAGGACATAGCGGTCGTCTATCTTCCGGAAACGGAGGCCCGGAATAAACTCGATCACTACTTCGGCCATTGTGGGAAAGCGGGTATATTCATCCAATCGGTAGCGCCATTCGGGGACCCATTGAAAGATGGCTTCTTCCGGTCCGGCTGTCCGGCTCAACGAATCCGCCGTATACAATTGCAACACCTGCAATCCCACACTGCGTCGCAGCAGGTACTCATTCCATTCGGGCTTCAGTTCCAGCGGCGGCAGAGGAGTATAGGTATGCCCGGCGAAAGGAGATTGGATATCTACCCGGTAGCGATGCGGGGAGGCATACAGGGCGGCTGTTGCCAACTCCTGCATCCCCGTGATGCGTTTCGTAAAGAACGTGACCTTGCCTGTGCTGTCTATCTGCCCGTTGAACAAACGGATATTTTTGCCTGCAAAACCCAGCAAGGCGAGAGGCTTTTCGTCTGTAGCAGAGGTCTCCTTCGCTTGTTGGTCGATCAGTTTCCCACTCAGGATATGCCCTTCGTATTCCGGCAGCCATTCTCCGGAGAAGGGCGGTAAGGGTGAAGAGGCAAGGCCTTGTACCCAGTCTTCTATGCCGCAGGCTTTTACCGCCTGTATACTATCATATCCCGCGATAGAGACAGACAGGGTATGCACATCCTCCGGCAAGCCTTCTACCCGGCAAAAAACCGGGGTTCGGACCTCCGTTTCCCGTCCGTCCGGGAAGGTGAGCGAAAGGTGCAGATTCCCTTCTTGGGGCGAAAGGAGGGATACCGGTGAAGCCTTTTCCACCGAGGGAGAAGAGATGGATGGGCGGGGGACAAACGTATTGACAACCGGCAGCAGTTTATTGAAATAGACGGCCTCGCCCTCGTTTCGCATATAACGGGTATAGCCTGCCAAGCGATAGTTTCCTGTCGGCAAAGTAGCCGGCAGGAAAAAAGCTCCCTCTCCCACACCCTTTTTCAGCTCTATTTTTATCTGAATCCGGGGAGCGGATTCATCGATGAGTTCTACATAGCCTACCTTGCTTAGCGTGACAGGTTTTCCCGTTCTATCGGTCGTGAGGGCTTTGATCCATACCCATTCGCCGGCCAGGTAAAGCGATTGGTCCGTTTGCAGATACATACGCTCCCGTACAGGCTCTTCCGTCTGTGCGGAAGAAGGATGGAGCATACAGCTTGTCAGCAGGATAAAAAGATATTTTTTCATATCGTTTCCCGTTTTATTTATAAATGACCGGCAGGCCAGAAAGACGGTTTGTTTTTAGAGCCGCGCGAGGTACAGTCTAAGCAGCGTCGGGGCGCATACAAGGCGGACTGGCTTCCTTTGGACATCATATAAATGATACCGTCTAATCGTGATACGGAAATCTGTTTGCTACAGGTCTTTTCCGGTTCTTCGTAGGCCAAAATGAGTTCAGGCATAAACTGTTCTTTGGTGGAGGCGACGGAGACTTCCACATACCCGATGACCCATGCGCCGGGAGAAGTCAAGCTATGGACATTCCCTCTTATCTCAGAAGGAATAGGGGAGAAGATGCTGCCTGTCTGCGAGATATTCTTTTGCAGGTTCAGGAAGTAATCGTATGCCGCTTTGCGTATCTGGTACTGGCTGACGGCGATATGATAAAGTTCGGATATTTTCTCGTCGCCGGGAGGTATTGCTACCAAGCGTTTGTGCGAGATGATATTCTCAGACAATTTATCGGACGTGGCTAACACAAAAGACCTGGAATGATTGCTTCCCCAGCAATAATACGTATTGTTCGGGGTGAGCAGATCGAAATACATCTCTATCTGATTTAATTCGCCGTATTCGGCAAAAAGTTCGGATTTAAATTCCCAGTTTTCCCGGTATGTCCAGCGGTAATAAGACGACTGTCCGGCTTCATCGTGGGTAGATACGGTAATATATACAGGCGCTCCCGGTTCGCGTTTTTGCCAGGAGACACTATCTATTTCAGGGGTGAGCAAAGGGGAGAGGTACTCGGATTCGTATGCTTCGCCGTCTAAAGAGATGTGCAGGCGGTATTGTTTATCCGGTTGCAGTTCACCCGTTTCTATCTCGTAGATTCCATCCCCCGAATAGGTGGTGCGGGTGAAGCGGGAGCCGTCGCTGCATTCCACGTAAAGGTCGGCCTCGCTGATAACCGGAGAATTATACCATTCTGTCTCCATCTGGATGGTCCGGCTTAACTCAATCGTTGTCACGCCGCTGGTGATGGCGCCGTCGACCACCAATAAACCTTCCATTGTCTGAAGCCCTTCCGGCTCGAACGTATCAAGGCAGGAGAGCGCCACAAACAGATAGAGTACGTTTTTTTTCACGGCTTCAGAATTTAATGTTATACGAAACATAGGGGATGGGCATACCGAAGATAGCCAGACGGTAGCCCTGCAGTTTGCCTTCTTCCGCGATGTAATAGACGGAATAGGCGTTTTTCCGGCCCGTCACATTATAAACGCCGAAAGAGAATGAGCTATGCGTCAGCAAAGTCAGGTGATGACTGGGTTCTATGTTCATGGATAGGTCTATACGGAAGAAATCAGGGATGCGGTACTGGTTACGGTCGGAATAATAAACAAATTCGCCGCCGGCCATCCGGTATTTGGAAACCGGCAGGGTGACAGGGCGTCCCGTGCCGTAATCGCAATTCATGGATACGCTGAAGCGGTGGGTAAATTTATAGTTGCCCGTCAGCTTGAAGTCGTGCGGTTTGTCGAAGTCTGCCGGGTACCAGCGCCCGTCGTTTACCGGGTCGGGGATACGGGGGTCAGATTGCTGCAATTGCGTGCGCGAATACGTATAGCTTGCCCAGCCGCTGAGTTTGCCTTGTGTCTTCCTGACCATCAGTTCTACCCCGCAGGCGCGTCCCCGGACGGGGAGTATATCGGTCTCGATATGCGGATTCATCAGTAATTCGGCGCCTTTGCGATAGTCGAGGTAGTCCGTCATGGTCTTATAATAGGCTTCTACGGAGGTTTCTATTGTATGTCCGGCAAAGTTCTTATATACCCCGGCCGCTATCTGCATCCCGTTTTGAGGACGGAGGTTGGCGTCGCTCAGCTTCCAGGTGTCGGTAGGCGACATGATCGTAGTATTCGACAGTTTATGAATATATTGCCGCATACTGTTGATCCCTGCTTTCGCCGATAGATCATCCGTAAAGGCATAGCGGGCGGAAAGACGGTATTCCGGTCCCTGATACGTCTCGAACAGGCCGTGGCCCGTTTCTGTGGCCGTGAGGGTGGACAGGGAGGGTAGGGAGGCTTCCTCATAGAGATGGTATGTACGGGGACCTAAGACGCCGAAAAGGGAATAGCGCAGGCCGATATTCAAGGACAGGCGGGAGGCGATATCCCAGCGGTCTCCCACATATATCGCTGTTTCAAGGGCTTTCTCCCGCTGCATCCGGTCTGCTTCCACCAAGGATTGGCTCCCTTCGGGCAGGTAGGAGCCGGGGTTCAGGTCGTAATACAAGCCGCTCAACCCGAAGTCGAAAGTATGCTGATCGCCGGCATACCAGTTGAAATCCGCTTTTCCGAATCCCTGGTCGATGCCGAAAGAGAAGAGGTAAGCCTCGGCGGGATTATCGGCGTTTTGCGTATGGAAGTCGTAATGGTCGTAGCCGGCGGTAAATACCCCCGTCAGTTTCTGGGTGAAGATGTGGCGCCATTTGACGGAACCGTTGGCATTGCGGTAGGCATATTGCTCCCAGGCATTGAATTTGAAACGGTCCCGGCTGAAATACCCGTTCAGGTAGAGGTTGTTCTGTTCGTCAAACCGGTGGCTGAGGCTGAGGTTCATATCGTAGAATCCGGCGTTGCCCTCCTTGTATCCGCTTTTCTCGGGGAGTTGCTTCAGTATCCAGTCCGAATAGGTGGTACGTCCTCCGGCGAGGAAGGACGTCTTATCACTCAGAATAGGGCCTTCCAGGCTCAGGCGACTGGTGAGTACGCCTAAACTTACCGAACCGGTAAACTCTTTTTTGTTTCCCTCGCGGGTATTGATATCCAGTACAGACGAGAGCCGACCGCCGTACTTAGAAGGGATGCTGCTTTTATACAGCTCCATATCCTTCACTACATCGGGATTGAAAGCAGCAAAGAAGCCGAACAGGCGGGTCGGGTTATACACCGTTCCGTCGTTGAAGAGGATGAGGTTCTGATCGGTAGCGCCTCCTCTCACATTGAAGCCACCCGAGGCCTCTCCAACCGATTTGACACCGGGCAGCGAGAGGACGATTTTCATGATATCCGTTTCCTCAAAAGCGGCAGGTACGTTTTTCATGTCTTTTATCGCTAAGCGTTCCATTCCTATGGTGGTGGTGCGTACGCGGGCAATCCGTTCGGAGGATATGGTTATTTCCTTCAGGCTGTACACTTGCTCTTCCAGTTCGATATCCAGTTTCCCGCCGGAATAGATTTGCAGCTGGCGTTTGGCGTCTTTCATCCCTATGCCCTGTATATGGAGTTCCTGCCGGCCGGAGGGCAACTGGATAGAATAGAATCCGAAGGCATCGGTTGTTGTCCCAATCAGGGCTAGTTCACGGACAAAGAGGGCAATACCCGTCATCGGTTCTCCCGTTCTGAAATGAGTGATGACGCCGCTCACCGTTACTTTTCCCTCGGCCGGGGGGTCCGAGGCATTGCCTATCTCGTATATCTTGTTTTCGGAAGAGGCTTTCCGGTCTTGCCGGCTGCTCATCAGCAGATTGTCCGGGATTTCGATCGTGTCGCTTTCCGTCGCATCTTCCCGGTGGTAATAGCCGGAGGGTAGGGACGTAGTCAGTTCTTTCTCCTTCGCGATAAACAAGGCGTTTCCGAAGGCGGATACGTTCAGAGACGTCCCTTGCAAAGCCTGCCGGAGTACCTTCGTCGCTTCTTCGTCCGTACACTGTACCGTGACGGTCAGGGAATCAATATCTGCCGGATTACAATAGATACGGCAGGCCGTCTGTTGTTCGATGGCGATGAACAAATATTCCGCCGGCGCCTTCTGCAAGGCCACCGTGACCTTTTGCTGCGCCCGGACACAGAGGGACAACAGCAGGCACACCCCTACGATAAGCGCTTTTGTTTTCATGGTTTTCCGTTTAGTCTTTCGTATGCTTTCACCAAGGAGACGATGGCCTCTCCGGTATTTCGCCTGAAGTTCAGTTTCTGCTCTTTGGCGTAGCTGTTCAGTTCCTTTTTATGGGCGCCGAGCGCTTTCAGCACGGAGCCTTTGCTTCTGACCGGATAATAGGCTTCGTCTTTCCGGAGGTAGTATTTAATGGAGGCACCGAACCAGGCGGTCACTTCCTCTCCCTTGCGGGTTTCATTCAAGGTATAGGTTCGGCGTTCGAGTACCGTAGATTCCCCCTCGTACAGGCGGTAATAATAGCCTTCGGCGGGGCAGCCCTTCCGTCCGTCGGGGCGGAAATAGAACACAAGGCGTCCGTCGAAAAAGGCCGAGTCCGTCAAATGGGGCTGCAGGATCACTTCCGTACTCTTGTCGGGAGTCAGAACAACTAAGTCTCCCCGGTAAGCGTCTAATCTTACGTAGGTTTGGGGATAAGTCACCCCATCGTAATAGAGTGTTCCCTCTGTAAACATCAGGTAGGGATGCCCCGCGATGTGCGCAGGATACGGCAAAGGAACTTTTCCGGTATAAAGGATGGCCTGGTTTTTTGCAACAGATAAATAGGAATCAATCAGATCATTTTGAGCGCTAAGCTCTCCTCCTGCAAGAAGACAAAACAAAACAAACAGCTTCAGGTCATAATTCATAAGATTACTATTCCATAGGTAAACAAAAAAGAAATTGTTTAATTATTCTGGATGTCGATAATGCTTGCAAAATCACAAACAAATTTATTCTCCCGCTAATTAAACAATTCCTTAAAACTTAATTGATTGTTATATATATAGCACCAGAACCCTCTTTGACTCCGTTAATATAAACATCGCAAGTCAATCGACAGCTTCCTGTTTGATAAAATGTTAAAGAGCAGTAACTTCCGTTGGTAGAAGATATATAAGCCCCGCCACTGCTAAGAATACTCCACTCAAATGTTGCTCCACTTGGTGGAGAATATAAGTAATAACTAGCTCCCACAGACGATCCGGTTAGAGTCGCCTGAGTCGGACCATTCACAACATAACCCGTAGCGCTCGATTCTATACTTCCTGCTTGGACACAAAATAGGAGGAGTGCAAATAATACAAACAATAACTTTTTCATAAGAATAATTTTTAAAATTGACAATTAATTTTAGATAAACTCGTTGTCAAAATTTTAAAATATTTAATTACAAAGATATAATTTTTTAAAGTTTAGGAAAAACATATGACGCCGTTTTTAATATAGATTAACTCGGATTAAGCATTAATGCTAATAATTTATACTTTTGCTGTATCTATACAAATATGAACCTGAGTTTTGGATAAGCAAGCCTTCTATTTCCTTTTCCCGTTATCTATGCGGTTTCATTTATCCGACAACGATTTTTTCAATTTGTTCAGGAAAACAGTCCGTTCTTCTCCCGTGCGGGTTCTCACATTCCAGAACATCCGGTAGCAGACTTTTACTTCACAGCCAACAACTCTTCCCAGAACGGAAAACAGTTTTTGAGACATCAGACTGTGAAGTTTCGCATAGCAGCGTAAAAAACCTCAATTCAGAGAATCGTTTCATTGGTCTTTTCATTTAGATTATACAAAATACAATACAATAGGAAACAAGAGGCGTCTAATGGCATTTTCATGACTATATTCTATAATTTATAAGTCATGGCGTTTCGATCAGATGGCTTTGTTATTCCTTAATTTTTCAAATCCACCATTTTTTTATTTTGAAACTAATTTTCTGTAAATTTTCAGTAATTCAACGAATAAATTATTCGTATAATTGTATTTATTATACCTCTGTAATTTTCCCGCTCCGTTGCTTTGAAAACCGCTTTTTGATTGACATAACTAAGCGAATCGCTTTTGTTCTGAGGTCGGCAAAATATTTTTGTCGCAAACGCCACGTCTGCACAAAAAGGTTTACGCCAGATAAGGTCCAGGCCTGACGGTATTTTAATTCCTCATACGTCATAGCTTGAACCCTTTCGATTGATTTTCAGTATGATATTTTGGAACACTGCCGGCAGTCAGTCTTTCACCCATAGCTTCCTTTGCTTCCCGTAATCGTTCCGGTACCGGGAAAGATGACGTACCGTTATTGTTATCGTGTCTTCCGGTAATATCATTGGGAGACATTTTGTCGGTTGATAGAGCCTGTATCTCCCGAACGGCTTTTCCTTCTTCCGTCAGCTCCTTTTTTCCCTGCGCCACGTGGCTTTTACTATTTCCTGCAATGCCGGAATGTTTTTTGCCAGTTCTTCTGCTTTCTTCGCCGGACGGTCTATGCCTATATCCCCGGCCGTCCTGAAATCGGTTATCTCGCTGTAAAAACCTGCCAGTTCCGGCGCTTTGATAAAATACCGGAAACGTTCTTTCTGAACGATTTCATTGGTTACGGAAAACTCGTAGTCTGTACTCTTTTTCGCGAACACGGCCGCCCATGCATCAAACGTATTGATGTTCTGGCATTCCAGCTCCCTTGGGCGCAGGTATTTGAAAAGCAGATACAGTTCTGTCAGTGGGTTGGAAATGGTTGTTCCCGAAAGGAAGGTCGCCCCTAAATCCTTTCCGGTACGCTCCTGAATGGTCCGAAGGGCAAACAACATGTTGAGCGCTCTCTGGCTTCCTTCGGGATTGCCCAGACTGGCCACGCGGTCGTGGCGGGTAGTAAACATCAGGTTTTTAAAGCGATGTGATAAATCGACAAAAATATGGTCGATGCCCATTGTCTTAAAATCGGCTACATCGTCGGCGCGGTTTTTGATCTGTTCGGTCAGGGTTTTTATTTTGACTTCGAGGTTTTCTTTCCACGCTGTACAGTTCCTTTTCGAGGATTTGTTTCTGTATTTCGGGCGATTGAGGTATCATGCCGAACTGGTCGTGCGTCAGTATCACGGCGTCCCAGTTGTTGTTTTTTATCTCGTTGAAGATTTTCACACGGTTTTTGGGAGTAAAATCTTCCTTTCCGGGATAATTCTACTTTAACAGATTAAAATTTGTTTCATACCATTGAGAAAAAAACAATATGACGCCTTCAGTAAACCATATATAGCACTTTGGTAAAGACATTATAATAATAATACTGCTACACAAAAACTTTATTTTTTTTCGTTTTTTCAGTCACATTATTCGTAAAGCAGTTACAGTAAGAACAATAAGTGTGACTGGGGCGTGACGGAACGGTTGCAGACACACCGTTCCGTCACACTTATTATTCTGTATATAATTCTACTTTAACACATTAATACGTTCTCATCAAAAGCATAAAGCTCCATCCCCCTCTTCAGGCCCATGTCATTAACCCTATTACACAGGCTTG
>JAITRG010000200.1 GCA_031288515.1 Tannerellaceae bacterium
CTTCTGAAGCTCCTTTCTACCCTTAGCCAAAAGGGGGGGCTCTCCCAACTGGCGCCCATCTTCAAAGATATGTCGCTCGACGGGGTACGGGCCGCCGGCGTACTTAGCGACCTGGCCGCCAATGTGGATAAAATCCGGAGCGAACAGGAACTGGCTACGAAAGCCTTTAAAGAAGGAACATCGGCCACCAGTGAGTACAACGTAAAGAATAACACGCTCCAGTCTACGATAGACAAGGCAAAGAAAAGATTCCAGGAGATGGCTTACGAACTGGGTGAAAAGCTGGCGCCCCATATGAGTAACCTTATATCGCAAAGCAGCGCTCTCATCAAAGTACTGTCCGCTATTACTGGTTTTGTACTGTCTCACTCAAAGGGTATAACCGCCCTGGCTATCTCTTTGGCTACGCTTATTACCGTTCTGAAACTTCATGTCTTATGGACGAATCGGGCGTCTATAGCTACCAAAGCTGCTACGGCGGCCAATGCTGTCTTAAAAGGTAGCCTGTATGCCTTACAGGTAGCTTATTATACGCTGACCGGGCAGGCTGGTAAAGCCAGGGGGGCAATGATAGCCTTTGCCTTGGTAACTAATCTTACGAATCCTCTGCTGTTACTTGCCTCTGCCATCACCGCAGTGGTAGCCGGCTTAACCTACCTGATTGTAAAAACAAACAATCTGATGACAGCCCAAAAAGCCATTAAAGAAGCCACGCAAAGCCTTAATGGAGAGCTGGCCAAAGAACAGTCGCAGGCTAACAAACTGTTTGAGATACTGAAACGGACGAATCCGGAAAGCGAAGAATACCGCAAACTGAAAGATGAAATCATTAAACTGTACGGACCCTATCTCAAAGGCCTGATAGATGAAGAGGGCAACCTGACGAATATAGCGAAAGCACAGGAACTGGTGAATACCAAAATCCGGGAAGGTATCGCTTTAAAGATAAAAAACAAAGCGGTAGATACCGTACAGGAAGAGGCTATAAAGCAGCAGATAGACGATGTGGACGAATTGATGTCTATTCTTCAGAAACAACTGGGATATTCTCCTGAGGCTATAAATGCCGTCAGGATGAATGTAAACAAAGCGATTGATCAGGCGATTGCAGACGGCAAAACAGGGATGACAGACCTTGTATCCGCGATTAAGGGCGTTTTGGAAAATGAAACAAAAGACCTCTTTCAAAAACACGGATTCTTAAATCCTACCAGTTTAATCATGGGAATAAACAAGTTAGCTTCCAATATCTATATCTCGCAGGGAGAACTGGGTAAGATAGAGAAGCAGTTTTCCGGGCTAATATCTAATGCTACAGAACTCAATGGCCTGGTTAATGGCGATACAAAGACAGACCCTAATCCTAATCCCACTCCCATTAATGGCCCGGAAGATAAAGATTCCGTTCAACGTAAGCAGATTACCAAGGCGTTAAAAGAAATCGAAGAAACGCACCTGAAGGAAATGGCGGCCCTTAAAAAGAAATACCTGGCCGGCGATATAGATTCGGAAGTAGAATACAACCGGGAGGTGCAGAAACTTCAGGATGAGTACGACGACGCGCGTAAGTCTAAGATGAAAGAACTGCTGGAAGGATCGGAAGAGGTAAAGAAAATCACCGATGCGAATCTACGGGTAGACCTGGCTACGCAGATTGCCGGCATTGATGAGAAAAATTTGGACCGGCAGATCGCGAATATGAATAAATTGAAAAGTATATTGCTGGACGCCGATCCGATTGCCAAAGAAAAGCAGCAGTACGAAAATCGGTTACGCGAACTTGGCCTCTTTGGGATAAGCCGGGAAGATATGACTGCCGAACAGTTGAAAACCCTTGAAACGCTCGAAAGACAGCACGAGGAGACTATGCGCAAACTCTCGTCGCGCGAGGCCAGTCTAAAGCTGAAAGAACTGGATGAAGCGTTCGCTGAAGAAGAAAAAAAACTGAATTACCGCCGCGTTTACGAAAAGATGTCAGACGCCCAGTACCGGCGCGAACTTCTACAACTGGAGCTAACCTATCTCAATAAAAGGCTCCTGATTAACGGCCTGTCCGCCGAAAAAATAAAGGAGATAAACAAAGCCATATTCGAAGCGCAAAGCGACCTGTACAGCAATGATTCGAATGAACGGAAGAACGCACTCGAAAGGTTCGGGTTGGACAGTCTGAAGGAAACTAGAGAAGAAGGACTCCGCCTCGTACAGTATTACGAAGATCGGGGCGTCCTTAGCCATGAGGAAGCGATGCGGGCAAGAGCGTATGTTGATGAGCAATATATGAAGGGCCGCATATCTAAGGCTGAAAAGACTGTTAATCAAATCCAGTCCTTCTTTAATAATCTCTCCGGCACGATTCAAAACAACCTGTCGGCTGAAGAAATCGCTATCACAACCCGGTATGATAAGGAAATAGCCGCGGCAGAAGGTAATTCCGAAAAACAAAAAGAACTTGAAGACGAAAAACAGAAAGAACTAAACGCTCTCCGCGCGGAATATGCCGATAAACAATTTGCCGTCACAATAGCGCAAATCATCTCCACAACCGCACTGGCAGCCATACAGGCATATAACTCCATGCTCAGCCTGGGGCCTGTCGGGATTCCCTTAGGCATTGCGGCGGCGGCGGCAGCCGTTGGCTATGGCGCATCACAAGTCGCTGTGGCCCGCGAGCAACGCGACGCTGCAAAGGCAGGGTATTTCAAAGGCGGTTACACCGGCGGTACGGATCCAAGGGAGATACGCGGATACTTTCCCGATGGGGAGCCTTATCATGGCGGCGAGTTCGTAGCCAGTCATAAAACCGTACAGATGCTTAAACCGGCTTTCGATATTATGGATTATGCGCAACGTACCGGCAACATAGCGGCTCTGACCGGCCCGGATATGGCAATGGCCATCGGCGGCGCTCCGGTGAAAAGCTATTCTCCGTCGTCTTCCATGCCTTCTACCGCCGACGGCGCCGGCGCTACCGATTCAACGGAAATGGTACGAGTTCTAACGGGCATGGTAAAAACCCTGAACATGTTAAACAAAAAACTGGATGAGCCTTTTACCGGCGAGTTTGCCATAACCGGTCAGAAAGGCTTTGAAAGAGTATGGAACGAGTACAATAAACTAATTAAAAACGCATCACGATGACCGAACTGTATATAGACGGGCAACCCGTAGCGTTTCCTGAAAAAATGACGTTGAAGATAAAGAAACAAAATCCGCTTATTACCAAAAACGGAACGTTCAGCTTAGACCTTAACTTATCCCTCAATGAAATAAATAACGCAAAGCTTTATAAACACATTGACCGGCTTCACTTTAATTCAGACTTTAAAGGCCGTAAAGCCTTGCTTATAGCAAACAATCGTGTGTTTTTGAATGGTACCGAAGCTATTCAGAAAAACACAGATCGGTCGGTACAGATACAACTGCTGTCCGGCAATTCAGAACTGAATTATTTCATCGGCTCCGACAGGTATATTTCGGAACTCAATTTGGGCCAGGAACCGGAACTTACTGACAGCTATCTAAATTCGGTTCTTGGAAAGAGATATCCAGAGGTTCATTTCACCCCGGCCAAAGTGAGGATAGATGATACCATATACAATGATGACATAACAGTCGGCTCCAGTACGGCCTATACATTCAAAAATACCAGGATACAGCCGTACCTTGCCGGCATGGTTCACCGCATTATCACCGGATTGGGATACAGTATTGTTTCAAACGAATTGGTTGGCGACGAAGCCATGTGCAGTCTCTATTTTTTGAATAATATCGACAGCCGCGAATACAACAAGATGCTCCCGGGATGGAAAGCAAAAGAGTTTCTGGAAGAGTGCGAAAAGTTTTTCAATATTACCTTTGACATCTCGGAACATGACAAGAGTGTACGTATTCTTAAATGCACTTCAGACAGCCGGTTCGGTACAGAGATCATTAACAATATCATTGACGAGTATGAACGTTCCTACGAAGCGGAAAAAAGCGAAATAAACTACCATAACGTAATGTATGACTTCCCTTCCAACACTTCCTATAAATACTATGACATCGCCCCGGAAATACTTGCTAAAGCCGATGTCAAAACATTTGACACATACGCCCAATTATCCTCTTTTTTGGAAGTGACAACCCAGGAATGGATACCGGAATCAAAAGCAACTGGTTATCTGGAATCGCTTACGCTGTTCTACTGCAAAGAATTTGATACGCTCTATATCATTGAACCGTATGATTATATTATTTCCGAAGGGTATGAAACCGGTCAAGCAACCTGGTATTATCTCCGCCCAATTAATCGCTTTAAAAAAATCGAAACAGACCCGGATGCCGATTTTGTAAGCCTAAAGTTTGTGCCAGCACAATTCCATAACTACCCGACCGGTAACATGTGGTTTTTTGCAACCTCCTCCTGTCCATACCAATCCGATAAGCTGGATGCAGAAAAGGAAGAAACAGACATTCGCAAGTACATTGAAAAGGGCGTGACATTATTTGATTCAAAGAAAAAGAGCGTATGTATTGCCTTTTATTCGGGGCTAAAAGACGTAACGGGAAGTATAGTTCCTGTTCATCTTTCAAGCATTGATTATCTGATAGATTCTCCCTACTGTAACAGTGTTGTTGATGAAAAACGTTGGACATTGCGCCTTGATGGCCCCTATGGCTTACACCAACGCTATTACCAGGTCAACAGCCGCTATGACGATTCTAAAGAATACGTCATCCGGTTTATCACCAATAAAATCTACGACCAGAGAGCCGAATTTCTAATCAATAACAGGCTGTTTGTCTGCAAAGAACTGGAATATACCATACTCAATGATGGCGTCCATCCGATTGTTACCGGTACTTTCTTTGCTGTGAAATAAAAAAATGCGATGAGACCTAAAAATATTCCTTAAAATAGTTGCATAATAATCTAAAGAGTATTATATTTGTGATGTCAAACAATTCGAGAGTATTAACAAGAAAAATGCAAGCTTATGACAGAAGAAGAAAAGAGAGAACTGGAACAGGAAAGGGAAAACCTGATATTTCTTTTAGAGTTCCACAGTACCAATCGGTTGATTCAGGACGAAGTTGAATTTGAAGATTATATCAATGCTGTCTTAGACCGAATCGCAGAAATAGAGAGAAAATTAAAGAAGTAAACAACCAACCCCCTCGTTATAGAGGGGGTAAAAAAAATCATTATGGATTTTACTAAATATTTACCATCGCCTGAAATGCAGGCTGATTTTGAAAAGTATAGAAATTTATCTCCTGAAGAGAGAATACAATTTCAGGAAGAACGGGCTAAAAGAATTAAATCCGGTACGCCTGAGGAACTGGCTGCTTTTAAAGCCGACACAAAAAAATCCCTGATAGCCATCAGGGAGCGTTTGGATGAAATAAATACACGAATCGACCTGGAAGATGTAGCCAATGCCATTTCTTTAAGTTATATTGCTAAAACCTATTTTGGCAAAAGCAAAGCATGGTTATATCAGCGGTTGAAGGGCTATCATGTGAATGGAAAACCGGCTCAGTTTACCGATGAAGAGCGTAAACGCTTTATTGACGCGCTTCATGACCTAAGCCACCGGATTGAAGATACCGCGCTTAAATTTTCTTGAGATCGGGTTGTTTGACAACAACGTTAGCCCTTCCGGGATTTCCCGAAAGGGCTATTTGCTTTGAAATAAAAAAACATATCTTTGCCTAAAATCTTTACAGTAAGTTTATGAAAACACCTAAAATCCGCAAGCAATAAATTTGGTTGATTCAGAAAAAATACATCTGGTTTGTTCAACTCAAGCCTGCTTCGTTTTACTCATCTAAAGAGGCGTTTTTATGAAAATAAACGAATA
>JAITRG010000253.1 GCA_031288515.1 Tannerellaceae bacterium
TTTAAATACTTCTTCGATGGTACTGTTTTTCAGGTTTAAACTTAATTTAGCCAGTTCCATGTAACTCTCAGCGTAAGCGGCAGGTACATAAAACAAACCTGTGATCAATACAATTTTAAAAAATAACTTTTTCATATATTGTGGATTTATTAGTAATATAATAATATTTCTTGCATGTGCTTTGGCATGTTCGTCGGCAGGATCTTTGTTTCTCATGTGATTCTCTCTTTATGTCTTTATAATATAAAATAAAGAACATGTAAGATAAAGATATGCCTAAAAGAAATACAAAAAACAGCTATTTTTTTAAAAATGATTCCGGCTACGCAGATTTGTCCTGCGGTTTATTTCTCCTTCCACATCGGTAATCTGTGTATAAACCGCGCCTGAAAACCGGTTGAACGATTTCAACCGGTTCAGGTATTCTATATATTTGCCGGCGCTTTCCTCCGGATTTTTAAGCGGCGCGTCGTAACCAAAATTCTCGTTGGCCTGCCACAGACTCCCTTCCACTGCATAACCGATACCGCCATATTCTCCCAGCACATTGACGCGGTCGGCATCGTAGAGGAACATTTTGGGTTCGGGGTAATGATGCTGGTCGAGCACATCGCCCGTATGATAGAAATTGCCGCCCGAAGCGATGTACAAACCATTGGGAAACCAACCCTGGTCTAACAACCCGAGATGAAACAGGTTTTTGTTATTGAGTTGCATCCGCATAACCCCTTTGTTATCGCGGACGGCTGAAATTTTACGCATGGCGCAGTAACTCTTTACCCGGTCAACCACGCGTCCTCCGCTGTACAGGTTAATTTCCAGATCATAACTCATTAGCGCTTCCGAGCGGCTTCTGTACTCCTGAAAGGCTTGATTCTATGGCAAAGGGAACGAGTATTTGCCCATCAAAAGATTCCGGTTGCCGCTTTCCAGCCGGGGTAACCGCATAATCCCACAGCCCGTTCAGGTTTTTCCATTCGGAACGTTCCATTATCGGGCGCGGGTATTCGGGCAAAACGTTTTGCGGGTCTGTCTTTTCAGCCCATACGGTTTTAATCCTGTCGCCTGCAGGTTTCCACTGCGCGTTTACGGCGACTGCCAGGATAAGGAATATACAAGATAAAAATACGCTCTTCATTTTTGCAAAAGCAGTCGACGACATTAGCGGGCGATGACTTCGTAGTCGTAGGCCTGTATTTCAACCGGGCCGAGTAATCCTGAGGACTGGAGAGGCGAATCTGCTTTCCAGGGATTAACCGGCGTCCAGGTAAGGCGGTCGCTTTCGGGTAAGCGCTGGTCGCCTGTCAGGCGGTTTTGCCAGTTGTTGACTACGGTAACTTCCAGTTTGTTTTCTCCCTCTTGCAGATAATCCGTTACATTCAGGCGGTAAGGACAGGCCCATACGCCGCCGGCATACCGTCCGTTTATCTTCACTTTAGCCATTACCATTACTTTCCCCAGGTCTACATATAATTCTTTTGAAGGTAAACGGTCGAGCGTAAAGGAAGTTGTATATACGGCTTCGCCTGAGAAGTATTTGATCTGTTCGTCGTCCGAATCTTTCCAGTCGGTCAGTTGGTTAAATACGACCGGCGTTTCCGGCCCTCTTTTTCCTTTCTCGAAAACGGCCTGCCACGGCGTATTTATTGTACAGACTACTTCTTTCGCCTGGAAGTTCGGTTTGTCGCCGGCTGTTTTATGTCCTTTGCGGAAGATAATGAAGGCGCTTTCATAACTGTCCAGTTCCAGCGAAAGGGTTGTCATATCCCCTGCACGCGCGTAAGCGGGCAGGCGACGTATTTCGGCGGTCAGCGGGTTCCACAGTTCAGGCTGCAGGGCGGTCGCTACGCGGAAACCACATTCAAAAGACGCTTTTTTATCGCTTTGGTTCGATACGAAATAAATTTCCCCGTCGCCGGTTGTGCGGTGAATATAAGACAGCGGAGCGTTATCTGCCGTTTTGAAGTCGGGAATTATACCCAGCTCATCCAGCGCCTTCTGCAAATCCGTTCCTCTGCGGAATATTTTTCCATTTCCGGCGCGGCTCCCCGCAAACAGTTCTTCTCCCAACTGCTTCACTTCCTTATCTGCCTGGGGATAGCCCGACAAGCTCGGAGAATAGAGCGGCGCTTCGCCATAGACAGCCAGCCCGTCCTGTGCGAAGCGCTTGATTTTCTTCAATAGCTCCGGGCGCATGGATTGCTGGTTGGGCAATATCAACAAACGGTAACGCATACCTCCGGGCAATGTTAAACAGCCGTCTTTTACGGTAGCTCTCGTCATCAGTACTTCGGCATTGATATAATCGTAAGCATATCCTTTTGGCAATTTCGGATCTTCCACGCCGGTCATTTTAGGGACGTCTTCCCCGATAAAATAAGCGGCGTCGGCTACATAAGCTCCCTGTTGAAGGAGCAGGTTTGCCCGGCGCAGATAGCCGGTAAACAAATCCATCTGCCCGAACCAGGTGTTCTTGCGATGAAAGTCGTTCCCAAACCCGGCGCTCATGCCCGGATCGCGGTCTTCATAGGGCTGATGTATATAAAGATGCAGCAAGGTGGCATTGATTCCTTCCGTGAAAAAACGGTCTATCCGCGGTTTCATATCGTACGGGTAGCGGCCGAAGTTCGGGCCTCCGCTTGTGCAGGATTCCGACCATACGCGCGTCTTTCCATAGATATGGGCGCTGGACGAGGCCGCGCGGTTTTCAATATCTCCCAATTCGCCTACGCTCCAGAACTCGCCGCCAATCTCGTCCGCTTGCCCTCCGTATTGCAGAAACTCGCCCGGGAATCCCCAGTGCCCGTAATTTTCAAGCCAGGTGGTAAGTCCGTGTTTGTGGCATACCTCCGTCAGTCCCCCTACATAATCATACGCAACGCGGTCGGCTACGAAGCGGCGTAAATCCCACAGGAAGCGGGAAGAAATATCCTCGTTCCCCACTATTTTGCCTGTCATGGCCGGGAGATAAGGCAGGGGATCGTATCCGTATGTTTCCCGGAAACGCTCAATCATGCCGTCCGTCCAGTTTTGCCCGCCGGTTTCATAGCTGTCCTGAACCGCTACTTTCAGCGATTTACGGTCGGCTTCGGGTATGCGGCGGAGTATTTCGCCCATAAATGCGTCAAAATGGGCCGCCACATGTTCTTTACTCATTTTGTCTGTTTCAAGTCCTGTTGCCTCAGGCGTTGCCGGCGCATTGACTACGCCGGTCGTTTTCATTTCCAGCAGCGAGATGTTCCATGTTCCTTCCGGCGCGTCCCAGTTCAGCGTGCCGTCTTTTGAAAGGAAGGCCGTTATGTCGATTACCTTCTCTTGCGGGATGGCATATTCGGAGACCGAGTTGTGCCAGTCCTGTTTTTCCCACATATAGACATGCCAGTAGGGCAACGGGCGCTGAAACATTTTGGCCAGCGACTGTTCGGGATAGCGTTCGAGAACCGGCTCGGAGGAGAGTACCACTTCGGCAACGGCTTCTCCATGCGTACTGACGGGAGCTTCCAGCAGCAGCCTGAATTCGGACGTCCTGGCGTCCGGCAGCGAGATCGCTACCGGGGCATACGGGTCGAACCCGACGATGTTCTGGTAATTGGTGCGGTCTATTTCGAATGTGCGTATTGTTTTATAGACGTTTCCTTCTTTTACCTGCAATGCGGCATTCGTATAAAAATAGTCTTTGGCGAACAGCTTCAAACTCCTGATCACCTGGCTTTCGTCGACAGGCATGCGAAGGGTTACAGGCTCGTATCCCACCTGCCGGACCGTAAACGATTTACTGTACGGATCCGATTTCACGGGGTAAGCTATCACGCGCACCAGCTGGGAGCTGTCTGAAAACTCCGGGAAGCGTACGGAAACGGCTTGCGGCCCTTTCACCTGCCTGTCTGTAAAAGCAAGGTAGCGCATACTTTGTTCGGGCTTAACCCACGGCCCGCCGGACTGGCTCCAGCCCGGACTGTTGAATATGCCTGTTTCGACGCCTAATTCCGTCGCCGTTTTCAGGGCGGCATGTATAGCGTCCCACCATTCGGGCGTGAATATTTTTACTTCCCCGTAAGGAATGTTATCAAGTCCTATATTCCCGATATAGGCTTTGGTTATACCCGCCTTTTTCATGGCATGAAGGTCGTTAATCACTCCTTCTTTCGAGATGTTATCCGACAGCCAGTACCAGTAGCATCCTATCCTGACGGAGTCGGGCAGTTCCCTGAATCCTTTTTCGACAGACGCGAGAGGCGATGATTGCCTGTGACACGACAGGCACAGGCAGGCGATAACAGATGTAAACAATAATCCGATTGCGCGATTCATATGTATATAAATTTGCGGGATAATTCCCTGGTGTAACGATAAGAGAGCTGGGAGGAAGAAATAGCGTTTCATAAATCTGTCAATAAATTGTTATGCGATTGTTTTCTGTTTTATACCTGAATGGAATATTAATCTGTATGATGCTTAGAATCTCCGGAAGCGTTTCGTCGTTCAGGAACTTTCCCGTGAACAGCTTCTTATGGATTTCTTCGTTTTTCACTTCGATCGAGCAGTTGAACTTTTTCTCCAGCACCTTGCAGATGTCGGAGAATGTTTTCTTTTTGAAAAGCAGCTTGCCCGTCACCCAGCCAATGGCATATTCCGGCTCGCAGCAGTCCGTTCTCAGTTCGGCTGTTTCCTTGTCGTACACGACCGATTGTCCGGCTCGCAAAAGGCAGACCGGTTCGGCGCCTCTGCTGTCCAGCCGTATCGAGCCGCTTATCAGGCTTGCCGTTATTTCATCGTTTTCCGGATAAGCCGATATGTTGAAGACCGTTCCAAGTACTTTCACCTCTATCCCGCCGGCCGATACGATAAAGGTTTTCCCGGCGTCCGGGCGGACGTTAAAGAAAGCCTCCCCCTCAAGGCGTACCTTCCGCAGGTTTCTGTTGTAAGCCGTTTCATACGCAAGCGTACTGCCCCTATTAAGCGTAACGGACGAGCCGTCCGGCAACACGACACCGGAAACCGCATTGGGAGAGGAAAAAACAACCGGAGCCGTTTCTTCCGTCTGTCTGGCCATACGATACATATGGATAGTTGAAATACTCAGCAATACGGCTACGGAGGCCGCTATGGAAAACAGGACAACGTACGGATTCCCCCTGTTGCCGCCGCCGGACCGCCCCCTGTTGCCAAACATTTTACGGTACGTTTTTTCCAGCGTCCCGTCCTTTATGCGCGAAGCCTCGTCGCAGTCGCAGTCCAGCCTGATACGCTTCATGACGCCAAGAAGCTGCCGGTCTTCCTCCTTCAAGTCCGGCAGCGAACGATCGCCGTCTTCCTCCTTCTCCGCCAACAGACTTGCTATCGTGTCCCAGTCATTGTCATTATGTTGTCGCCCATTCATTACTCTTCTTTTTACAGTTTTTCTTACCTGGCCGGCATTCCGGCATTCCGGTATTCCTTCACTACCATACCAATCTTCTTTAATGCGATACACATTTGCGCATGTACCGTGCGCTCGGATATTGACAGAATTTCTGCCACCTCCTTATACGTCATCTCCTCTTCGCGCACCATAAAGAATATAAGCCTGCATCTCTGGGGTAAAGCGTTTATCGTCAGTTCCAGTATATTCTTCAGTTCTTCATTCAGAAAATCCTGCTCCGGCGTAGCGCCTCCCGGCAGCCCCTGTATATCCGGCCGTTCAAACCGTATCTTCTGGTAGCGGTTCGCCGTCTTCAGGTAATTCAGCGACTGGTTACGGGCGCAAATGAACAGATAGTTCTCCCAGTTACGTACGCCGGGCAGCTTCTCCCTGTTCTGCCAGATATAAAGGTATACGTCGGAAATAACGTCTTTACACAGCTCGCCTTCTTCAATAAAGTAACTTGTATACCTGTATAACATGGAATACGTATAATCGAAAAACAACTGAAATGCTTTCGGATTATTATTCGCAATCTGTTCAGACAGCGATTGTATGTTTACAGTTTCCCCCAAAGGACGCCAGGTATTAAATTCCTCTATACGTTAACAAAGAAATAAAATTTTGCAGAAACGCCTATGCGATTACCGGAAAAGACGCGTATTTTATGTTTTTTTGAGATTTGCCCCCCGCGCCTGCGCTGTTTATTTCACGCCTGTCCCCACGTTTTTTTCTCAAAACGCCGTCCGCTTACGCCACGAAGGCGGCGAAGAGGAAGCAGGGCGTGCCCCTCCCTCCGGTCGGGTCGGGCCATCCGCTACAAGTCCTCGCTCGCCTCCGGCTCCCTCCGGGCTTTCCGCTGTTGTCCCTCACGCGGCGCCCCGCCTCCCCCCATGGCTTAACCGAACGGCATGGCATTAAAACTTCAATTCGTTGATGACAGCGCCGCCCAAAACCTTGCCGCGCGAAATATAAAAACAACATGCGCCGCCGCGCAGGAGCACATACACCGGAGAACTTGAAGCGTCCGGCAAAAAGCGCGGCGAGCTTTCCCGCAGATTCCGCAGCGCCATAAAAGGTTCGCCGCCCGCCGCCCCCAAACAGAAAGCCGCTCGCCCGCGCCGCAATTTGCCCCAAGGATACAGAAAGCCCGTTTTGAACGGAAACAGCGTCGCCGAAAGGTTTTGCGCAGCGCCGTCATCGCCGAATCACCCGCCATCTGCCATCTGCCGCAAGGCCCGCGTGGCAACGCGCCGTATAACTTCGTGCCGGCCCGTAACGAAGCGCCGCGGAAATACCGCGCCATTCCGCCGCCGCGTGCCCCGCCCCGGAAAACAGGAAACCGACAAGCCGAAACCCTGATTCTCCAGGGCATAAATAAAAGACAGACCCTTTTGTCCGGGCAGGAACAGGGAAGCCCGTCTTTTATCTACGCCCCGCCTGATTCATGCGAAGCCCAAAACAAAAAATTCAGTCTTCGCGAATTTTCCGCGAGGCTCAAAATAAAAATTCCGGCCCCCGCAAAAATTTTGTGAAGGCCGGAACGAAAATGCTGGCTCCTGCGGAAATTGGGTAGGGGGTTATTCTTCTACTATCGTCCCGAAACTGTTCCATCCGTCTGCGACCCGGTAGAGCGCTGATGTGCCGGCGGGAACGTGGAGGGTCATCTTGCTTCGGAATGGAAGCGCTCTCTTTTGAAACAGTTCGTCCGCGTCCGGAGGCTTCGGCCATACGACGAACACATCGCGCAGGCTGGTGCAACCGGAGAAAGCGTCATCGCCAACAGTTCTTGTCGAACGGGGGATACGGATAGACGTCAGGCTGCTGCAATCGCGAAAAGCGTCCCATCCGATAAGTCTTACCGAATCGGGGATACTGACGGGCACCAGGCTGGTGCAACCGGCAAAAACGCCCCATCCAATAATCCCTACCGAATCGGGGATACTGACGGACGCCAGGCTGGTGCAATCGGCAAAAGCGCGATATTCAATAATTGTTATCGAATCGGGGATAGCGACGGACGTCAGGCTGCTGCAATCGGTAAAAGCCTCCTCTCCAATACTTGTCACCGAATTGGGGATACTGACGGACGCCAGGGCCTTGCAATCGGCAAAAGCTTTCCATTCAATCTCTTTCACCGAATCGGGGATAACGACGGACGTCAGACTGGCGCAATTGGCAAAAGCCTCCCATCCGATAATTGTTACCGAATCGGGGATAACGACGGACGCCAGGCTGGTGCAATCGCGAAAAGCTCTTTTCGCGATACGTGTCACCGAATGGCCGATACTGACGGACGTCAGGCCTCTGCAACCGGTAAAAGCCTCCTCTCTGATCTCTGTCACCGAATCGGGGATGACGACGGACGTCAGGCTGCGGCAATCGGCAAAAACGTCGCCCCCAAGATATTTTACGCGACAGGTTATTCCGAAATAAGTCACGGTAGAGGGAATAACGATGTCTCCGACGTATTCGCCTTCTTCCTTATAGGCGACTTCTACCTCATGCCCCGTGTGGCTGTTTACTGTTGAATACCTTATTCCGCCTGCCGTAAACGTACATGAAAAGCGCGATTTACAAATGTATCTAATCAGAAAACGAACGTCTTCATAGAGAAAATGCAGTCTTTTACAGAAATTTTTGTTCATGGTCGTAATTTATTATTGGAACAAATATACAGGATAATAATTGAATACGCAGGATAATAATCAACTTATCGCTGAAAGGGGTAAAATATTCCTTTGCCTGTTGTTTCGCCCCGTTCCCGGGCGCTTAACCGATGCGTTTTCCGTTTGCATGAAACGGATTGCCACAGGAACGAGACGATAATGCAAGGTTATTACAGGGAAAAGAGTTATATTGCACATCGTTTAAACGACGAAACGACAAAACGATGAAGAACGGGATAATCATTCTATTGACGGCGCTAATCTTGCAGGCCGTCCGGGCCACGGAAACTTTGCCGGCTGTCCGGGCCACAGACGTCCGGGCGACGGAATCTTCGCCGGCCGCTCCTTACTACTTCAAACACTACCAGACGCAGGACGGATTAAGCAATAATATCATAAACTGCTTTCTCCAGGACAAATCCGGCTTCATGTGGATTGGAACCCGCGACGGGCTGAACCGGTTCGACGGCTATTCTTTCCGTGTCTTCAGAGAAAATCCCGACGAACCGAATTCCGTAGGCAGCAGCTACATCAACAGCCTGGCTACGGACGGCGCCGACCGGCTGTGGGTGGCAACCGTCGCGGGCGTTTATGTCTATAACAGGCAGGAGGAGAATTTTGACCTGGTCGCTTTCAGCAAGGGGATGCGGACGGCAAACCTGGTTTTCGACGCGGATGGCGACCTCTGGATGCTGGCCGGCGGACGGCTGGTCTGCTACAACGTGCCGTTAGACTCCCATCATACCTGCGCCGTGCCTGACAATGCGTCGATAGCCTCTTTCTGCCTGACTCCGCAGGGGGACATATGGGTGGCACTTTCCAACGGGACGCTTTACAGGCTGGACAAAACCACGGGCGCCTTCGCCGGCTACGACCTCTTTGCGCATACGCCCGATTATACCATGAAAAACCTGACAAGGATTAGAGCCGCTGATACGGGCGACCGGCTGTTCGTCGGAACCGCCACGCAGGGCGCGAAGATTTTTGACATTCATACCGGGTCGTACAAAGATATCCTGCAGGACGAACTGACAAAGGGAGAGTTCTCCGTCCAGGACTTTCTGCAAAAAACGGACGACGAACTGTGGATCGCTTCGGAAAACGGCCTGTATATCTATTCCATCCGCTCCGGCAGCTATACGCGCGTGGCGAAGCGGCCCTACGACCCTTATTCGCTTTCGTCTAATCTGCTGTACCATCTTTTCCGGGATAATGAAAACGGTATCTGGATCGGCGCTTATGCCGGAGGGATTAATTACTATTCCCCCTTCCAGCCGTTTGAGAAGTATTATGCTTATCCGGGAAAATTTGTAATGCAGGGCGCCCTGGTGCACGACATATGCACGGACCGGTATGACAACCTGTGGATCGCAACCGAAGATGCCGGGGTGAATAAACTCGATGTGAAAACGGGGCGTTATACGAACTACCAGCTTCAGACGGAAAGGAAAAGCGTTATGCGAACCAATATACACGGCCTGGTTGCCGATGGCGACAACCTCTGGATCGGCTCGCTCAACGGTATTACCCGGATCGATATCCCGAGCGATAAAACGGTGAAGCAATATACGCTGGAAGGTAATTCGGGTATCGTAATTATGAAGAAAATCCCGAGCGGAACGCTCCTGACAGGTACTGCCAGCGGAATGTATCGCTATAATGAAGAGAAAGACCTCTTTGAGTATATGCCGGATTTCCGGCCCAACATCCGCATACAGAGCATACTGGAAGATCATGCAGGCGTCATTTGGGCCGGAACTGCAGGGCAGGGGCTTTATTATTATAATCCACACGACAAAAAGGGAGGGAAGTTCAGTCTGGAACCCGGAAATTCTTTCAGCAACAATGTGGTGAACGATATCGTGGAAGACAAAAACGGCGAACTGTGGTTTGCCACCCTGGCCGGAGTGAAGAAATACAACCCGGACAGCGGCCGGATAACCGTTTATAACACCGGCAGGGGTATGCCGAGCAACACGACGTTTCGTATCCTGGAAGATACGTCCGGCAATAAATGGATCAGCACAGCCAATGGCCTGGCCTGCCTGAATCCCGAAACGGAAGAAATCAAGGTATACACCCAGGACCACGGACTGATCGCCAATCAGTTTAATTACAATTCCGGATGGAAAGACAGATCCGGGCGAATGTATTTCGGGATGGTCAGGGGAATGATCAGCTTCGTCCCGGAAGAAATTCAGCAGGTGAATAATAAGGTAAACGTGTATCTGACGAAGATGACGGTCTACGACAAGGCGCCAGGGGTAAACATTCCCACGTATCCGGTCACCTATTCGCGCCGGATAGAATTGAAGCATAATGAATCGACGTTCAGCCTCGACTTCTCGTCCCTGAGCTATATCGCTCCCGGTATCACACAGTATGCCTTCCTGATGGAGGGCCTCGAAAACAACTGGACGTATCTGACAAATACGCATACCGCTTATTATACCAAGCTGTCCCCGGGACATTATACCTTTAAGGTAAAGGGGTCGAACGTGTCAGGCGTCTGGAACGACGAACCGACGATTCTGCGAATCACGATTCATCCGCCTTGGTGGCTGTCGAGTACGGCCGTTTGCATCTATGTCGCGATGGCGGCCGGGATATGCGTTTTAATCGCTTACCTGTTTATGCGGCAGAGCCGCCGGAAGATAGAGCGGAGAATCAAAAAATTCGAATACGACAAGGAGAAAGAAGTTTATCAGGCGAAAATCGACTTCTTTATCAACGTAGCTCACGAGATACGCACGCCTCTTACCCTGATTAAAAGTCCGCTGGAAAAAGTGATGGCGAATGATAAAATCCCCGACGACGCGCAGAACTACCTGCATATTATGGATAAGAACGTCAACCGGCTGCTCGCCCTGGCGAACCAGTTGCTCGATTTCCGCAACACCGAACTGGATGGCTACCGCCTGTCTTTCGTGAAGACGGATATTGTCGGCGTGCTGAAAGAAATCTGTTTCCGCTTCAGGGGCGCCGTCGAGCAGAAGAAACTGTCGTTCACCATGCAGATAAACATGGACCGCCTGGACGCCTATGTCGACCAGGAAGCCTGTACGAAAATTATCAGCAATCTGCTGACAAACGCTATTAAGTACGCCTCGTCCCTGATATGCCTCACCCTGAATTATGTAAAAGAAGACGACTTTTTCACCCTCGACGTCGTTAATGACGGCCGGCCCATCCCCGACGAGATAAAAGACAGGATATTCGAACCGTTCTTCCGGGGCGAATACGCCGGGCATATATCAGGAGCCGGACTGGGATTGCCCCTGGCCCGCTCGCTGGCCGAGAAACACCGGGGGACGCTCCGTCTGGCCGGAAAGCGCCGGGGAACGCTCCGTCTGGCGGACGCGAACAGTTCCCTGATCGTATTTCAGCTCTGCCTGCCCATCAACTAGCCGGATGCGAATATCCAGCCGGATGCAGAAGAGGATACCGCCGCCGTACGCTATCCTGCCGTACCGTTGAACCCGGATAAATGTAAAATAAACCCGTCCCTGCCCGCTATCCTGATTGTTGAAGACAATGAAGAAATGAAAGACTTTATTGGGAATGAAGCCGGCAAACTGTATAATATCTTCACTGCCTCCAATGGAGAAGAGGCCTTGTTCTTTCTGAACGAATATTGCATCCAACTGGTCGTAAGCGATATTATGATGCCGGTAATGGATGGCTTCACGCTGCTGAAAAGGATAAAGACCGACCTGGAGTTTAGCCATATCCCGGTTATTCTGCTAACGGCCAGGAATACAATGCAGGCCCGGCTGGAAGGATTGGAACTGGGAGCCGACGCTTATATCGACAAGCCTTTCTCCGTGGATATCCTGCTGGCTCAGATAACGAACCTGCTGAACAACCGGAACAGCATCCGGCAATATTATTTCAAATCGCCGATAGCAAATATGAAGTCCATCGCTTACACAAAGGCGGACGAGCATTTTCTTGAACGGCTGAACGGAATTATAGAAGAGCATATCGACAATATCAACCTGGACGTAGAAATGATTGCAGACCGGATGAATCTGAGCCGTCCGACGCTATACCGGAAAATCAACGCCCTGTCGAATCTCACACCAAATGAACTGATCCGGCTGACGCGGCTTAAGAACGCAGCCGAACTGATCCTGAAAGGAGAGATGAGGATTTATGAAATAGCGGAAGCCGTCGGATTCAACTCGCAGTCTTATTTCAGCCGTACTTTCTCCAGACAGTTTGGCATGAGCCCAACCGAATACGCGATGAATAACCGCGATAAACAACACGCCAAACCCGGATAACCCCCTCCCCGCCACGACATACTTCAAGAAAACACCCCTCCCCGCGACGACATGCCCTAAGAAAACAGCCCTTCCTGCCCGGATATTCCGCTAACTTTTATCTCCTCCCCGCGACGACATGCCTCAAGAAAACAGCCCCTTCCCGTCCGGATATTCCGCTAACTTTTACCTCTTAAACAGCGCTTGCCGCGAATTTTTAAATACATTTGCCGCGAGTTTGGCTACTGGCTGATACGAGTTTGGTTAATGGATGCCGCGAGTTTGGCTACTGGGATAATACAAGTTTGGTTAATGGATAATAAACGTATACGATATAACGGTTTTGGCGATTTCCTGAAAAAGGTATTCCCTTTTAAAGTGCAGAAAATAGCCGTAAATGCAGGCTTTACCTGCCCGAATCGCGATGGGACAAAGAGCTGGGGAGGATGTACGTATTGCAACAATCAAACATTCAGCCCCGCATACTGCCATACGCTAAAGACGGTTGGCGAACAACTGGAAGAAGGCGTCCGCTTTTTTTCTTATAAATATCCGGGAATGAAATACCTGGCCTATTTCCAAGCCTATACTAATACGTATGACGAATTGGGGTCGTTGCTTAAAAAGTACGAAGAGGCGCTCTCTTTCCCCGAAATAGCCGGATTGATCATCGGGACGCGCCCGGACTGTATGCCTGATGAATTACTGGATTATTTTGCAGCGCTGGCGAAAAGGAAATTCGTACTGATTGAATACGGGCTGGAGAGTACCTTGGACAAAACCCTCGTCCGCATTAACCGGGGTCATACGTATGCAGAATCCGAAGACGCCATCCGGCGCACAGCCCAAAAAGGAATTTATACCGGCGCTCATTTAATCCTCGGATTACCCGGAGAAAGCAGAAATGAGATTTTACAGCATGCCGGCGCCTTGTCTGCTTTGCCGCTGACAACCGTGAAATTACATCAACTGCAATTAATCAGGCATACACGCATGGCAAAAGAGTTCGCCGAACACCCGGAAAGATTCCATTTATATACGGTGGATGAATACATAGACCTGGTAATAGACTTTATCGAACGGCTAAGCCCGTCCGTTGCAGTGGAAAGGTTTGTATCCCAGTCTCCCAAGGAACTGCTTGTCGCGCCCGACTGGGGGCTGAAGAACCATGCGTTTACAGCCAAAGCGGAGAGACGCCTCGTCGAACGCGACACGTGGCAGGGGCGGTTGTTTGTCGGCAGGGAGAAGCTGTAAACGGCGCGCGCTTACATGGTTGCCGCTAATATGTCGAATAGCGTAAACGAATGCTCTCTGATTTTCGCGCTCCCGTTTTGATACCTTATAAGAGTTGTATATGTCCGATAACTTTGTTTAATTTGTTGTCTCGTTACAATTTTGACAGTAATTATATGGAAAAAAAGCGCCCCCGGCAGGGATTAACAATGCAACAGGTAGAAGAAAGCCGTAAACTTTATGGCGAAAACGTGCTTACTCCGCCGGAGAAAACCTCACTGTGGAAACTCTTTCTTGAAAAATTCAACGACCCTGTCATACGTATTCTTTTAGTAGCCTGGTTTCTTTCCATGATTATTGGGGGCGTACATTGCTGGGGGCCGGAAGCCGGAGGGTTTAACGCTTTTCTTGAGCCTGTCGGTATCTTTTTTGCCATTATGCTGGCCACGGGAGTGGCTTTCGCCTTTGAAGTAAAAGCCAATAAAGCATTCGACATACTCAATACGGTAAACGATGACACGCAGGTAAAAGTAATACGTGAAGGAAATATAAGCCGGATACCCAGGAAAGAGGTGGTAGTAGGCGATATTGTGCTGATAGAAGCGGGAGAAGAAATACCGGCAGACGGGCGCCTGCTCGAAGCCGTTTCGTTGCAGATAAACGAATCTACCCTGACGGGAGAACCCATTATCAGCAAAACGACCCATGAGGCGTATTTCAATAAAGAAGCAACCTATCCGTCTAATATCGTGATGCGCGGGACAACCGTAGTAGACGGGCATGGAATAGTTGAAGTGGAGAAAACGGGAGACGCCACCGGTTATGGTAAAGTATATGAAGGCTCCCGGATAGATAATAACGTTGAGACCCCTCTGCAGATACAGTTAAGAGGGTTGGCTAATGTAATCAGCAAAGCCGGATATGCCATTGCCGGGCTTACTTTTGCCGCTTTGTTCATTAAGTTACTCTTATCTTCACCGGGCGTTCCCTTTTTCAATCTGGCAAGCGATATCTTGAATATTTTTATGATAGCGGTTACATTAATCGTTGTGTCGGTGCCCGAAGGATTACCCATGAGCGTTACGCTCAGCCTGGCTCTCAGTATGAACCGTATGTTGAAAACGAATAACCTGGTACGTAAAATGCACGCTTGCGAGACAATGGGCGCTACGACGGTTATCTGCACCGACAAGACCGGTACGTTAACCCAAAATCAAATGCAGGTGTATCAAACGGATTTCTATAATTTAAAGAACCAAACGCTTGGCGACGACGAACTGAGCAACCTGATAAAAGAAGGGATTGCCGTGAACTCTACGGCATTCCTCGACTTTACGGAATCCCGGATTAAAACGCTCGGCAATCCCACCGAAGCAGCCCTGCTGTTATGGCTTAGCAGTAAAAATGCAGATTACCTGACGCTCCGGGAAAACGCCGAAATAGTGGAACAACTGACATTTTCTACCGAGCGAAAATATATGGCTACATTGGTACGGTCGCCCTTGCTAAACAAAAAAATACTATACGTAAAAGGCGCTCCCGAAATTGTACTGTCGCATTGCAGACAGGTTGCAATGGATGGAACATACAAGCCGGTAGAAGCCTGCAAAGCGCAGATAGAAGAACAGTTGCTGGCCTATCAAAACCAGGCCATGCGTACCTTGGGATTCGCCTTCCAGATGATAGACGCCAGTCAGGAAGCCCCTTTCTTTGCAGACGGCCGCTTACAAAACGCAAACCTGACCTATATCGGGATAGCAGCCATTTCCGACCCGGTGCGCCCGGATGTGCCGGAGGCTGTACAGTCGTGCCTCCATGCCGGTATCGACGTAAAGATCGTTACCGGAGACACGCCCGGCACAGCCAAAGAAATCGGTCGCCAGATAGGAATATGGAACGAAAAAGATACAGACTGTAATATCATCTCCGGCCCGTCTTTTGAAGCGCTTAGCGATGAAGAAGCGTTAGAGCGTATCATGGATTTGCATATTATGTGCCGCGCCCGTCCGACAGACAAACAGCGCCTGGTACAATTGTTGCAGAAGAAAGGCGCCGTTGTGGCCGTTACGGGAGACGGCACCAATGACGCGCCGGCCCTGAAAGCCGCGCAGGTAGGTTTGTCGATGGGAGACGGTACGTCTGTAGCCAAGGAAGCCGGCGACATAACCATTCTTGACAATTCGTTTGCCGGCATCACCCGCGCTGTGATGTGGGGGCGGTCGTTATACAGGAATATACAAAAGTTTCTGCTGTTTCAGCTTACCATAAACGTCGCCGCCTGCCTGATTGTACTGATCGGTTCTCTGCTGGGGACGGAATCGCCGCTGACGGTTACTCAAATGCTTTGGGTAAACCTGATAATGGATACGTTTGCCGCCGCCGCGTTAGCCTCTCTTCCTCCCAATAAAAAGGTAATGGATCGGAAACCCCGCAAGAGTGGCCCGGATGGCGATTTTATTATATCACGGCCCATGGCCTTTACTATATTTGCCGTTGGCCTGTTGTTCGTTATCGTATTATTAGGCGTTTTACTGTATTTCGACCGGACGGACGGAGGTATTTCGGCCTATCATTTATCCATGTTTTTCACCCTGTTTGTTATGCTTCAGTTCTGGAATATGTTTAATGCAAAAGCTTTTGCCGACAATAAATCGGCTTTTGCCAATCTGAAAGACAGTAAGACATTCCTGCTGGTTTCACTGCTGATTGTAACAGGGCAATACCTGATTGTTACATTCGGCGGCGAGATGTTTAATGTTGTTCCGTTAAACTGGTGGGATTGGGGTATTATTATCGCTTCCACGTCTGTCGTCTTATGGATAGGCGAGGGCTTCCGTCTTGCAAGAAGCCTCGCCCGCAAAGCGGATTAAGTTATGCGACGGCAAGCGCCAGGATGCTGATTCTGATGCCGGGCGCTGCCGACAAAGCCTCGGCGCACATGGAAAGCGTAGAGCCTGACGTTATCACATCATCTACCAGCAGGATGTGTTTACCGTTTAAATCGTGTTTGTCGCTCAGGGCAAACAACTGTTGTACATTCGTCCAGCGGGCATACATGGATTTATTGGTTTGCGTACCGGAAGCCGTTTTACGTTGCAGGCTATTGGCGCAAACAGGAACAGGAACAACCGAAGCAAGTCCCTTGCAAATCCATTCCGACTGGTTATACCCCCTTGCCCGCTGCCGTTTCTTGTGTAAAGGGACAGGAATCAGTAAATCAATCTCCCGATTTATATATGGCTGGAGAGACAACCCCATCTGCCTCCCTAATTGATACGCTAAGTCTTTATTGTTATAGTATTTAAAAGAATGGATCAGTTTCTGTATTTTCGTCCCTTTTTCATAGCGCAACCAGGCTGTGGCGTTTACAATATCCGCCTTACCTGTAAATAACCGGAATACCGGATTGTTTTCATCGGTATGAAAGTTCGTTAGCGGCAAGTCGCAAAGACAGCCTGAGCAGATTTGTTTTTCCCCTTGTATAAGAGGCGTCTTGCATAACAGGCAAAGCCGGGGGAAAAATAAATGAATAAAATTAATCAAAATCTGCTTCGTAACCTGCATCTTCTTCTTCATAGTCGTTTCCTTTAAATAACAGGCGAAGACAGGAAACCGTTTCTTTGCTTTCGAAACCGCGCCCGGCGGCAAAGCGAAACAGTTTATTAAAAATGTCTCTGTCGGTTGTTCCCTTTATCGTTTTCTTTCTGGCTTTTAATAACGCCAGGAGGATGGCTTGATAGGTTTGTTCGTCAATACGTTCGAGCGCTTCCGTACGGATAGCCGGCGCTATCTTCCGTTTATTCAGTTCACAGGCTATTTTTATCCGCCCCCATTTATTAAAACGCAGTTTGTCATTTACAAAACTACAGGCGAAACGGTTTTCATCAATAAACTTTTCTTTCAGCAGACGCGCTACAATACGTTCCTGCGCATCGGAAGGCAGCCCGGTAGCCGCTATTTTCTTTTGCACATCCTGTATACACCTTTCTGCCAACGAACACCAGGCAGCCATTCTGCGTAATAGTTCCGATTCGCTTTCCTGTTTCATCTCTCAGCCCGTATCATGCGGTCTTTTCCGGATATATCCCGCTTGAGTTCTACCTTTTTATATCCTTCCCGTTGCAGGAGGCAAACCGTTTCGTTGCCGCATTGCGCATTGATTTCAACGTACAGAGAACCGCCCCTGTTCAGTTTATCCCGGCCGAAACGGGCAATTTTACGGTAAAACAGCAAGGGGTCGTTATCCGGCACATATAAAGCCTGTTCCGGTTCATACAGTAATACGTTCTTCCCCATCCGGCCTTTCTCCCTTTCCATTACATAGGGAGGATTGCTTACGATCAGATCAAATGTTCCCCGGATATCTTCTTTCGCCCGTTCCGTAGAAAGTATGTCGGTTTGAATAAATGAAACAGCCGTATGGTTTGCCCGGTTATTCGCTCCGGCCGTTTGTAATGCTTCTTCGGAGATATCAACCGCCACCACTTCGGCGTCCGGCAGGTATCGGCTTAAAGCAATGGCAATACATCCGCTCCCTGTTCCGATATCAAGCGCGCGCAGCCTTTTCCCAGTAAATTCTTTTAGTATAAGGCCTGCCAGTTCTTCTGTTTCCGGGCGGGGGATCAGCACAGAGGGATTAACAAGAAAGCGCAGGCCGTGAAAAGTCGTTTCGCCTAAAATGTATTGAATGGGTTCCCACTGTCGAAGGCGTTCTGCAATCCGTTCGATTTCCTTTTTCTCCGTATCGGATAATTCCTTACTTTTGCACATCAAAAGTTGATGAGGCTGCAAACCGCATACATAAGCCGCTATCAGGCGGATAAAGCTCTTTATTTCTCCCGGCGGATACAGGTCTTTTAATGTATGATTAATATAAGCTATGGTTTCAGTCATAGGATTAATTTGTGCAAATGTAATCAAAAGCATGGATATACAAAGCAGGCAGATGCAGGTAAACGAAAAATATATGGCGCGTTGTTTGGAACTTGCCCGTCATGGAACAGGAAAAGTAAACCCGAATCCGATGGTAGGTTCGGTTATCGTATGTAAAGGAAAGATCATCGGAGAAGGGTATCACCGGGCCTGTGGCGAAGCGCATGCGGAAGTAAATGCCATCGCCTCGGTAAAAGACGAATCTCTGCTGAAGGAATCAACGCTTTATGTAAACCTGGAGCCTTGCTCGCATTACGGGAAAACGCCTCCTTGTGCCGCATTGATTATCCGGAAACAAATCCCGCGCGTTGTCATCGGATGTACAGACCCTTACCCGGAAGTGTCGGGAAGAGGCGTAGAAATGCTGCAACAGGCAGGCATAGAAGTCGTGACGGGAGTAATGGAAAAAGAATCATACGCCTTAAACAAGGTATATATGACTTATCAGGCGTTGAAACGCCCCTATATCTACCTGAAATGGGCGCAAAGCGCCGACGGGTTCATAGATAAAATACGTGAAGACGCCTCGGTAAAACCGGTTATACTCTCTTCGCCCGGCATGTTACAGACAGGCCATAAGAAACGGGCGGAGGTTGCAGCTATTATGGTAGGTACGCGTACCGCCTTGTTAGATAATCCCTCGCTGACGGTAAGACATTGGGCAGGGACGTCTCCCGTAAGAGTGGTATTAGACAGGAACCTGACAATCCCCTCTCATTATCATCTGTTGGACGGCAGCCGGCCAACCCTCGTCTTTACGCAAAAAACGAAAGAAAATGCTCCCAATATCGACTATATCACGATCGATTATTCGGAAGATGTGCTAAGCCGAGTTTTATCCCATTTGTATTCCAGGCGGCTCAATTCTTTACTGGTGGAAGGCGGCTCCTTTTTACTGAACCAATTCCTGCAAAGAGAACTCTGGGATGAAATACAAATAGAAACAGCCCCGCTGTTTCTAGGCAATGGCGTCGCCGCGCCCGTTTTAGGCAATAGCCGCTTGTAATCCGGGTACGGGATAAGTTGGAAACCGGGTATGCCCTTTTGTGAAATCAACTGTATCCTGTCAGGCACAACCCACACTCAATCCGGCAGATTCCTCACTCCAAAACTTTATTTTTTTCACCTGTTGCTTTAAACATAAGCATTTTATTGGAAATGTGACTGAAAAAATGAAAAAAATAAAGTTTTTGTAGAGGATTAGACATTACTTTTCAACCCTGCCGGCATGAACGTTCCCCCCTCTTCAAGCCCATGCCATTAACCCCATTACACAAGCTTGTCTGGCGCTATATTGCAGCTTCCAGCCGGTTTATAAGCGCTTGCGTATGAACGGTTATGGCTGAAAGAAGACCGTTCAGCCTCGTTTCAGAAAAAAAATACAGGACCGGCAAAAAGGGGGGGGAGAATCATTGCGTCCTATTTTCCAAACCATTATGATGCCTTTAGAACGTCCTTGCGACGCCTTTGGTAAACCATTGAGAAGACTCTGATGAAGCATTGAGAAGACTAAAAAAAGCGCTATGACGCCTCCAACAGACCATTATTATGGTTTGGTAAAGAGTATATATTGGTTTACTGAAGGCTGTATAATGGTTTACTGAAGGCTGTATAATGATTTTTTTATGGAATAAATCCCTCTCTTCCGGTTTCCTGAAAGGAAGCTGAACGGTCTTTTTGCAGGATTTTCATACTGTAAACCAATCCTTTGCAACAAAGCTGAAAGCTGAAAGGAGAGGTGAAAAGGTATCGTTTAGCGGGGGAGTGTTCCTGTTGAAAAAGCAGTTCCCGGACCGGTATCAGGGTTAGCTTCTTTCTTCGCACGTTTTTTTAATCTGTTAAAGTAGAATGAGAATTAAAAGTGTTATAAACAGGGTCAAATCCCAAATGCCAATATTCTCTTACTTTCAATGCTGCTCTTTCAATATCCTCAAATGAAGATATGACAGGCATATCTTTCAGTGGATTTTCAAAATTTGTTTCAATCCCTATGATTTCTTCTAACCCCAGATATCTGGATAATACATCTTTAGTAGATTCTACTATTTTGTTTTGTTCTTTTACAGGTAATCGGGTTAATTTCCGGAATTCCAATTCTCCCAACCATTCAAAATGCGGGCCGGCTTGAATCGTTCCGGGAATAACTTGCTCATATATAAATATTTTCTTTTATTATTATAACACTATACGTTCCTGTTCGGTTGACAAAGGGATTGTATTTATTTCAAATTGTCAATCTGTCATGCCATTTACCCATTTATACTTTCCTTTTGGGTAAAATTGTGTTTTTTAGGGGATTGTACGGAAGTTTTTCGTAAATTTGCATTTTGTAAAATACGAAAATTTTTAGAATCAATCATTTATGGCAGAGAAATTCGGCAAAACCTGGTGGGGCGAGCATTGGTTGCGGTCGCTCGAAAATGTGGATTATGATAACCGCTTGCCGCGCGGGGCAAGTTATGCCCGCAATGGAAAGGTAAAGGAAATAAAAATCAAAGATAACCGGATAGTTGCCAAAGTGCAGGGAACGCAAAAGACGCCTTACAAAGTTACGGTGATCGTTCCGCCGTTTTTCGAAGAAGACATCGAACGGTTGATGACAAAAATTATTGAACGCCCCGCGCTGATTTCCAAACTTCTGAACCGCGAGCTTGATCCCGGAATCCTGACGGTTGCCGAAACGCTTGGATTAAAAGTTTTCCCACGCCAATGGACCGATTTCAAAATGCAATGCAGTTGTCCCGACTGGGCTGTGCCGTGCAAACATTTAGCATCGGTTATCTATATGATTTCAAGAGAAATAGACAATAACCCATTTCTTGTTTTCAGTATTCACAATGTTGATCTGATTGCCGAACTGAAGAAACGCGGCATTGTGATTGACGATTTGAGAAAGAATGAGATTATGAAATTGGCCGACAGGTTGAAGCCAGCCAAAACGCCAATCGCAAGGGTTGAAAACAGTCAACCCCTGCAAACGGCGGTGTTGGATTTTTCTGCCCTGCAACCTGTTTCAACCGCTCTTACCCAGCTTTTACCTGATGCGCCGCCCTTTTATCCGTCAGGTAATTTCCGCGAGAAATATGCGGGACAGTTAAATCGCGTTACGAAGAACGCTTCTCGCATTTTCTCTAAAAACCTGAAATTCGACGCCGTTTTCCCATCCGGCCAAAAAGACGGGATTACGCGCCGCTCAACGCTTTCGCTGACGATTGACGCGGATAATAATGTAGAGATTGGCGGGCGGAACCATCAATTTAAAACATTAGACGAGCTTATTCCGGCGCTTTTCGCTCTGAATCCCGACCGTTTACCCGATTACGAACCGTCTGTGGAGGCGTTTTACAAGATTCTGCTTGCGGCGTTGCATTTTACGGCAAACGGCGCGATTATTCCGCAAATTGTCCAGAAGGAAGATAAGAGCTTCATTATTGGCTGGCTGCCTTCCGTGATTGACAACCGCGTGAAAACGATTGTGGAAAAACTAACGGCGATTTTGCCCGAAAGCCTGTTGTTTGCGAGGGCAATCGTTCGTAAAAAAGAACAATTATTGCCCGTTGAAAACCAGACGGTAGAATTGCTGTCGTTATTTATCGGCCGCTTTGTTTTTCGTTTTTCAAATCAGAATGACGATTTGTTCGAAACATTGTTTTTCAAAGGCCATCCGTATAAGTTCGACGGAATTGCCGAAAACGCTTTGAGTGGCGGGATAAAGGTTTGGCTCGACCGCTATTACCTTACCGCCGAACAGTATAAACCCGTTATTACCGTCTCGGAAACGCTGATGGATGAGTTTGAGGTTTCGATTTCAGTGGAGGATGCTGCGCAAACGGATCAAATACCTGTGCCGCTCAAACAAATCCTTTCACAAAAACAATACGAAAAGCAGCGTTTTAAAATCCTGCAATCCATTTCGCTGCTCACGCCTTTCGTGCGCGGCCTGGATACGCATATCAATCTCGGCGGGAATGAGCCGATCCGTTTTTCGGTCAGCGAGTTCGCGCCGTTTCTGACGGACGTCTTGCCCGCCATCCGGCTGCTTGATATTAAAATTCTGTTGCCTAAATCGTTGCAGGAGCTTCTGCGCCCGAAAGTTTCGCTAAAACTCAAACGGAAAGCAACGGAAGGCGGCTTTTTTCGTTTGGATGATTTACTCGCTTTCGACTGGCAGGTAGCGTTGGGCGGCGAACTTATTTCGCCCGAAGAATTTAACCGCCTTTTCCGCAACGCTTCCAAACTGTTCAAATTCAAGGAAAATTATATTTATGTGGATGACGCCGATTTGGAAAAAATCCATAAGTCGCTTACTTCTACCAAGCCAATGACGTCATTTGAACTGCTGCAAACGGCTTTGGCGGAAGAATACGAAGGCGCGCCGGTGCGTCTGACAGATGAGGTGAAAACCCTGATAAACGAATTTACTTCCAACGAAAATATTCCTCTGCCGGAGGGGCTTAACGCTGCGTTGCGACCTTATCAGACACGCGGGTTTTCGTGGATGTACCGCAATTCGCGCATCGGTTTCGGCAGCATTATCGCCGATGATATGGGGTTGGGTAAAACGCTGCAAGTGATTTCCATTCTGCTGAAATTCAAAGAAGAAAACGCGCTCGATAAAAAGAACCGCGCATTGGTTGTTGTGCCGACCGGGCTGCTGACCAACTGGCAGGCGGAAATCGCCAAATTTGCGCCTTCGCTTACTTCGCATATCTTTCACGGCACGGCGCGCGATCTCAAAGAGTTTGACGCCGATATATTGCTCACCACGTATGGCGTTTTGCGTAGCGACTACAACGTATTGAAAAAACAGAAATGGCAGGTAATGATCATCGACGAAGCGCAAAATATTAAAAACGAGGCAACCGCACAGTCGAAAGCCGTAAAATCCATTCCTGCCAATATACGCATAGCCATGAGTGGGACGCCGGTGGAAAACCGGTTGAGCGAATTTTGGTCGATCATGGACTTTACCAACAAAGGTTATCTCGGAACACTCAAAACGTTTAAAGAAGATTATGCCACGCCAATACAGGTGTTTAACGATGAGCAGGTCGTGCGGAAATTCAAAAAAATAACCGCGCCGTTTATGATGCGCCGGATGAAGTCCGACAAAACGATTATTTCCGACCTGCCCGACAAAATCGAACAAAATCAGTTTGCCGCACTTTCCAAACAGCAGGCGGCTCTTTACGAGAAAACGATGCATGCGGCCATGGAAGAAATAGAAGGAGTGGAGGGCAGCGACCAGCAAACGTTGTTCAAACGGCAAGGGCTTGTACTGCAAATGATTTTAGCGTTGAAACAAATCTGCAACCATCCTACGCAATTTCTCAAAGACAAAAAATACGACGCCGCACTGTCGGGCAAATGCGAATTGCTGTTTGAACTCTTGGACAGTATTACGGAAAGCAGTGAAAAAGTACTTATTTTTACACAGTTCAAGGAGATGGGCGATATGCTCGAAAGGTTTATTGGCGAGCGTTTTGGCGAACGCCCCATGTTCTATCACGGCGGCTGTAACATAACGCGGCGCGAGGAAATGGTGCAACGTTTCCAGCACAACCGCGCCGACAAAATATTCATTCTCTCGCTCAAAGCAGCCGGTACGGGTTTAAACCTCACAGCTGCCTCGCACGTCATTCACTACGACCTGTGGTGGAATCCCGCAGTCGAAAATCAGGCTACCGACCGCGCTTACCGTATCGGGCAGACCAAAAACGTGATGGTACACCGGATGATTTGCAAGAGCACGTTTGAAGAAAAAATTGACGCCATGATTCAAAAGAAAAAACACTTGGCCGAAATGACCGTCGCCACCGGCGAAAACTGGATTGGCAAGTTGAGCAATAAGGAATTAAGAGAGATATTCGGATGAAGACAAATGCTGCCCGTTGTACGAATCCGCCTTCGCCTTCGCCGGGGCTTACGGATGAAAATCGGAACCGCCGATCCGGTAAATCACGAAATCGGGGCTGCCGATTTGGTTATGGAATAAAAAGAGCTTTCAACCGATCACTTTATTTTTGGGCACAGTGGCTACAAACTCTTTTAAATAGAAAGGCTCGAAGTAGGCTATGTCTTCAAACTTGCTGTTAACAAACCGTTCATGGGCTAACGCCGCCATGTCTCCGGCAAGCGGGACGATATGATCTATGAAGAGGGCGCGGGGCGAGGTGATGATCTTTTTACATTTAGCGGCGCCGTTGCCGAAAAAACAAACCCGGTTCGTTTCCAAAAAGGAGGAATAGGTATCTGCTGTTACCACTTCTGCCGAGGTGGGGCGAACGGCGTTCAGCTTATGATCATAGATGGCGGCGTAAACTTCCATTCTTCTGGCGTCTAACATGGCGCAATAAAGCGTATCGTCGGGCTGTATGGTTTCTTTGATCGCTTTGTATGCCATTATATCTAATGTAGGGATGGCTAGTAAGGGGATGTCGTATCCGAAACATACCCCTTTGGCCATGGATACGCCTATCCGCAGGCCGGTATACGAACCGGGGCCGCTACTTACAGCTACGGCGTCTAACCTGATTCCCTTCTTTTTTGCCCGGGCTATGGCTTCTTCAATAAAAACGCCTGCCAGAGCGGCATGGGAAGGGCCCTCAAAAGATACTTTTTCAAACTCGATTTTACCATCTACAGACAGCGCGGCGGAACAAACGGAAGTTGACGTTTCAATCGTTAGTACGGATGACATATAATTATCTTATTTCAAAGCACAAAAGTACATTTTTACAGTAGACTTCCATCATAGTTGAAATAAAAAAGTACCTTTGCGCAAATTTTAATAAGTATGATACAGTCTATGACCGGCTTCGGCAAAGTTACCGTCGAACTGCCAACCCAAAAAGTTACCGTAGAGATAAAAACGCTAAATAGTAAACAATTTGATATTTCAACGCGTATGCCGTTTATTTATAAGGAAAAAGAGATGGAAATACGCAGCCATTTACTCAAATCGCTGGAACGTGGCAAGATTGAATTTTCCATGCAGGTTGAAAATATCGGAAAAGATGCGGCTCCGCAAATAAACGCGGCTATTGTAGAAAGCTATGTTGCCCAGGTTAAAGATATTGCAGGCAAACTCAATATAGACCTCCCTTCGGATTGGTTTACGGTTTTGCTGCGTTTACCCGAAGCGCTCAAGTCTGAGATAACGGAAATAGACGAAAGCGAGTGGGAAGCGTTACGGCAAATTATCGATAAGGCAATCGCTCAACTGACAGACTTCCGTATCCAGGAGGGGGCGATGCTGCAAAAGCTATTCGCTGCAAAAATAAATAATATAACCCAGCTCCTTACGGAAATTGAAACGTATGAAGGAGAACGGCTTGAAAAGATTAAAGCCCGTATTTTGGATAATCTGGAAAAAGTGGTATCGACCGATTATGATAAAAATCGTTTTGAACAGGAAATGATCTATTACATAGAGAAACTGGATGTAAACGAAGAGAAGAGCCGCTTGGTTAACCATTTGAACTACTTCATTAACACAATGAAGGAAGGCCATGGGCAAGGAAAGAAACTTGGTTTTATCGCACAGGAAATCGGACGTGAGATAAACACGCTCGGTTCAAAAAGCAATCATGCAGAAATGCAGCAAATCGTAGTTCGCATGAAAGACGAACTTGAGCAAATAAAAGAACAAGTACTAAACGTATTATAATGATTCATCCGTAAAATGCCTGGAAAGTTAATCCTGTTTTCCGCTCCTTCCGGTTCCGGGAAATCAACTATTATTAATTATTTATTAAAACAGGATTCCCGCCTGCGCTTTTCTGTTTCGGCTACCAGCCGCCTTCCGCGTGGCGAAGAACGGCATGGCGCCGAGTATTATTTTCTTTCGCCGGAAGAGTTTCGCAAACGTATTGAAACGGGCGATTTCCTGGAATATGAAGAAGTCTACCCCGGTACGTTTTACGGAACGCTGAAACAGGAAGTAGAACGTATCCTGGAAAGAGGAGACAATGTGGTTCTTGATGTGGATGTGGCGGGCGGATGCAGGATAAAAGAATATTACGGAGGCCGGGCGCTTTCTATATTCATCCAGCCCCCTTCTGTTGACGAGCTGCGTAAACGGTTAACGGGAAGGGGTACGGATGCGCCCGGGGTAATCGAAAGCCGGATTGCCAAAGCCGAATATGAAATGAGGTTTGCCCGGCGTTTCGACGCAGTGGTGGTTAATGATGACTTGGCAGAAGCTCAGAAGGAAGCGTTTCAGGTTGTAAAAGCGTTTTTGGATCAATGAAAAAAACGGGTATCTTTTCCGGCTCCTTCAATCCTGTCCATATCGGGCACCTTGCCTTGGCGAATTGGCTGTGCGAATACGAATCATTGGATGAAGTATGGTTTCTCGTTACCCCCCAAAGCCCTTTAAAAAAGAACCTCGCGCTGTTAGATGACAGGGTGCGCTATCAAATGGTAGAAAAAGCCATCGGCGATTATCCCAAATTCAAAGTAAGCGATTTTGAATTTTCGCTACCCAAACCTTCTTACACAATAGACACGTTAACGGAACTCCGGAAAGAATATCCCGAACATCTCTTCCATTTCATTATGGGAGCGGATAATTGGTTACTTATCGAGCAATGGAAAGATTACGAAACGATCCTCCGTAATTTTCCTGTCATCATCTATCCGCGCCTGGGGTACGAAGTAATCATCCCCGGCAACTATCCTTCCGTCCGGCTGGTAGCGGCTCCTGTTATAGAAATATCTTCCTCCTTCATACGGCAAGCCTGCCGTGAAGGCAAAAACGTACGCTTCTTCTTGCCGGAGAGTGTCCGCGATTATCCGGATTATATGCCTGTTGAGGAGCATAAACAGTAAATGACGCCGTTTTTTTATGATTAATAACGATATTATATAATCGAATATGAACGCTAAAAATGCTACGTCCAAGGCCAATTCCGGCAATTTTGCGCCGGAGAGACAACGTTTTTTGTACAAAGGCAACTCGCGAATGGCAACTGTTATTTTTGCCGTGTTATTTCTGTTTCTTTGCGTTTGTACGCCGGAGGCATGCCCGTATTGCGCTTCGCCTGGCAACGGCGTGCCCGACAAGTGGAAACATCTGCCCTACGGCAAAGTGAAAATCAAGGGCGAGATTGGCAGGCGTATCGACTTGACTATCTCCAACAACCTGGCGAACCTGGATTTGGACAACCTGTTTTTGGGCCCTTTCCGGAAAAAAGAAGCGAACGACGGTTTTATCGGTACAGGAATGTTTCTGGATGCTGCCGTGAGGTTTGCCGCTTATTCGGCCGACCCGGCTGTCGTTGCCCTCAAAGACAGGATTGTCGATTTGTTGCTCAAAAACCAGCAAGACGACGGGTATATCGGGTTTTTCAACCCGGCACACCGCCTATGGTATGCCTGGGACGTCCACGAAATGGTTTACATAATCTCCGGATTGGTTTCGGATTATAACTTTTTCGGACAACAACGTTCGTTGGACGCCGCCGTGAAAACGGCCGATTACATTCTTTCACACTGGGGAGGGCGGCCTGCCGATTTTCCGGATTTCTATCTTCTGGGGATAGATAAGGCGATGCTTTCGCTGTATCAACTGACCGGCGAAGAACGTTTCCGCGAGTTTGGCGAAAACAAAAAACCGCTTACCTGGGCGCCCGGTATCGAAAAAGGCCGGACGGCGAGAATGTCAGGGCATATTTTCGCTTACATGGCAATCAACGAGGCGCAACTCGACATGTACCGCATGACTGCCGACAAACGTTTGGCCAAAGCGACCTCGGACGCGATGGATTTCCTGACCGCTCACGACGGCTTATCAATCATCGGCGGAGCCGGGCAGGAAGAAAGCTGGACCGACGACCAGGATGGCGAGGGCGACCATGCCGAAACCTGCGCAACGGCATACATGATTCGGATTTACGATAATCTCCTGCGCCTGCACGGACAATCGTTTTATGGCGACCTGATGGAACGTTCGATTTACAACGCCCTGTTTGCAGCGCAATCGCCCGACGGCTGCAAGATTCGTTACTATACCCCGTTCGAGGGCGAAAGGACATACTTTGATAATGCGACATATTGCTGTCCGAACAATTTCCGGCGGATTGTTTCGGAACTTCCGTTGATGATTTATTATACGAAGCCCGAAGGCGGAATTGCCGTCAATCTTTTCGCCGCTTCTTCGGCAAATGCAGACTTTGCCGATGGAACGAAAGTTGATATTGAGCAAATAACGGATTATCCTAATTCGGGAAACGTCGTAATCAATCTTAAACTCGACAAATCGCGCGCTTTCCCGCTGGCCTTGCGGATACCCGGATATGCAAAAGACGTGTCCGTCAAGGTAAACGGCAAACCTGCGGAGGGGAAAATAACCGCCGGCGAGTTTTTTGTAATTGACCGTACATGGAAGGCCGGCGACCGCGTAGAACTCGGTATCCCGATGGAATTTCGGTTGGTTGCAGGGCGAAAACGCCAATCGGGCAGGGTAGCGGTGATGCGCGGGCCATTGGCGTACAGTCTCAGCCGCGTAGCCAATCCTTCGGTAGACCCCGGGCGGAATAAGAGTTTCCAGGGATTGGGGAAAATTACGTTAGACCCGGCGTCGTTATCCTTGTCGTCCGATTCGACCGTTCGGAGCAATGGAACGGCATGCACGGCCAAAGCATGGAGGGCGGGATTCGGCAGCAATTCGGGAAAGCACGATTATGAACTGCGATTAACCGAATTTGCCGACCCCGAAGGCATCGTTACCTATTTCCGGATACCGGAATACAGCCGTGCAGGCGTAGTGGAAGACGAACTTACGGAAAAGTTGCCGGGGCGACCTGAATTTAGTAATTTTGACGTCCGATAAGGAGGTATTCATCATAACAGATTGTAGAAAGGGATGATAAAAAAGATATTAGCTGATGATTTGCGGCTGAAATGGGGCCGGGCGCAGCAGGCAATGGAGGCGATGGGCGCAGATGGATGCTTGCTGGCTATTGACGTTAATTTATATTATATGGCCGGCGCTATTTTTAATGGTTATTTTTATTTGCCGGCGGAGGGGGAGCCTTTCTTTTTTGTTAAACGCCCGAACGGGCTAAGCGCCGAACAAGCGGTTTATATCCGTAAGCCCGAAGAAATGGCGGATGTTTTTGCTGCAAGAGGCCTAAGGAAACCGGAGAAGCTACTGCTCGAAGCAGACGAATTGACCTATAATGAATACATGCGCCTCATGGCCGTATTCCGGCCGGAAGAGACGGCCAACGCAACGGCCCTTATGCGTAGCCTGCGCAGTATCAAAACGCCTTGGGAGATTGAGCAATTCCGGATATCGGCCGGGCAACACGATAAAACGTATGCAGAGATACCCTCCTGCTACCGCCCGGGCATGACCGACCTGGAGCTTCAATACGAAATAGAAAAACGGATGCGTCGGAACGGTTCGATCGGCCTGTTCCGCACGTTCGGGAACAATATGGATATCTTCATGGGAAGCCTTTTAGCCGGCGATAATGCCCAGGCTCCTTCGCCTTACGATTTTGCTCTGGGGGGCGGGGGCGTTACCTCGTTGCCGATTGGCGCTAACGGGACTGTGCTGGAAAACGGTATGGCCGTTATGGTAGATATGGCGGGGAATTATACAGCCTACATAACCGACATGACGCGCGTCTTCTCCGTGGGCAAACTGCCGCGGCAGGCGTATGAGGCGCATGCGGTATCCATTCGTATCCAGCAGGAAATAGAAGCTGTGGCAAAGCCCGGAACGCCTTGCGCCGAACTGTACGACCTGTCTTGCCGCATCGCCGGGGAGGAAGGCCTGTCGTCCTGCTTTATGGGGACGAAGCAGCAGGCTAAGTTTGTAGGACACGGTATCGGCATACAGATAAACGAATGGCCGGTACTTGCCGCACGCTCAAAGGAAACGCTGGCGCCTGGCATGGTGTTTGCCCTGGAACCCAAATTCGTAATTCCGGGCGTAGGAGCCGTCGGGGTGGAAAACAGCTATGTAGTTACCGCGTCGGGCCTTGAAAAATTAACGCTTGCCGAAGAAACTATTATTCAATTATAAAAAACATAAATTGATAACACATATATAAAAAACATAAATCGATAATATATGAATAAGACAACAACGCTTTTACTTCTGTTTGCCCTGTTTATCCTGCCGGTAAGCGGAGCAGAAAGGACAAACGAACCCCAAACGGTTAAAAACATCATTTTTATGATCCCGGACGGAACGTCGTTAGCTACCGTATCTATCGCGCGATGGCTGCAATGGTACAATCACCCGGAACTGCCCAAATTACACGTCGACCCTTACCTTTGCGGAACCGTGCGCACACATTCTTCCAATGCCCCTATCGGCGATTCGGCTCCTACCACGTCGTGCTACATGACCGGTTATCCCAGCCGGACAGGCTACGTATCCACGTATCCCGAAAGCGACCCGGCGAACGATATCTATCCAAACGACCCGGCGCGCGCCTTCCAGCCGTTGACCACCGTATTGGAGGCAGGCAAATTATTGTATAATAAGGCTGCGGGACTGGTATTTACCTGCGAATTTCCGCATGCCACGCCGGCGGATTGTTCGGCCCATAGCTACAACCGGAGTAAATACGAGTGGATTGCCCCGCAAATGGTGCATAACGATTTGAGCGTGGTGATAGGCGGGGGCGTATCCCTGTTGTCTGACGAAAACGAGGCGTATCTCAAATCAAACGGATATTCCGTTTACAGGAATGATTTGAACGGTATGCGCAAGGATACGTCCGGTAAAATGTGGGCGTTATACGGAGACCGCGAAATGGCGTACGACGCCGACCGCGATCCCGCCGGCCAGCCTTCGATTGAAGAAATGACCCGTATCGCCATCGAGAAACTGTCGAAGAATGAAAACGGATTCTTCCTGATGGTAGAAGGCAGTAAGATAGACTGGGCGGCGCATGCAAACGACCCGGCAGGGATGGCCACCGAGTTCCTGGCTTTCGACCGGGCTTGCGGCGCGGCCTTGCAATTTGCGAAGGAAGACGGACAGACGGCCGTTATCATAGCGCCCGACCATGGGAACAGCGGTATCAGCTTAGGGGCGAACCGCTGCGGCGGATACGACAAACTTACGAAAGACCAGCTTTTTCATGCCTTCTCCCAATTCAAACTGACAGCCGAAGGCTTTGCCCGGAAGTTAAACGACGAGCCGGCTTCGGAAGTGCAACATATATTCCGCGAATATGCCGGCTTTGAATTGAACGAACAGGAACTCGAAGCCCTGTATCATTGCAGCGGCTACAGGAATAGCCCCGTCCCCGAAGGCGAACGCTCGTCGCAAGGCATTGAGCCGTCGCTCTATAGCGGGTCGCTGAATACGTTCGTTTCCAAACTGATTACATCCAAAACGTGCTTTGGCTTTACCACCGGGGGGCATACGGGCGAAGACGTATTCCTCGCCGGCTATCATCCGCAGGGAGACATACCCCTGGGCATGCATACCAATATTGAACTGAATGCATACCTGTGCAAGCTCTTCGGCCTGGACAGGGATGTACTCGACGAATTAACCGGGCGGCGCTTTGCCCCGCATACGGAGGTGTTCAAAGCGTACGCCTGCGAGATCATCCCGTCTAAAGAAGAAAAAGGCTCTCCCACATTAGTGGTAAGGAATAAAAAGAAGCAACTGAATATAAAGCCGTTCACAAATATCGTGACGGAAGGCAGGAAAGGAGAGAAAGAAATCCGCCTCCACTCCGTTATCGTTTATGTAGACAGGAATAATACCTTCTACCTGCCGGAAGAATTAGCCGGCTATATGGAATAATTTGCAGGAGAGATGAAAAAATCTCTTCCGCGCCTGTTTTAAAAAATACGCAAAAACAAAAAATCTATGAATGGTAAAAGCTTAGTTTCCATAGATCAATGCTCCAGGGAAGACATCTTGCGCATCCTGGAGAACGCCGCCAGGTTCGAGGCCAACCCGAACCGGGCGCTGCTTGACGGCAAGGTAGCCGCCACCTTATTCTTTGAACCGTCTACCCGTACCCGCCTGAGCTTTGAAACGGCCGTCAACCGGCTGGGAGGGCGCGTTGTAGGTTTTCAAGACGCCTCCACCACAAGCTCGTCGAAAGGAGAAACGCTGAAAGATACCATCCTCATGGTGAGCAATTATGTAGACCTTATCATTATGAGGCATCATCTGGAAGGCGCGGCGCGGTATGCTTCGGAAGTAACCGGTATACCCGTTATCAATGCCGGCGACGGGGCCAACCAGCATCCCTCGCAAACCCTGCTGGATTTGTATTCCATACAAAAGACGCAGGGAAAACTGACAGACCTCGCCATCACGATTGTGGGCGATTTGAAATACGGCCGCACGGTGCACTCGCTAATCGTCGGAATGTCTCATTTCAGCCCTACCTTCCATTTCGTTGCCCCGGAAGAATTACGTATGCCGGAGGAACAGAAAAACATTTGCGACCAGTTGAACATCCCCTACACGGAGCGTACCGATTTTACCGAAGATATTATCAACCAGTCGGACATCCTGTATATGACCCGCGTGCAGCGCGAACGCTTTACCGACCTGGAAGAGTATGAACGGGTGAAAAATATCTATATCCTGAAGAACGGCATGCTGAAAAACAGCAAAGACAATCTCCGCATCCTGCACCCGCTGCCCCGTGTGAACGAAATAGCTTACGACGTAGACGACAATCCGAAAGCATACTTCATCCAGCAGGCCCGCAACGGGCTGTTCACGCGCGAAGCGATCATTTGCGATGCCTTGGGTATAAATCATTTAATATAAAAAGCCATGTCTGAACAGAAGAAAAAAGAACTGCACGTAGCCGCCCTGGAAAACGGAACGGCCATAGACCATATCCCGCCCGCCCAATTATTTAAAGTAGCTCATCTGCTTGAATTGGACAGGATGAACAACACTATCACCATCGGGAATAATTTCTACAGTAAAAAAATGGGACGGAAAGGGATGATCAAAATTGCCGATAAATTCTTTGAAGAAGATGAAATAAACCGGATAGCGCTCATCGCCCCCAACGTAATACTGAACGAGATACGCGATTACGAAGTGATAAGCAAATATACGGTCGCCTTGCCGGGCGAACTCGTCGGTATCGTAAAATGCAATAACCCGAAGTGTATTACCAACAACGAGCCGATGCCTACCCGCTTTGATGTGATTGATAAAGAAAAAGGCGCTATCAAATGCCGTTATTGCGAACGTAAGATAAACAAGGAAGATATTATAATCAAATGAAAACAGACTGGAAGCCGGGAACGATGATCTATCCGCTGCCGGCCGTGATGATCAGTTGCGGCAGCGAACCCGCCGAATATACGATTATCACGGTAAGCTGGGTGGGTACGCTCTGTACAAATCCGCCGATGTGTTACATCTCCGTCCGCCCGGAACGCTATTCGTACCCTGTATTGAAGAAAAATATGGAATTTGTGATCAACCTCACAACCGAACCGCTGGCTTTTGCCACGGACTGGTGCGGCGTGGTTTCGGGCAAAGAACATGCTAAATTCGAGGAGATGAACCTGACGCCCGGCAAAGCCTCCGTGGTAAAAGCCCCCCTGATTGAAGAATCTCCCCTGTGCATCGAGTGCCGGGTACGCGAAGTAATGGCCTTGGGAAGCCACGACATGTTCATCGCCGATGTGGTAAATGTAAGGGCTGACGACAAATACCTGGATGAGGCAACCGGCGCCTTCGATATGGAAAAAGCCAGGCTGATAGCCTATTCGCACGGTAAGTATTATGGACTGGGCGAATTAATCGGCAAATTCGGATGGTCGGTAAGGAAAAAGAAAGAATAAAAACAGCGCTCCCCCTTTTTTTTAACGCCCCTGCTTCCCGCAGATATTCTTAAACGTACAGTAAACGCAGGCCTTCCCTGTGGGCGTTTGAACAAAGGGGACGTCTGCCCCGAATATCCCGTCCAGGCAGGCGCGCATGTTTGCTTCAAACGCCCCGGCATAATCCGAAAAGCGTTCTACCGCCTCTCTCTCTCTCGCCCCGGTACGGCGATAGATATTTACGTCGAAGCCGTCGGCAAAAATCGTACGCATGTAATAGATACCCGGGCGAACCGTTTTTTCCCCGTTTCCGGGCAGCCGGCTATACATCCAGGCATACATGAATACCTGCATGACTGCCTTGGGGCGTTCTTTTTCGTCTATGCTGAAAAGGCTTTCAGGGGTGGAAAAATGCTGTAGCCCCTTCCCGCTTTTATAGTCGATGATACGCGTGGCGCCTCCCGCTTCGTCGATGCGGTCGATAAAGCCCTTCAATTGTATCGCGGAGCCATCGGACAGGACAAACATATCTTTCATCCTTTTTTCCGATTCCAGGTAGCGGAAGGGCGTTAGCCTGCTATCCTGTTCCAGTATCTTTTCCGCATATTTGCGGATCATCTCTCCAATCAGGAAATTCTGCCCCGTAAGCGGGCGCACCGTCCCGGTCTTAAAGAACAGTTCGGCAAATGCGCCGGCCACCGACCGGGCGATAGCGTCTTTGTCTTTCCTTATTGCCTGGAGCAAATCGGCCGTTACCGGTTTGCCCCGTAAAGGTTCGTACAATTCTTCCATTACCTTATGGAGAATACTGCCGAACACATCGTTTCCAATCGTTTCGCTTACTTCCTCTTCTTCTTCGACGCCCTCCAGCGCCGAGAAATAAAACCTGAGCGGGCAATCCAGGTACGTATTGATGGCGCTGGCCGAAATCGCCTTCTTTCCCCCTTCGCGGAAAGCGGCCAGGCGCTCCATCACCTCGTCTGTTTTCTTTATCCGGATGGGAGAAGCCTTTGCCGACGATACGTTGTAGACGACTAATTTCTCGTGCATCGGCTCTTCATAATGATAATGCAACTGGTGGATAAAACGGCTTTTCTCGCCCGTGTGCAACCCATTGTTGCGGGTATCATAAAGCAGGCTCACCTTTTTCGCCCGGTAGATAAGGCGATAGAAATGATAGGCCCATACGCTGTCCTGGCGCTCGTAAGCCGGCAAGCCGAAGCCGCGCCTCAGGTTATAGGGGATAAACGAATTGGCGGCTTTCTTCTGCGGAAAGGTTCCTTCGTTCATCGAAAGAATAATCACCCTGTCGAAATCCAGCGCGCGGGTTTCCAGTACGCCCATAATCTGCAAGCCCGAAAGCGGTTCGCCCCGAAACGGGATGGTAAGGGTATCGGTTATCCGCTTCAGCAGGCGAAACCAGGTATCTATCTTCATCTCCACCTGCGCTTTCCGCATCAGCTCCGCCATCCTGTTTACGGTTGTGAAATAGTGAAAGATAAACTCCTGCTCGACGTCTTTCGACGAGAAGGCGCTCTTTTCTTCATCCTCCGTACCGCCCGTAGCCGTCATTTGCCTGTTTAATTCTTCCAGTATCCTTATTAAATAAGCCGGCAGCCGGACAGCGTCGTCTACGGGCGTAAATAAAGCGGCCAGCAAAGGCGTTTGGCTCAATTCCGCCTGGCTGATAGCTACCTTGTTATATTTCGTAATATGCCTGATTAACTCCCGAACCGCCTCCGGCCGCGAAGCCGCAACGTATCGATGGTTCAGTATCTGTAAAACATCCCTGAAATAAAACATGGGGCAGCGGTCTGCATAGCGCACATTCTTCTGCAATGCCGGGATATATTCCATCAGCGAAGCTACCGGCGTTTCCCCCAGCGGATAACCCATCGTTACGTTGATATGCCGTATTTGCTCCGGGATAGCGTTCAGCACGGGCAGCAGCAAACGCTCGTCTGCCAGTACCACCGCCGTGCGCAGGGCCTCCTCTTCGGTAAACCCCGTCGCTGTACACAGTTCGTTCAGGAGGGTATAGACCTGTTTGGCTTGCCCGATAGCCGAAGGTATCCCTGTCGCCTCTATCTCCGCCGGACAAGGAGCCGTTTCGTCCGGCGAAAGAGCCGTTTCGTCAAAAGGCAGGGACGAAGGGAAAAGCAGCCTGTTGCGCCCGGCAAAGTAAGAAGCTTTATTGTCCGTATCCATTACCTTATCCGATGCATAATCCCAGTAGAAATCAGCTTTGCCGGCTTTCTGCAATTCCAGCAGCAGTTTCTCTTCCGCTAAAGAAAGGGCATTCAGCCCCACGAAAACGATCTTTTGATAAGGCAGCTCTTTAACGCCGTTCTGTTCAATCGTTTCTGCCACCTCGCGGAATATCATGCCTTCGTAGCCTTTATTCTCCCCGGCCAGCGTTTTCTTCAGTTCCGTATAAAGTTCGTACAGTATTTTCCACAGGGCAAGGAAATGCTGCTGATTGCTACTGTCGCTTTTAGGGTGGAAAGACGACCAGAACGAACGGATAGCCGCTATTTGCGCTTCGCTCAGAAAACCGAAATCCTTTTCTATTTCGCGCAGGTCCGTCACGTTCGTAAACAGCATGCGGGCGTCTGCCATATACTTGTCTACGTCGTCAAAATCGTTCAGCAACATTTCGCCCCAGTAAAGAAATTCGTCAAACGTCCCGCCCTCCCTGCTCCTTTCCATATAAATCGCATACAGGGAAAAAAGCGTCGAAATACGGTCGGCCACCTGCCTGCCGCTCAAGGCCAGAAACAAGTCATTGATAGTAAAGATAGCCGGCGAAAACAAAGGCCTGCCCGCTATCTCCGACAGATACTTTTGAAAAAACAACCCCGCCCGCCTGTTGGGAAACACAAAAGCATACCGCCCAACCTCCGCCCCGTATGCGCCGTAAAAAAGAGATGCTATCTGATATAAAAAAGGTTTCATCCTGCTGTTAATTTGCAGGCAAAGCTAACTAAAATTATGAATTATGAATTATAAATCATGAATTATAACCCGGCGCCGCTCACTTAATCCATGAGAATAGGGGAGTAGAGAGGAGAAGAGAGTAGAGAGGAGAAGAGAGAGGAGAGGAGAGAGAGGAGAGGAGAGGAGAGAGAGGAGAAGAGAGGAGAAGAGGAGAGGAGAGAGGAGAAGAGA
>JAITRG010000271.1 GCA_031288515.1 Tannerellaceae bacterium
GAGGCTCACCAGGTAGTAAATGAGATACATAAGGAGTTTGGGCGGATAGATATTCTGGTAAACAACGCCGGTATTACCCGCGATGGCCTGATGATGCGCATGAGCGAAGAACAATGGGACATGGTAATCAACGTTAATCTGAAGTCGGCCTTTAACTTTATCCATGCCGTAACGCCCATTATGATGAAACAGAAGGGCGGAAGCATCATCAATATGGCTTCGGTAGTAGGCGTTTCGGGAAACGCCGGGCAGGCCAATTATTCGGCGTCCAAAGCCGGTATGATCGGGCTGGCTAAGAGTGTGGCGAAAGAATTAGGTTCGCGGGGTATACGCGCCAATGCGATTGCTCCGGGATTTATTATCACAGATATGACAGCCGTACTGACGGAAGAGGTAAAAACCGAATGGGCTAAACAAATCCCGTTGCGCCGTGGCGGTACGCCGGAAGATGTAGCGAATGTAGCCACGTTCCTCGCGTCCGGTTTGTCGTCTTATGTAACGGGACAAACCATTCACTGCGACGGTGGCATGAACACGTAAAGATGGATGTTATTTACGAAGACAACCACCTTATCGCCGTAAATAAGAAGTGCGGCGAGATTGTCCAGGGAGATAAAACAGGCGACGTAACGCTTGCGGATACCTTGAAAGCATGGCTGAAAGAGAAATATCAGAAACCCGGGAATGTTTTTGTGGGGATACCTCACCGGTTAGACCGCCCGGTAAGCGGGATTGTGTTGTTTGCCAAGACCGGTAAGGCCCTTTCCCGCCTGAATGATATGTTCCGTTCGGGAGAGATAAAGAAAACGTACTGGGCTATCGTGAAGAACCGCCCGCCGGGAGATGAAGATGAACTGGCGCACTGGTTAGACAGAAACGAACGCCAGAATAGAAGTTATGCTTACGACGACGAACGCCCGGATACGAAGAAAGCGATCCTCCACTACAAACTGATAGCCCATTCGGATCATTATTACTTGCTGGAAATTGATTTAAAGACAGGCCGCCATCATCAGATACGGTCTCAACTATCCAAAATAGGCTGTCCGATAAAAGGGGATCTGAAATATGGCGCGAATCGCTCTAATCCCGATGGCGGGATAAGCCTCCATGCCCGTGAAGTATTATTTACCCACCCTGTGTCTAAAGAAACAATACAATTAGTTGCTTCCGTACCACAGGATGACAGCTTGTGGAAAAGCTTTGCTGTTACTTCTTGACAATAGCCGTCGATTTTATTTTTATATTCTTTAAAGGGCGGTCGTATTCGTTGGTAGGGACGAATTGTATTTTGTCTACTACTTTCATCCCGCTGACCACTTCCCCGAAAATGGTATATTTCTCATCTAAGCTGGGAACGCCGCCTTCCAGCATATAACTATGCTTTTGTTCGGGGGTAAACGTTTTGTTTTCTGTTTTTTCCATCTTGTCGAGTTCCATTTCGGTAAAGAACTTACCGGTTACGATATAGAATTGCGTAGCAGACGAAGCCCGTTCGGGATTACTCTCGTCCGACGTACGCGCCGCACAAAGCATACCCCGTTTGTGAAAATAGGCGGGATAAATGATTTCGGCGGGGATTGTATAATCCAGGTCGCCGCTGCCTAATTGTTTATCCAACGGGGCGTCTTTGGAAGTAACGTCGCCCGCCTGTATCATAAATTGTTTGATTACCCGGTGAAAGAGTAGCCCTTCGTACCGGTTTTCCGATACATTCTTAATAAAATTATCACGATGCAAAGGCGTATCGTTAAAAAGCTTCACCTTTATTTTACCCATATCGGTGTCAATCAACACCAATGTTTCTGTTTCCTGGGCATGCAAAGAAACCGCAGAGAAAACGACTACCATCAACAACAGCAATAAATAAACAGGTTTCATCTTAAGATATTGTTTGTTGTGGCAAAAATAATATAAATATCCAAAAGATAAAAGAATTAGGGCTATGTAGAATTTTATATTCCGGCTATTTAACAAGCAGACAGCTCAATGTCATTAAGTTGAGGATTAACAACGCCTGTCGTCTCTTAACTTAATGACATTGGCGGACAGCCATAAGGAAGCTTTGTTAGAATAGCTTACCGGGATATTCTCCGGCGCCGACTAATGCTTTTATTTTATCGACTACTCCCTGACGGTCTTCGGCATATGTAACGCCAAACCATTTGGAGGTGGTATCCAATACTTTTACGCTGGCTTTGCCTTTGGTGATCAGTTCGTTTACCATTAAAGGGATAAAGTATTCGCTTTTCAGGTTCACGCTGTTTTCTTTCAGGAAATTCACGAAATAATCTTCCGAATACGTAAAGTAATCGGGCGTGAATCCCCACATGTTCATCGATACGGGGGTATGGTCGTCTAAGACAACCGTTTTCCCGTTTTCGTCGGTAAATTGGATCTGTCCGTTTATCCGTTCGATAGCCGTACGTTCTACCACCCCTGTGAGATAGCCGTCCGTATTTGTTTCGCATACTCCGCGGGCTACCGAACCGCTTTCGCTCAACGTATTTCCCACCCGGTAACCAATCATGCAATAATCATTTTGCTTACCTTCCATTTCTGCGAGTTGTTTGCCTAATACGGCAAAACTGTCGCGGCCATAAAAGTCGTCGGCATTTATTACGGCAAAAGGTTCGTGTATAACGCCTTTGCCCATTAATACGGCATGATTAGTCCCCCAGGGTTTTTCGCGTCCTTCCGGCACGCTAAAACCGGCGGGCAAATTATCTAATTCCTGGAAAACGACTTCCACCGGAATATGATTTTCATATTTGGATATAATTTTCGCACGAAAATCATTTTCAAACGATTTACGGATGACAAATACCAATTTACCGAATCCCCCGCGGATCGCGTCAAATATGGAATAATCCATAATTGTTTCACCGTTGGGGCCTAAGCCGTCTAATTGTTTTAATCCTCCATACCTGCTGCCCATTCCGGCGGCTAATACAAATAAAGTTGGTTTCATGATATTGTTTATATTTGTTATAAAGGTACAAAAGTACTAATTTATACTTACAATAAGCCGGCGCGTTTAATTACTTTAACTCTAATACAACAATAGACCTGGGCGGTAGCGTTACGTTCAATTTTCCTTTTTCCGCTTTCGCGCCGCCGAATGATATGGGTTTCACCTTTTCGGGATTCTCGAATGTATTATGGTCGTTAATGGAAGGCGAGGTAAGGATACGCCCGCTTACGTTTTTGATGGTTGTATTATCCAGCGTAACCGACAGGTTGGCGCTTTTGTCTATATCCGTATTGGCCAATGTAAGGTGGATTGTCCCTTTGGCGTTGCGTGAAGCGGAAGCGCTTATGACGGGTACTTCGCGGTTGCCGCCTGCGATTAATTTTTCGCAACTTATATCCATTGGCAAATGCGTAGCATCCTGATGCACTTTATACATTTCGAATACATGATAGGTGGGAGTCAGCGTCATTTTGCTTCCATTGGTAAGGATCATCGATTGAAGTACGTTTACAATTTGTGCGATGTTTGCCATTTTCAGCCGGTCGGTATATTTATGAAAAAGATTCAGCGTTAAGGCCGCTACAAAAGCGTCGCGCATCGTATTTTGCTGGAATAAATGCCCCCGGATTGTGCCGGGTTCTTCGTCCCACCAGGTACCCCATTCGTCGAGCATTAATCCGATTTTCTTTTCCGGATCGTACTTATCCATAATCGCGCTGTGCTTCCTGATTACCTCTTCTATTTCCAAGCATTTGCCCAATATCCAGTAATACTCGTCCGTATTAAAATCGGTTGCCGAGCCTTTACTTCCGTTCCAACCGGTAGTGGTATAATAATGAAGCGAAAGGCCGTCCATACGCCCGCCTGCGTTTTTCATTAATACTTCCGTCCAGTTATAATCATAATCGCTGGCTCCGCTGGCTATTTTAAAGAGGCGGTTGCCATCGTACGTGCGGCAATAGGTCGAATAACGGCGGTATATGTCGGCATAATATTCGGGGCGCATGTTTCCTCCGCATCCCCAGCTTTCGTTGCCAACTCCCCAGAATTTCACTTTCCAGGCTTTATCACGCCCATTCTCCCGGCGAAGGCGCGCCATCGGGCTATCGCCGTCCGAGTTGACATATTCTACCCATTTAGCCATTTCTTCCACGGTTCCACTGCCTGCATTGGCGCTGATATAAGGCTCTGTTCCCAGTAATTCGCAGAGATTCAGAAATTCATGCGTTCCGAAACTGTTATCTTCAATAGTGCCTCCCCAGTTATTATTCACCATTTTAGGACGGTTTTCGTACGCGCCGACGCCATCCATCCAATGATATTCGTCGGCAAAACAACCACCCGGCCAGCGAAGGTTCGGTATCTGCAGTTTTTTCAACGCTTCCAATACGTCATTCCGGTAGCCTTGCGTATTAGGTATGCCGGATGCAGGACCTACCCATAATCCTCCATAAATACAAGTCCCTAAATGTTCGGCAAAATGCCCGTAGATATGTTTACTGATAGGATGTTTTCCTTTTTCAGGATAGATCCGGATACTCGCTTCCCGTTGTGCAAAAAGAGGGAACGAAAGAATGGTTACTAAGCAAAATAGAAGTGTTTTCATGATACTGTTTTTAGTGTTAAACTTACGGCTATAAAAGTATATAAAAAACACTTATTACGTATAAAAAAAGAATCTTTTCATAGAAGCTGTAACGTTAACACATCGTTTTGCCGGTTTATATAGGATGATTTGTTGTTGGGTATACCATATCACATAATAAAACATACAATGACGGCATGTTTGCATGAACGGTTTGAGTGGAAAGGCCGCAACTCTGCCTGCATGGAAAATAGAATCGCCTTAAAACCGGATGGTTACAGTGGCTATTTTATCGCCTAACGTCCAGTTAGGGCCTTGTTGGACAACACGTATTGCTTCCAGGTCGGCGATAGGGCAGAGGGATTTTTTTATATCCAGGTCGTAAGGCCGGCCTTTGGCGTTGACTTTAAAGGCTACAATCACCTGTCCTTTGGTGTCGCCACATTCGTCGAAAGCCGGGAGGAAGAGGTTTTCAAAGAGGTATTCTTCATAAGCCCTTTCGCCGGTTGCCGGTTTGGGTTCGCCTTTAATAGCGTTATTGCGCAAAGGAGTAGGTTCCGGGACGGTTAGAGTATGGCCGGTATCGCCCCATTCATCACTCATCTCTGCGTTATCTTCAAATGTGACTGGCGCGTCTTGCCTGTTCTCTAAAGCCTGTGAAACAGGCGACGGCGCTAATACGAAGGAGGAGCTTCGGAAATAACTGTTTATCCCGATGAAAACCAGCGCCAGCAGGCTGGCGGCGATACCGGCAACAATACCGCCGGTTCTGGCCGGCGTAACTCTTTTTTGCGTCTTCCGGCGGATATGTCTCCTTATATTCTCTATGCGCTTTGCGGGATTTTCGTTCTTTACAAGATCATATCCCTCGATAGCATCAGCCAGAAAAGGGTCTTTCATTGCCTCGAGTTCGATGCGTTGCGCCTCTTTTCCTTTGCGGGATTTTGTTATGTAATACAGGAAGTTCATTCGGTATGTTTTTCTATACAGATTTTTAAATTTCGTTTTCCGTTCTGGATATAGCTTTTAACGCGGCTTAGCGTATATCCTGTTGATTCGGCAATATCGGCATACGACATTTCGTCCATAAAGAAATGAGTGATGCTGATTCGTTGCGCTTCGGGAAGCTTTTCCATACATTTTTTTAACGCCTCCATTCGTTCGCTGTCTTCTTCGTCTTCGCTTAATAGATGCAACACCTTGCAGGATTCCATACTCTTTGCTCCGAAATCTACCGGAATTTCTTTGTTTTCTTTCCGGAGTATCTGCAAACAATGGTTTTTACTTACGCTGTATATCCACGTTCTGAAACCGGTTATTTCATAATGGGATATTTTAGGAAGCAGATTCTCAAACAACTGCATTACGGCGTCTTGCGCCTTGTCGGCGTCGTGCAGGTATTTCAGGCAAACGCCATACAGCAACGGAATATACCGGTTGTATAGCTCTCCGAAATAAACTGTTTTCCCGGAACTCTTATATAAGGCTAACAGTTCCCCGTCACTCAGTTTCGATATGTTTTCCTTTTCGAACAACAACAGCTTTTTCGGCAAAAGTAGAAAAAATAATTATCTGCTTACGGATTTGTTTGACAAATTGTGTTCTATGATTTGGCAGGGTTACTTCAAATAAACAAATAGTTTAAAATAAACAAGGCGGCGAGTATATACATGGGAATTGTTATTTCTTTGTACTTGCCGCTGAGGAGTTTTACTAATACATAAGAAAGAAGGCCCATAATCATGCCGTCGGCAATGGAGTAG
>JAITRG010000309.1 GCA_031288515.1 Tannerellaceae bacterium
TGATACAGAAGGATGATATACATACGTTTATCCGCGACCGCCGATTGTACCTCATCGTTCGGATGACGCGGAAAAGTAAACATCTCGGCGAGCCGGGGTATACCTCCGAATATTCTTATGCGCTGATGAAAATCCCTTTTTCCAAAGTACCGCGGTTTATTGAATTACCCGAACAGGAGGGCATGAATTATATTATGTTTATTGACGATATCATCCGCGCGAACCTGCCGTCCATTTTTCCCGGATATATAATAGACAGTTGTTATGGCATTAAAATATCGAGAGACGCCGATATCTATCTGGAAAATGAAAAAGGAGAAAATATCGTTGAAAACATCCGTAAGAAAGTAAAGAAACGGAAGATTGGCGATCTGAGCCGTTTTATGTATGACCGGCAAATGCCCGCCGGCTTTCTGTCGTTTATTTGCGAAGCATTCGATATCAGGCAGGAAGACTTGGTGGTAGGCGGGCGTTATCATAATTTACAGGATTTGGCCAAGCTCCCCAATCCGAAGGGAAAAGCGTTGGAGCAAAAGACGCCTCCGCCTATGCGCGTCCCCTTCCTGGAAGAGATGGGGTCGATGTTCAAGACCATCAAGAAAAAAGACGTCTTACTGCACTTCCCTTACGAATCATTCGATTATCTGATACGTTTCCTGATGGAGGCTGCCTTCGATCCGAAAGTGACCGAAATTAAAATAACCCAATACCGGGTGGCCGAAAATTCGGCTGTCATTAATACCTTATTAAGCGCCGCCCAGAATGGTAAGAAGGTAACGGTCTTCGTAGAACTGAAAGCCCGGTTCGACGAAGAAAACAACATGAGTACGGCCGAACGGATGAAACAAGCCGGCATACAGATTATTTACAGTATACCGGGACTGAAAGTTCATGCGAAAGTAGCGATCATCCTGCGCCAGGATTCCGATGGCGGAAGCAAAAGGAGAAACTTTGCTTACCTCAGCACGGGTAACTTCAACGAAAAAACGGCCAAAATCTATTCGGATATGGCTTTACTTACGTCTAATGCCGAGATAATAACCGACATAAGCAAAGTGTTTGCCATACTGGAAGGAAAACTGTTTGCCCCCGCCTTTCGCCATTTATTAGTGGCGCCTTTCAATATGGTACCGGAATTAAAACGGATGATCCAACAGGAGATCAACCATGTACAAGAAGGAAAAAGAGGACGGATCATCTTAAAAATGAACGGACTGCACGATCGGAACATGATTGACGAACTGTATCGCGCGAGTGAAAACGGAGTAGAGATTGATTTGATCGTCCGTGGTATCTGCTGCCTTATACCCGACCAACCTTTTAGTAAAAACATACGTATCACCCGCATTGTAGATATGTTCCTCGAACACGCCCGTATCTGGTATTTTTATAATAACGGCGAAGAAAACCTGTTCCTTGCATCCGCCGACTGGATGCGCCGCAACCTGAGCCGCCGCATAGAAACAGCTTTCCCTATCCTTATCTCCGAAATCAAACAGGAAATCGTCGATATCCTCGAAATTCAATTAAAAGATAACGTAAAAGCCTGTTATATAAACGAAACCCTGAATAATGTTTTTAAACGCGACACAAACCCGGTAAAGACCCGTTCCCAATTAGCGATATACGAATACCTGCGCAATAAAAACGGAATCTCCGGGCGGATCGATTCTCGATTCCGTGCGCCATAATCGTTTTTTAAACGCTACCAAATGGCAATCCATTGTTTTTTTCTTACTTTTGTCGTTTGTATATTTGCATTTAATAAGAGAAAGAAAAAAGAGTTATGGAAATTGCGAGTAAGTATAATCCCACGGATGTAGAGGGGAAATGGTATCAGTATTGGTTGGAGAACGGTTTTTTCAGGTCTGTGCCTGACGACCGTGAGCCGTATACAATCGTCATACCTCCGCCTAACGTCACCGGCGTGCTACATATGGGGCATATGCTCAACAATACCATTCAGGATATACTTGTGCGGCGGGCGCGTATGCAGGGCAAGAACGCCTGCTGGGTTCCCGGAACCGATCATGCGTCTATCGCTACGGAAGCAAAAGTGGTGGCTAAACTTGCGAAAGAAGGTATTGGCAAAAATGACCTGACGCGCGAACAATTCCTCGAACATGCCTGGGAATGGACGCATAAACATGGCGGTATCATCCTTGAACAATTGAAAAAACTGGGCGCGTCCTGCGATTGGGACAGGACGTGTTTTACGATGGACGAAGCGCGGTCTGAAAGCGTCATTAAAGTCTTCTGCGATTTATATGCCAAAGGGTTGATTTACCGGGGCGTCCGGATGATTAACTGGGACCCGGCCGCTCAGACGGCTATCTCGGATGAAGAAGTAATCCATAAAGAAGAACACGGAAAGCTATATTATATAAGGTATAAGGTGGAAGGCGAAGACGGATATGCGACGATTGCCACCACCCGTCCGGAAACTATTTTCGGCGACGTAGCTGTCTGCATCCATCCCAATGACCCGAAAACGGCTCATCTGAAAGGGAAGAAGGTGATTGTTCCCATTGCGGGCCGGGTAATACCTGTTATAGAAGACGAGTATGTAGATACGGAGTTCGGAACGGGATTCCTGAAAGTAACCCCCGCGCATGACGTAAACGACTACCTGTTGGGAGAAAAACACAATCTCGAATCGATCGATATTTTCAACGATAACGGCATATTAAACGCCTGCGGCTTACAATACGAAGGCATGGATCGCTTTGAGGCGCGCAGGAAAATAGAGAAAGCGCTTGAAGAGATGGGGCTGATGGAAAAAACGGAGGCTTACACAAACAGCGTGGGATATTCGGAACGTACCGATGTGCCTGTCGAACCTAAACTGTCTATGCAATGGTTCCTTAAAATGGAAAGCCTGGCCAGGCCGGCTTTGGAAGCGGTAGAAAATGATACGATTCAATTTCATCCGGTTAAGTTTAAGAATATGTACCGTCACTGGATGGAAAACATTAAAGACTGGAATATCAGCCGCCAATTATGGTGGGGACACCGTATCCCCGCCTATTATTTACCGGAAGGCGGATTTGTCGTTGCCGAAACAGCGGAAAAAGCGTTACAGGCCGCTCGTGAGAAAACAGGCGACAGTAACCTTCAACTAACCGGTTTACGGCAAGACGAAGACTGCCTCGATACCTGGTTCTCCTCCTGGTTATGGCCTGTTTCCGTATTCGACGGCATTAATCATCCCGACAATAAAGACGTCAATTATTATTATCCCACCAATGATTTGGTTACTGCCCCTGAGATTATATTCTTCTGGGTAGCGCGAATGATCGTGTCGGGGTATGAATATCGCCGTAAACCCTGTTTTCACAACGTGTATTTTACAGGTATCGTACGGGATAAGCTCGGACGGAAGATGTCTAAATCGTTAGGCAACTCGCCCGACCCTATCGGGTTAATGAATACCTATGGAGCCGATGGCGTGCGTATGGGAATGCTCCTCACCTCCCCTGCCGGCAACGATTTGCCTTTCGACGAAAGTTTATGCGAGCAGGGACGCAATTTCAACAACAAGATATGGAATGCCTTCCGCTTAGTAAAAGGCTGGACGGTAGATGATACAATCCCCCGGCCCGAAGCTTCCGTCATCGCCGTCAAATGGTTTCAGATGCAATTAGGCGAAACCATTGCGGAAATGGACGGTTTATACGATAAATACCGTCTGAACGAAGCGCTCATGACTGTCTACAAACTATTCTGGGACGAATTCTCTGCCTGGTATCTGGAATTAATCAAACCGGGTTTTGAACAACCCATCGATACGCTTACCTACCAGGCTACGCTCGGCTTCTTTGATTCGCTGCTCCGGCTGCTACATCCGTTTATGCCTTTTATTACGGAGGAACTCTGGCAAGCCTTAGCGCTCCGGGAAAAAGGCGAAAGCATCATGGTATCGCCGGCGCCTCAACCCCAAAAAGCGGATAACGGCTATCTGAGCGCTTTTGAAATAACCAAAGAGGTCATCGGCGGTATCCGTACCGTACGCTTACAAAAGAATCTGCCGAATAAAGAACCCGTCGCCTTACAGGTATTGGGCGAGCACGACAGTTCGTTCAACCCGGTTATTTCAAAAATGTGCAACCTCTCAAGTATCGTAAAGGTAGAAGAAAAAGCTGCGGACGCCGTTTCCTTTTTAGTACGTACCACCGAATACGCCATCCCGTTAGGCAGCCTGATCGATGTGGAAGAAGAGTTGGCGAAACTGGAAGAAGAGCTTTCCTATCTGAAAGGATTCCTTCAATCGGTCATGGCGAAGCTAACCAACGAAAGCTTTGTAAGTAAAGCGCCGGCGAAGGTAATCGAGAGGGAACGTAAAAAACAGGCGGATACCGAAAGCAAAATAAAAAGTATAGAAGAAGCAATTGTTTCATTAAATAATTAACTGTCATGAAAAATACAAGAAGAACCTTTTTCAAGCAAAGTCTGGCCGGAGCATTGGCGCTCGGCGCTTCGGGAGTAGTTAATGCTACGACAGCCGACAACAGGGCGAAAGCAAAAGGCGAAAAAGCCGTAAACCCGTTCCGGCTGGGTATGGCCGGTTTTACATTCGTTAATTTCGATTTAGACACTACGCTAAAGACCTTGCAGCGTCTTGACGTCCATTATCTGTGCATCAAAGATTTTCACCTGCCTCTGAATAGTACCGACGCGCAAATAAAAGCATTCCACGAAAAGTGCGCCGCCCATAACGTAACCGGATACGCCGCAGGCCCTATCTATATGAAGACGAAAGAAGAGGTAGACCGCGGTTTTGAGTACGCCAAACGGGTAGGCGTTAAATTAATTGTAGGCGTACCTAATTACGATCTGCTTCCGTATGTAAATGAAAAAGTACAGCAGTACGACTTTCATTATGCCATCCACCTGCATGGCCCCGACATTAAGGAATACCCGGATGCAACCGATGCGTGGAACCACACAAAAGACTTGGACCGCCGTATGGGTATGTGCCTGGATATCGGGCATGACTTACGCAACGGATGCGATCCGGTGGCCGACTTAAAACAATATCAGTCCCGCGTATTCGACATGCATATAAAAGACGTAACCGACTCGACGAAAGCAGGCGTCGGAATAGAAATCGGACGTGGAAAAATAGATTTCCCCGCCCTGGTAAAGATGATGAGGGAAGTGAATTACACCGGCATGTGCAGTCTCGAATACGAGAAAGACATGAAAGACCCATTCCTCGGAATTGCCGAATCGATCGGTTACTTTAAAGCTGTCAGCGATTTGGCATAGTAAATGTATGAGAAGTACAATCTGCCTGTTTATCCTGTGCTTATTTACAGCCTGCAGCCAGGTGCGTTTTGTGGGTATAGAAACATTCAACCCGGCTGAAATTACGTATCCCGACCATGTAGGGAACGTATTGATTGTTAACAATGCAGTCCCTCAACTGCCGGACAGCGGTTATGAATACAAGATAAACGGCGTTTTGCAAGATACCTGCAAAGCGTATGCCGATAGCGCCTTATTCGACGCTTGCAGGGCATTGGGCGAAGCGATTGTTGAAACAGGCTTTTTTAACGATGTGCTTCTTTTTGATGAAAACACGCGCAAAGACAATTCCTTCCTCCTCGACGTAAAGCTTACGCAAGAGGAGGTACAGGCTCTTTGCGAAGAAACCGGAGCAGACGCCGTTATATCGATAGACCGTTTACTTTTTAATATGAAAAAGGAAGTTTTCGTCTTCCCGGAAGGGTATGCATATGGAACGGTCGATATTGAAATGAAAGGAATCGTTCGAAGCTATTTGCCATTTAAAGAAACGCCGCATGCTACGGTATTAATAGCAGACAGCCTCTTTTGGGACGAAGAAGCTTTCGATATAAACATCCTGAATCAACTGCTCCCGCTGCCCGGTAATGCGTTGCGAATAGCGGGAGCCTGTATCGGAAATAAAACGCATCCGGTATTTGTGCCTCACTGGGACAGAGAAAACAGATGGTTTTTTACCGGATTAGGCGCCCGTTGGAAAAAAGCGTCCGCATACGCCGCCAAAAACAAATGGGGCGAAGCGCTGGAGGAATGGTTGTATATTTACAACAACAGTTCCCATTGGAAAAGCAAAGCCAAAGCGGCCTCTAATACGGCCTTGGCGTATGAACTAACCGGCGATTTGGATAAAGCGCTTCTTTTGGCAACCGAAGCCTGCGAACTATATGAAAAGAATGTCGGAGAAAACGACCCCTATGCATACTATCAGCGCCTCTATAAAGAAACGATTGCCAAACGAATCCAGTCCGAAAAAAAGCTAACGATTCAAATCAGAGAAGAATAACCCGTTTAATTTATAAAAATTAAAAATAACATGAGTGCAAATAACGCAAAAGTTCAATCCGTAATAGAAAATACGTTTACGTCTGTCATTAAAAAACTGACAAAAAACGAGTCTGCAAACCCTGTTTGCGATTTACACGCCATGGCGGATGCAGAAAGCGGCGAACTGCAAATTTTTGATGAAGAAGAGAACCTGCTGGAAAAAGTCGTTATTTTCGACTGGGTAAACAGCAAAGAAGATGACGACGCGTTCAACAAAAAAGTGGCGGCCCTTGTAAAGACCGTACTTACTACGCTCGCCTCCAGAAATATGTTCAACCGCTCCTGTTTTCTGAAGCCTTTCTCGGTAAATTTAGTAGACGATAATTTTATCGAGATAGAAGAGCTGCTTTTTATTGACAACGACATCTTCCGCCTGGACGACCCTCTATTAAAAGATTTAGACGCCGAATTAGACGACTTCCTGAACCATCTCTTATCCGATATGCCATCATAGCGCGTGCGGCATGTATTTGTTAGCTGTTCCGTTTATATAACAATATAATCCATACTGAATGATTCAACATATTCCTCTCCCAGGAGAGGAGGTATTTTGTATCTCAAACAGTAGACAGTCGTTACGTTCGACCATGTATTCCAACATTGACAAAAGGAAAAAAAACCATTGTGACGTCTTCAGGTAATCATTACGACGTTTTCAGAAAACTATCATAATGGTTTGTTAAAGACATCGTAATGGTTTACTCAACGTATTATAATGATTTTTTTTTGCTGAAACACAGCCCCGAATTTTCATTCAGCGCCGTTTAGTTAGTAAAGGAAACGTTGTTTTCGTATGATAATCTATCTGTATAAGTATATTTTTCGCCCCTTCTTTCAGCTTTCAGCTTGTTTATAAACGCCTGGCATACAGAACAAAACCCTGAATGAAAATCTTTCAGCCCGTTTTCAGCCAACCATTTTTTTTAAAACAGGCGATTGATGAGACAGGTATGAAGATTTGAATTGACAAGCGTGATATTCATTTTTTCAGACACAGCTGAAAGCTTGGAGAAAAAGTATCAATTTCCGTTTCAACTTTACCCCACAGCTTGTCTGAGATAATTGCTTTTGACAAATAGTTGTTGCCGTTTATCTTTTTTAAAAGGTCTTTCTTTACGGGTGAATGATTAAGCAAGTTCGTTTTAATCTCAATTATTTTTCCTCTAAGCGTCTTTATCTCATCTTCTTTTTTTTGATATTCGGCAGTTGAATCCATGTTTGTGCAGAAAAGCTCTTATCAGGGTGGGCTTTCTTTCGATACCCGTCAATGCCTTTATTCTGCTTATGGCCTCTGCTATACTGCAAACTGGTTGTTTCTTAAAATCTTCGATTATCGAATCTTTATAAACTTCCAATGGACTGCCATTGCGATGATAACAGGTTCTGTAAAGGCCTTCTATCCCGTTTTCTTCATATATCTTTATATATCCGGCTACGCTGTTGGGATGAATGTCCAGTATTTTACCCGTTTCTGTATTGGAGTAGCCGTGTGCCGCTTTCAAATAGATGGCATGCAATTTTTTTTGAACTTTTGAACAGGGATATTGAAATCTTTCGTAATTTAGCACCCGGATTTCTTCTTCGGAGAGATTCATTTTTGTAAGCATCCTGTATTGGATTTGACACCACAAAGATGCTTACTTTTTTTCGTCTTTCATCTCACAATTTTACCCCGCGCGAAGTATAAAGTAGAACTAATTTAAATGGATTAACCCCTTTTATGAGGCATTTAACGAAAAAGAAGTTGTATATATCAAGTTATTACGCAAAAAAGGGAACAGTCCATTGGAACAGCCAAAAATTGGAACAGTTTCAGAACCTAAACATTCCATAGATTTGCCTATCGCTTTGACGTCCATTTGCAGCCTTATTAACGTAGCAAATAATTTGGTGTCGCATTCTGCAAACATGACACTGTTTTGAGTTTTACAAATTGGCGTAATTGCATAGGTTAATAAAGTTTTGAAAAGCAAGATAACCTTAAAAGAATTTATGGATGAATCTACCGCAAAACGCCCAATGTGCCAAACGTCAGTTTGCTCATCTATAAAGTCTCCAATTTCTATCTGAAAATCCTCTTGTATGGGTAACAAGTCTACCTT
>JAITRG010000316.1 GCA_031288515.1 Tannerellaceae bacterium
AGAGGTTTCGGAAGAAGAAAATAAACGCCTGTTTTATGAAGGACTTCCCAAGAACAAAAAGGGGGAGATAGACGACGCGGCTATGACGGACGCGCAAAAATTGCAGCATCTGGAATACAAGCGCGGGAAAGACTTTACTATCAATGCGGCCCGTAAGGGCGCGCAGGATATCGGAAAAGAAATAGAGAAGCTCCAAAAACGCTTTGAGAATGAGAGCGACCTGATGAAACTTGACAAGATACAGGATGAGATTGATATTCTCTCCGAAAGAGCCAGGGCGTATGATGATTATATCGCTGACGCGCAAAAGGGAAAACTACAGGACGTAAATGCCCAACCAACGGAAGAAGGAAAAGAAACGTCTCCGGATTTACAACAAACGGGGCGAGATGTGCTTGCGGAATTAAACCGAATATCCGCAGATATTCATTTGAGCGCAGGGAATGCCGTCATAGACGGAACATGGGACGGCGATTTTCGGGGAGCCGGTCAATCTACTCTCGAAATAGATAATGAAGGGAATGTGGTACTGCGCAGGGGAGCTACCACTATGCAGCATCTCACAAAAGACGGCCAATCTATTTCCGGTAGACAGGAATTATACGATACATCACTTACGGACGGCGGAGGAAACGGAATTCCTACATCATCAAATTCACAGATAGGAGATGAATACCGATGGCACAATGATGGAGTAATGGGCGTATTCAGGATTCCGATAAATGATTTTTTGGAACTTGCCCGAAATGGCGAAATAATTCTCGGAAATATTGAAGAATACGAGGTAGTAATATCTCCGTCCGTAGCCCAAAAATATTTATCCGAAACTACTAACAATTTGCCAGAAATTCAGGCGGGGAATGAGGGTCTGCCTGCGGAAATACAAATCGATTTGTCAGAAAACGAGGGCAACATGCAGGAATTGGACGATAAAGGTATTCCGTTTGTCAAAGCGAGCGATGGAACAACCGTATTTGGCGAAGTGAACGACGAACAGGCAAAGGCGATAGGGACGAACGTAGCGGCTCCCATTAAATTGTCGGAAGGGAATGAAGACTATGGCAGAATACACATAGCTGAACGCGAGGGCCAGCTTCAACAAAACGGGTATAACTCCGTAGAAGAATTTGTAGAGGATGTTTCTAAGAATTATGATGAAATTAGAGAGGGTAATTTATATACGGATATTCAAGGGAATGAGAAAGAAACGTTTTTGCTTGTAAAAAAAGGAGAAAAGGGGAATGTTCTTTATATAGAATTAAGCCCAGACAAAGGAAGTTATAGCGTGAACTCTGGCGGCGTATTCAAAAATACCTATATAAATAAAAGAGGACTACTTTGGAATGCCAGCACTGAACATTCTACGCCATCGGCTATAACGCAAGACTTCCCCACAACACAACTAAACGCCGAGAGTGGTGCAGTGAGCGCCTTGTCTCAAAGCAATCCTCTTTCTACGGGCGAAGATAATGCAAATAATCCAAATGACAATAGCCGGGCGAGCGAAAAAGAAGAAAAACAGGCTAATGAACGCCCTGCAAACGTTATCGACCTTATCAATAACACGGCCAAACAACAGGATATTAAAGACGCCGAGGCAAAAGTAAATACGAATCCTTCCGAAGCGCAGAAAAAAGCCGGTAATTATAAGATGGGGCATGTTAACATACAGGGCCTTGATATTTCTATTGAAAATCCTAAAGGCTCTACACGTTCGGGCGTTGACCGGAATGGAAAGAAATGGAGCGTTAAGATGAAAAATACCTATGGATATATCCGTGGGACCGAAAGCAAGGATGGCGACCACATAGACGTATTTGTCGGTAACAATCCAAATAGCAGCAAGGTGTTTGTGGTAGACCAGATAAACCCTGAAACGGGCGAGTTTGACGAACATAAGGTGATGCTTGGTTTTGACGATATTGAACAGGCTCGGAAATCTTACCTTTCAAATTACTCAAAAGGATGGCAGGGATTAGGAGATATTACCGAAACGGAGATAGGCGATTTCCGCGAATGGGCGCAGAAAGAAGGCGCGAGGCGCGAGACGTTTAACAAGCACAGGGAAAGCGTACCTAAAATAGCCGCTACGGGATTTGACGCCAATTCTTTTCTTCCCAGCATTGACTATGTCGAAAACAGGATGAAACAGTATGCGGAAGAGAATAATATCAATCTTGACGACTTTGAAGGTACCCCCGAATGGGAAAGCCTGTATAAAAAATACATGAACGAGTATCCCGGATACCTAAAAGATTTTGCAAAGTCTTACGAAGATGCGAGCGATGCGAAAAAACGCGAGATGGATGCAATGCTCGAGGGCGTCGGCGTTTCCATAGATGATGTTCGCGATTTCTTAGACAGGAAGGGAAAGAAGGGAAAGAATGACATCCGTTTCAGGGACAATGCTTCTGAAGATTTGGATAATAACGAACAGGGAACGGAAAACCTTTCTTCCTTGGAAGGATTGGAAATTATTGAAACGCCCAGGCATGATTTCAAAAATATAGGCGAAGCAAGGACTTGGGCAAAAGAAAATATCACCGGGACTTATCACAATGCCAATGCCGATGAAGACATTAGCGTATCAAGGACAGCTATTGACAAGTATTTGAGCGAGAAGGCGATAAAAAAGAGTACAAGTATCGACGTTCATTTGTCTGCTATTAAGCAATTGCCGAAACTTATAGAAACATCTGTATTAGTAGAACGACACCCTGACAGAGACAGTGATATACACATAAAAGAAATTCAGCGTTTATATGGGGCAATAAACTATAAAGGAGAAAATTATCCTGTAAAAATTACCGTAAAAGCGACATTAAACGATGGCAATAAAGCGTACTCGTATGAAGTAATGAGTGTTGAAACTCCCCCAAAAAGAACGCGAGACGATATAAATACATCCTCTCGCGGCCATATAATTCAGCCGGCACCTGAAAGCAGTTTGCAGTTATCTAATAACCCTGACATCTCGACAACTGATAACAACTTACACACATCTAATACCAGCTTGTCAGTAGCAGAAAATAGAGC
>JAITRG010000104.1 GCA_031288515.1 Tannerellaceae bacterium
TACACCCGTGGATTTTTCATTTTTCCGGAGAAAAAAGGAAGCCGCAGGTTTGGAGAGGCGTCGCCCGGGGGAGGCCAAAAGGATACGGGATGCATCAAACCATCCCGCGCGCAGTATAACCTGAAATCTTTATTGATCTTCAGGAAGTTTGTCAATTACCATAGGGCGGACTAAATTTCCGCCTGCTGAAATTATACCCTCTTTTACAGACATATCCACAATAAACGAATTACGGGGATGTACTTCCGTCTGGCTTTTATGGGCATGGAAAACATAACGCATTTTACCTTCTTTATCGTAGAAAGGAGCGCCATGGCCTGCTCCATATAGTCCTCCATATTTATGTAAAACAGGATTTTCTTCATATTTTTTCCATGGGCCGAAGGGAGAACCGGAAGTGGCGAAACCCACAGCATAATCCTGGTTTCTGTAATCATTGGCGGAATACATCAGATAATAAATGCCATCTTGTTTTATGATAGAAGGTCCCTCTACAACCTTAGGTTGTATCAATTCCCATGGTTCGTCAGCCACGAAACATTGCGTCAATGTCTCTTCTTTTATTTTTTCCAGATCGTCTTCCAATTCCGCACACCAAATGACATTACCATCGGTAAAACGGACAAAGTACAGGTATGCTTTACCGTTTTCGTCGAAGAAGACAGAGGCGTCAATGCCTTTTTCTTCATGAATCGGTTTCTTCTCATCTTGCTTGAAAGGGCCTGACGGGGAATCCGAAGTAGCGACACAGATATGTTCTTCCGCGGAATAGTACATATAAAACTTCTTCTCTTTTTCTACATAATAGACTTCCGGCGCCCAATACATCGACTCGCCGTAAGAATTTGTATGACTTAAAGCTAAAGCAGAGGCTTGCACCCAGCGCTCAAGGTCTTTCGAACAGTAAACATCGAAACCATTTCCTGCATTTGTTCCGTATATATAATAAAGGCTGTCATAAAGTAAAATAAAAGGATCGGCAAGAGGGACAGTCGATGATACGACGGTTATGGAAACTTCCTTTTCCGGCGTCTGGGTATTTTTATCAGAATCACTTTTACAACTTGCAAAACCGATAAAAAGATATACTGACAAACATAACGCTAACTCTTTTTTCATATTCGATACATTTTAATTGATTATTTCCCGATAGTCCCGGACGGCTTCCCTTTGCAGAGCCGCTTTCTGTAAAGGGCAGGGTTTTACAGATGGGTTACTTATTAAACACGGGACGAAAAGCGCCGGAAGAAGGTTGTTGTTTTTCTACATAAGGCCATCCTTCTTCATCCCAAAAAAGACGATCCAGCAAAACTTGCCGCTGGGCGTCCAACCGGTCCAGTTGATAGGCATGATAAAAAATCCAGGTATTCCCTTCGTCATCTTCCTGCAAAATGGAGTTGTGTCCGGTTCCCACAAAATGATCATTCCCTTTTATTATAACTTCATGGGCATTGTCCAGCATTTTTCTTCCATTCCTGTCGATATACGACCCGAATAAATTCTCCGAACGGGCTACTACTGTCGTATAGGTACTATTCCTCCCTTCGCAACAAGTACCGGTAGAAGCGAATAAGTAATAATAGCCGTTTCGTTTCCAAAGATTAATGCCTTCATAAGCGGTTCCGGCTATCTGCCGTTTGGTTTCGAGTTTCGGAGTGATCTGCCAATCGTCTGTAATGTAGAGTTCCACGATATAAATACCGAAAAAGCTTCCCCAGAGCATATAATATTTTCCATCTTCTTCATAAAAAAATTGATCGATCGAATTCTCTACGTTCACATCATGACTGTCAAACACTTTTCCCTGCACGGTAAAAGGGCCGGCAGGCGAGTCGGAAATGGCGTAACCGATGGTACTGATCCAATGGTTTCCCCATTGCGCCAAAGAGTAGAACAAGACATATTTGTTTTTTATATATTGTATCTCAGGAGCCCAGATAGCGGCATGTGTATTATTCGTTTTACCAATAAAATCCGGGCGTGTCTTTTCCGTAAAAGCGGTTCCGGTATCTTCCCAATCGATCATATTTTCCGACTTGAATATCGGCAGGTTACGAATATTTTCAGTCGCGTATAAATAATAAAATCCATCTTTCGCTCGAATGACGGCAGGATCCGGCGCCGATATTCTTATAACAGGATTGTTATAAGCGATCTGCGAATCGTCTACTTCAGGGGCAGGTTGCTTTTTTAAATTTTCCGAACTGCCACAGGCTGTAAAAAGGAGACAACAAATCTCCATTATAAAATATCTCATACTCATATATAAATTTTGAAACAAAAGAATCGCGAAAACAGCGCCTTTTCAGGGAATACCGTTTTTGCGATTCTTATGTTCTGATTAGTTCCAGCCCGGATTCTGTACCATATTCGGGTTCATCTGTATTTCGTTTTCAGGTATCGGATACAACCAATAATGGTCGCCGCCCCAGCTATAGTGGTAAGTAGCTTGTCCCCATATCTGACGCAGACCGTTTACTACTGTTGTGGCGCCGTTATTATAGGTAGCAAACTTCTTCTCTTTCCAGGTTCCCCAGCGAAGTTCATCGTAGTAAAGCAAGTCTTCACCCAACAACTCCCAGTAGCGTTCATTGCAGATACGTTCACGCATATCAGCCTGGCCTGTTACAGTGGTCGGAGCGTTAGAATTAAGCAACTGCGCGCCGGCACGTGCGCGAACCTGATTTACATAAGCGACCGCTTCATCTGTTTTACCCTGTTCGTTCAGGGCTTCAGCCAGATTCAGCAATACATCGGCATAGCGGATCAGAGGCGCGTCGATCGCCGTACCTTTCTGGCTACCTTCGGCGGTACCTTCCGTTACGAATTTACGGTTCAGATAGTAGAACATAGCCTGCGTATCGGTACGTATATCATTCGGTTCACGCGTAGTCGTACCATCCGGATTCTTTGTTTCCGTCCACTGGCTACGGAAGGGATAGCGGCTGGTGAAATAATTGTCTGAACCGCCGTCGCCTCCAAGATACCTGGCATACGGAGTGATCACGCTCATCTCCAAACGAGGATCACGGTTGTCATACGCTTTGCGGATACGAGCTTCATTCCCGTTCGGCAGATAGTAGTCCATATTAGCGCCTTGTTCCTTCGCACTGGTAATTTCATCGGCAGTCAGGTTGTCACGCAAGAAAAATACGCGGCGTTCCAACACGGTAAGTTTGGAATATTCAGGAATAATATCATTCCAGTTGAACTTGCTGCCATCGATCACTTCATAAGTATCCACGAAATCCGGATTCACCAGATAGTTATTCCACATCGAGCCATACGTGCAACGGGTACCGTATCCGCGGTTCTTGGAATTCCAAAAGCCATCTTCTTCGATACACTGAATAGAGAAGATCATTTCATCACATTGTTCATTGGCTTCTTTAAACAGCATTTTATAGGCGCCGGCGCTACCGGTAAACAATTTATAACCGCAATCGCCAACCTTTTTGAAGTCAGCCTCCGCAGCAGACCAGTTTTCCATCCATAAATATATCTTGCCACGCAACGCATAAGCGGCTCCTTTTGTGACATGGCCATAGTTCGTCTCTCCACTCGCGTATTTGTCCGGCAGGTTGGATTCATTGATACAAGTTGTCAGGTCTTCGATAATCTTTTCCCAGGTTTCCGTTTTCGTCAGGCGGCTGCCTTTGGCTTCATTAATATCCTTGATTGGCTCCGTGTAATAAGGAATCCCGCCAAACAGTATATTCAGTTGATAATACCAATACGCGCGCAAAAATTTACATTCGGCCACCAATCTTGCCTTGGTTGTCTCAGCAATACCATCCACCCCAGGCAAATTACCTATCACATCGTTGGCCCGGATGATAAATTTATAGTTATCATGCCATATCCAACCTGGCCCGTCGCCTGAAGTTGTCTGCCAGCCAAACATCATACCGAAGTTACGCCAGTTGGCGTCGCGGTCCATAACGCTGGAAAAGCAATCGAACCACATATTATAGTTGTCGTTGTACAAATGGTTCAAGCTATTGTAAATACCGGCGACAGTCTGTTCGGCCATCGTTGCATCAGTCCAGACTTCCCCTTCACTCGGTTTATCTTTGGGAGTAAGATCCATATTGACGCATCCGGAAAGGAACAATGCAGACAAAACGGTTGTTGAAAAAAGTTTCGCTGTATTCTTTATTGTTTCAAATTTATTCTTGTTCATAATATTCGCGTTTTTAGAATGTAACATTCACGCCTACTGCAAACTGGCGTATTGGTAAATATCCGTCATCAGCCATTCTCTCAGGGTCAGAACCTTCGAATTCAGTAATTGTCAGCAAATTCTCTGCAGCGACATACACACGTGCATTTTCCATATAAGCCGTCTTTACCCAATTCTTCGGAAGCGTATAACCGATCGTTAAATTTTTCAACTTCATATAATTACCGTTTTTTAAGTGCCATGCGCTTTTCGCATTACCCTGCCCGCTGTTTTGCATACCTACCAAACGGGCAGTTGCGGAAGTTATATTTGTACGCGGATCGTTCGGATTCTCAGGATCATAGAAATAATGATCATAGGCCACATCTTTACCGATACCATATCCGTGTGTGATATTTACGCCATTTTGCGTTTGTTTGTAATAGTCGATCTTGAATCCGGCAGCGCCGGCCCAGTTCATTGATAAGTCAAATCCTTTCCAAGTCACGCTGCCCTGCAAACCAAAATAGTATTTAGGCGTACTGGAGAAGCCCTGGAAATCTCTATCATTCTCATTACCATAAATACCATCGCCATTGTAATCGGCATAGATCATATCGCCATACCAAATTTTGTCTTTACCGATTCCCTGGTTCGGATAGAAGGAATAACCGGCGTCAAACATCGCCTGCATCCAATCCATATCTTTTTCCGTACGGATCATGCCATCTTCCGGACCACCGTTGATATTGACAGACCCATTGCTGTTGAAATAGCTGCCATCCCCTTTATATCTGTTCAGTTTATAAAATTCATTCATCTGATGTCCTTCCAGGATACGCGTCTCACTGCCATTGGATACGGTTCCCACATTTTGGTACCATACTTTATTGCCGTTTTCATCCGTCCTCCATTCGCGGATAAGCTCGCCTTTATATTTCGTTACCTCATTCCTGTTGTAAGTGAAGTTGCCGGAAATCGAGTATGTGAAATCACCAACACGGTCGTTCCAGCCTAACGTTACTTCGATACCCTTGTTATTTACGTCGGCCAGATTCTGCAAAGGAGAGGTAAACTGGTTCAGCGATTCGGGGAGTGTCGGCCGATACAAAATACCGGTCGTATTTTTGTTATACGCTTCAACTGTTCCATTCAAGCGATTCTCCAATACGCCAAAGTCCACGCCTATATTCGTTATGGCTGTTTCTTCCCATTCCAGGCTGTAGTTGGAGAAAGTAGTCATAGCAAGTCCGTTTGTTTTGTTTCCATTGAATACATAATTGAAACCGGATCCGTAAAGGGCCTGCCATTCATAATTACCAATCGAGTTATTGCCCAATTTACCCCAGGAAGCGCGGATCTTCAAATTACTCAACCAGTCAACTTCTTTCATGAAAGCTTCTTCCGAAATACGCCATCCGGCAGAGAGAGAAGGAAAAAGCCCCCAGCGTGAATCGGGAGAGAAACGGGAAGAACCGTCATAACGCATATTCAATTCCAACAGGTAACGGGCGTCATATGAATAAGTAGCACGCCCGAAAAGTGAACGGGAAGAGAACTCAAACGAGTATCCCTTTATATAATACGGGTCTGTCATGGCATTGAAGTCCGTCAGTTTTATACTGGACATACCTTCTTTGCAAATATCGACCTCATCCCCCCATTTGCGATATTCCTCATAACCGATCAATGCGCCTGCATTATGTTTATCATACTGATGTCCCCAATGCAACACCGCGTTCGTCTTCCAACTTTTTTCCCGTTTTTCCCAGTCATATACCCTGTAAGTGGACAGATCGGTTGATGTAGGAGGAGTATTCAACGACATGGAACGGTTCCAACTGTACCTTTGCTTGTAATCGGAAGGCACGTATTTATGGTGATTCGTGAAATGGTCATAGTAGAAATTTGCGTAAAGCCTGAAATCTTTCAGGAATTTGATCTCCATATACGGATTGACAAAATATTTACTCTGTTTGTAGAAGCCTCTGGAATTACTCATATTAAGTAGCGGATTACTGACCGCGCCATCCTCTTCGTTTGTTTCAGGACCACCGTATGCTCCGTTATAATAAGGGTATGAACCCGGAGTCGATTTCTGCATGCTCAACTCCCACAAATCGTTAAGGGAGTTACGATCCTGGTCTGTATTGTATCCCCACGCACGCATACCGACCGACAGGAAATCGGTCACTTTTGACTCGATATCGCTACGAAAGTAATATTTCTTTACGCCTGATTCCACTACCAACCCCGGATTATTCAGATACGTTCCGGATAAGGCATAGGTCGTACGCTTTTCAGTACCCGTCAGGCTAATGGTATGCTCCTGCATCCACTTAGGCTGGTAAACGGCATCGTACCAGTCTGTATTCGGATGGGTTACATAATTGGGAACACCTTCGGAGTTTGTAGCGTTCGGTTCCTTAGACGCTTCCCGCCATTCGTTGATCGTTGACTGTGAAAATTTAGACGCCTGCCCGGTGTTTGTGTAGGCTTCATTTACGAATTCCATATAATCGGCATAGTTAGTTACCTGTTTGATCAGTTTAGCCGGCGTATTGTAAGAGAATTTACCTGAATAAGAGACATTTATCTTTCCATCAACACCATGCTTGGTAGTAACAAGAATAACCCCGTTGGCGCCCCGGTTACCATAGATAGAACATGACGCTGCATCTTTCAGGATAGAGATGGTAGCTACATCGTTCGGGTTGATCTCATTGAGGCTCATTTCCATACCGTCAACCAAAATCAGCGGACCGGCCTCATTCATTGTACCAATACCACGGATGCGCACAGTAGAAGCTTCCGCATTCGGCTGGTTACTGGTGTTCATCACATTCACCCCGGCTGCCATACCCGACAAAGATGCCGCGATAGTAGTAACAGGGCGTGCCAGTTTCTCATCGGTAAAGTCGATGCTGGCAACAGATCCGGTCAGATTCACTTTCTTCTGGGCGGCATAACCTACTACGATCACTTCATCCAGCGCTTGTGAATCTTCGCGCAACTGTATGGACAGGTGGGTACGATCTCCAACTCTGACCTCTTGTGCCACGTATCCGATATAGGACACCTGCAATGCGGCATTTTCCGGTACTGAAATACTGAAATTACCTTCCGTGTCGGTGATGATCCCATTGATGGTTCCTTTCTCCACTACGTTGGCTCCGATAATAGGGTCGCCCCGTTCATCGGTTATTGTACCGGTGATGCGTTTGTTTTGTTGTTGTAGCCCGGGAAGATGAGCTGTTTTCTTATAAATGATGATATGTGTATCATCTATCGTATAAGACAAATTTTGCTCTCTCAGTAATTTGTCTAATATATTATTGATGTTTTGTTTATTTACATCAACAGATATTTTTTTGTTCAGATCGATGTCTTCATTTCTGTACCAGAATGAAAAATCGGATTGTTGTTTGATTTCGTCCAGTATCTCTTTTATAGTCGCATTCTTCAAATGCAATGTTATTTCCGTACTCTGGGAATAACTGACTGAGGCGGAAGCGCAACAAATAGAAACAATAGCCAAGATAACAGATAATCTCATCCTGTTTATTACTTTTTTCAGGTTAACTTCGGGCAAATATTGTCCCGTGTGTGAAATAAATTTCATACTTTTGTAATGATTTTTAAGTTTGTAACTAAGTAATGTTGATTCGAACTAAAGTCGATTAAAAACGGGAAATGTTCGTAGCGTTTTCCGTTTTGCTTTTCATTATTTTTCTATTTCATAGGCATATAGTATTAGGGTGTAATTTATATTTGATGTTAATTCCATTTCGATTTGTTTTTCCCCAAAATTGCGTCCATCTTCCGTCAGTTTCATTCAGCGTCCTTAAAAAGAGTACGCTTCCTGCGCCGGCATCCGTCCATTTCATTCCGGAATTACACATGCTTTGTTTGATGATTACCTGAACGGTTACGTTCTCTGAATCGGAGTCTGCGATGATTGCTGAAATATCTTCCATAAAAATAATATTGATATGAGATTACAAAGATATAAAGTATGTCAAATAAAAATTACGCCCTGGTATTATCAGGTTAATACTTCTTATTTAGAAGCGCTTGTCGTTTATTTATTCGATGTAAACTTGATCTCCATCTATTTTATACCGGATGCGTTTATCAGCAGTCATGACTCGCAGTATCTGTTCCAGGTTTTCCCCACGGACAAAGTCGCCGGTAAAGACAGTTTTCTTCAGGTCGTCTGAGACGATCTGTATATCGACGTCGAAACGCCTTTCCAGTTGTCTGATAATATTTTCGAATGTCATACTTTCGAAATAGAACTTCCCTTCCTTCCAGATGATGTAGTGGTTGAGGTTCACCTGCCTGCTCCGGAACATTTGCATCGTTTTGTCGTAAGAGAGTTGTTGTCCGGGCTTAACCTGATGGCAGGTACGCTGCCCTTCCATCCCTACTTCCACTTTTCCTTCTTCCAGGGTGACTTCTATATTGTTTTCTTCCTGATAGGACTTTACATTGAACTTTGTTCCGAGGACGCGTACATTCAGATTTCCTGTTTTTACGATAAATGGCCGGCTGGTATCGTGTGCTACGTCAAAGAATGCTTCTCCCGTCACCTCCACTCTCCTGTTCTTCGAAACAAAAGCGGTAGGATAGGAGAGGGTCGTTCCGGCATTCAGGAATACTTTTGTTCCGTCCGACAAGGTAATGGATGATTGCATACCCAACGGGTTTGTTTGTTGTACAATCTGGCTATTCAGATGTTTGTATCCTTGCCGGTAGGAGAAATAATTAGTTATCCCCAGCAGTAGAGCGACAGAGGCTGCCACCACACTTACCCTTATCCATAAGGATTTTCTCCTGGCCTTGTTGATACGCAAGTTGAGTTCGACTAATATCCTTTCACGCATTTCCTCGGCAGCAGTTGCGATAACAGGAGCTACCTTTATGGCTTCAATAATTATTTTTCCCTTTTCCATATTTTTCTCGCTTGATAATGAGGAGGAGGAAAAGGCTTTTTTCGTTTAAACGAAAAGCGTTTTTTTAACGAATAAACAGATTTATCAATAAAACAGATAATGTCAGGTCGGGGAAATGAGGTTTGACAGAGGCTACAATCTTGTCGATGGCTATTTTCATTTGTACTCTGACAGTACTTTCCTGTATGGAAAGTATCTCGGCGATCTCTTTAGTTTTCAAGCCTTCTTCACGTGCCATTAAAAAGATAACGCGGCATTTTTCAGGTAGTTCCGAAATGACTTTGGATAAAAAAGCTTCCATCTCTTTCGTTAGTAATTCCTGTTCGGGCGATTCTTCTTCCTGCCCTATCTGAACAGGAATGTCTTCAATAGAAACAAATGAATGTTTTTGTTTATTGGAGAGATAGCGGGTCGCTTCATTTCGTACGACTACATATAAATACGTTTCAATATTTGCTATGGCCGATAATCTTTTCCGCGATTGCCAGACAGAGAAGAAAACATCAGTCACCACCTCACGACAAATCTCTCTGTTTTTCAGGTAATAAAAGGCAAAACGGAATACCTGATCATAATACAAATTAAAGAACAAGTCAAAAGAGCCTTGTTTATCTTCCGAAACAAGCGTAAGTAGCTTCTTTATCTCCATAGTTTTTCCGCATCGTTATCTACGGACAAACTTACATAAAAATCACGATTAATAAACGCGTCCAATAAGAAAACAAAAGTTTTATAGAGGAAATATAGTAAAAATACGCCAAACGCAAACACAACCTCTTGTGTCGGTTTTCTTCCTTAATTCTACTTTAACGCATTAATTTTTTCTCCTCAAAAGCATAAAGCCCCCATCCCCCTTATTCAGGCTCATATCATTACCCCATTACACAGGCTTGTTTGGCGATGTCTTCCAGCTTTCAGCCACCTCCAGCCACGTTTATTATAATGAGTATAAACGCTTTATGTAAGATGTGACTGAAAAGTTAAAAAAATAAAGTTTTTTGTAGAGATTTCTTAGTTCTACTTTATCAACCTGAGTTCGATCTAAGAAATCCAATAATTTTAACATAAAGTTACCATAGGATGAGATGTGAAAGTTTAGCCCGGATTTTTTACGAGCCGGGTTCTATTTGTAAATTGAATGAGCAATGGGGTTGCCTAATAAAATAATTCCAGTTGTCCGGTTGGCTGGAAACGTTCAAACTTTATAGCGGGTTTTTTTCAAAGAAACTGTATGCCGCCAGCCCGGCAAACAGGTTTATCAGAAAATTTACCGGACTGCGGCGTCTGGAATGTTCAATTTCGCAGATATTTTTCAATTCATCGTTAATTGTTTCAATAACAGATCGTTTCCTGAGAAGTATTTTATCCCTGATGGTCATCAGGCGATTTTTCATATTGCTTTTGATACCGGTAACCAGGTGCAATCCATCCTCAAAAAGCAGTTCGCACAGGGAGGCCGGAATATAGCCTTTGTCACCATAGAGTTTGCCGGACAGTTTTTTACACAGGGGTTGGATGACAGACCATTGCCTGTCGTCCACACTGGCGGGAGTAATGCAGAAACTGAGCGGTTCGCCTTTGTCATTGACTACCAAATGGAGTTTGAATCCGTAAAACCATCCCGTCGTGCTTTTGCCAGTGGTTGCCATATCCTTAAAAACACGGTTACGTTTGATGCGCTTATTTTTGCATACAGCCATTTTAGTGGAATCAATAAAGGTGATACCCGTACATTCGCCAAAACAAATGAGCTTCAAAAACAGGGCGAATGGAATCATGACTTTCCGTTCAGGTTCAACAAAACGATTGTAAGAGAGTAGATTGGGAAATTCGCTTTGCAAATGTTTTCCGATATAAAACAAATAAAAACTTTTTAGGTTGCGAAAACTGCCGCAGTGAAAACAAATCACAATGGTAATAATTTCAGCATCAGACATGGTAAACGAGCGGTTTCGATGCCGTTTATCGTCATTGGGGGGCATTTGGCGTTTTTTGATTTCTTTTGAAAACTCCCTGCAAAAATCGTCTGCAATACAATAAATTTATTCATGCGCTACTTTTTCTTTTAAGGTATTCATGATACGCTACGCTTAATTCAGTAATTTTGTCGATGGTAAGTTGTGCCATATTTTTCTATATTGTTGATTTTGAGCTATAAATATAATGAAAATTAATCAACTTACCAATTTTTTCATGCTTTTCTTACGTCGAACTCAGGTTATCAGATTAAAAAACGTGCGAAGAAAGAAGTTAACCCTGATACCGGCCCGGGAACTGCCTTTTCAACAGGAAAACTCTCCTGCTAAACGATACTTTTTCACCTCTCCTTTCAGCTTTCAGCTTTGTTGCAACTGATTGGTTTACAGGATGAAAATCCTGCAAGAAGACCATTCAGCCTCCTTTCAGGAAACCGGAAGAGAGGGATTTATTCCATAAAAAAATCATTATACAGTCATCAGTAAACCAGTATAATGCCTTCAGTAAACCAATATATACTCTTTAGCAAACCATTATAATGGTCTGTTGGAGGCGTCATAGCGCTTTTTTTTAGTCTTCGCAAGGCTTCATCAGAGTCTTCTCAATGGTTTACCAAAGGTGCCGCAATGGCGTTCCAAAGGCATCGTAATGGTTTGGAAAAGAGGATGCAATGATTTTTTCCTTTTTTTACCGGCCCCGTATTTTTTTCTGAAACGTGGCTGAAAGGCCTTCTTTCAGCCATAGCCGTTCATACGCAAGCACTTATAAACCGGCTGGAAGCTGAAAGATAGCGCCAGACAAGCCTGTGTAATGGGGTTAATGGCATGGGCCTGAAGAG
>JAITRG010000087.1 GCA_031288515.1 Tannerellaceae bacterium
CCAGTTCATCATTGCCGACGCCAAACGGGGAGATATCGGCAATACCTCCGAGATGTACGCCCGCTCTTTTTTCGACCATATGAAAGTGAATGCCGTAACGGTGGCGCCTTATATGGGAGAAGACAGCATTAAACCGTTCCTTATTTATCCCGGAAGCTGGGTTGTATTGCTGGCGCTTACGTCCAACAAAGGCTCGCAGGATTTCCAGATGAAAGAACTGTCGACCGGCGAACGTTTATTCGAAACCATCCTGAAAAAATCACAGGAATGGGCTACAGACGAACAAATGATGTACGTAGTGGGAGCCACGCGGGGGGAATTGTTCCTCGATGTTCGCAAGTATGCCCCGAATCATTTCCTTTTAGTTCCCGGCGTTGGCGCACAAGGAGGCAGTTTAGCCGAGGTTGTTGCCTGCGGGATGAACGCCCGGTGCGGGTTATTGGTAAACTCTTCCCGCGCCATTATTTATGCGGACAACAGCGTTCATTTTGCTGAGGCGGCACGCCGCGAAGCATATGTTATACAACAGGAAATGGCAGGTTATCTGCAAGATAAAGGAATTATTCATACGAAGTCATAGGGAAAATCAATATTTTTTTTCAACTTTGCACGTCATTTTGTGTTATGCACGAATTGATACAATAATATATAATTATATAAACTGTACGATTATAATGGAGTTTACAGCTCAACAAATTGCAGGCTTTCTGAACGGAACAATCGAAGGTAACCCTAATACGAAAGTCACTGCATTTTCCAAAATAGAAGACGGTAAGCCCGGTTCGCTGACTTTCCTGGCAAATCCCAAATACGAACATCATATTTATCATTCGGAAGCAAGTATCGTTCTGGTAAATAACGACTTTATCCCTTCCGCCCCTATAAAGGCCACGCTGGTGAAAGTAGCGAACGCCTATGTCTCATTAGCGATTCTTTTAGACAGGGTAGAGCAATTGAAAAAGAAAAAGGAAGGCATAGATTCTACCGCATTTATCGATGTATCCGCCCATATCGGAAACAATTGTTACGTAGGTAACTTTGCTTATATAGGCGAGAATGTAAAAGTGGGAACCCGTTGCAAAATATATCCCCACGTTTATATTGCAGATAATGTAAGCATTGGGGATGACTGCATTATCTACCCGCATGTAACCGTATACGAAGGATGTATTATCGGAAACAATTGTATCCTTCACGCCGGAGCGGTAATCGGTTCCGACGGATTTGGTTTTGCGCCCGAAGGAGATACTTATAAGAAAATACCCCAATTGGGGAATGTAATACTGGAAGACGATATAGAAGTGGGCGCCAATACCGCCATAGACCGCGCCGTAATGGATGCGACCATTATCCGCAAAGGAGTGAAGCTGGACAACCTGGTGCAAATCGCCCACAATGTAGAAGTAGGCGAACATACCGTTATGGCTGCGCAGGTAGGCGTCGCCGGTTCGGTTAAGATAGGGAAACACTGTCAATTCGGAGGACAGGCCGGATTAGCCGGGCATATCCATATACAGGACAACGTTTCGATCGGCGCACAGGCCGGCGTTATCGGCAATATCGAAAGCGGGCGCGCCATCCTCGGATCTCCGGCTATCGACGTGAAATCATTTCTGCGTTCGAGCGCCGTATTCAGCCGCTTGCCGGATATGTACCGTACACTCGGACAATTACAACGCGAGATTGAACAACTAAAGAGTGATATTAACAAAAAAGACAATTAAACTATATGCTTAAACAGAATACGCTTGCGAAAAGCTTTTCTATGCAAGGTAAAGGCTTGCACACTGGTTTGAACATCAACATTACCTTCCATCCCGCCCCGGATAATCACGGATATAAAATAAAACGGGTAGACTTAGAAGAGCAGCCCATCATTGACGCTTTAGCCGAAAACGTAATCAACACCCAGAGAGGCACGGTTGTTGCCAGAAAGGATGTACAGGTAAGCACCATCGAGCATGCCATGGCTGCTCTATACGCTTCCGGGATAGATAATTGCCTGATAGAGGTAGACGCCCCGGAGTTTCCTATCCTCGACGGCAGTTCGCGCTTCTTCATCGAAGAAATAAACAAGGCGGGCATAACGGAGCAAAATACGCCCAAAGATTTCTACATCGTTAAACATAAAATAGAGGTAGCAGACGAACAGACGGGTTCGTCCTTAATTATACTCCCCGACGATAAATTCAGTATCAACGTATTGATCTCTTTCGACTCCCCGGTATTGAACAATCAATATGCAACGCTTAATGATATAAGCGAATTTGCAACGGAAATGGCGGCTTCCCGTACGTTTGTCTTCGTGCGCGAGGTAGAGGCTTTACTAAATAACAACCTGATAAAAGGAGGCGATTTAGACAATGCCATTGTTATTTACGACAAGGAAATGCCGGAAGAAGCATTAAAGAAATTGGCCAGCGGGCTGAATATACCCTATAAAAGCATTCGGTCTTTAGGTTATATCAATAACGAGCCGCTGGTATACGACAACGAACCGGCGCGTCATAAATTAATTGATGTAATCGGCGATATTGCGCTGACAGGAAAGCCTGTACGCGGCCGTATCATAGCTACCCGCCCGGGGCATAAAATCAACAACCAACTGGCCCGTTTGATCCGTAAGGATATCAAACAAAACGAAGTGCAAGCGCCGGTATACGATCCGAATACACCTCCGGTAATGGACGTAAACCGCATTAAAGAGTTACTCCCCCACCGCTATCCCTTCTTACTGGTAGACAAGATTATCGATATTGGCGGCAATTATATTGCGGGAATAAAGAATATAACGGTAAACGAGCCGTTCTTCCAGGGGCATTTCCCGCAGGAGCCTGTTATGCCGGGCGTTTTACTGGTAGAAGCCATGGCGCAGACCGGCGGTTTGCTGGTATTAAATTCGGTAGACGAACCCGAACGCTATTCTACTTATTTCATGAAAATAGACCAGGTGAAATTCCGCCAGAAGGTAGTTCCCGGAGATACGATTATCCTGCGGATTGAATTAACCTCTCCTATCCGCAGGGGTATCGCTACAATGAAAGGATACGTTTTCGTAGGAGAAAAACTGGTTGCCGAAGCCGAATTTATGGCCCAGATTGTCAAAAATAAATAAATCTACACATATGAACCATTCACCATTAGCCGTTATCCATCCCGAAGCGAAGATTGGAAACGATGTTATTATATCTCCTTTTGCAGTTATCGAGAAAGACGTTGCCATAGCCGACAATTGTCAAATCGACCCACATGCCGTTATCTTAAACGGAGCGCGGATAGGAAAGGGTTGCCATGTTTTTCCGGGAGCAGTGATTGCCGGTATCCCCCAGGATTTGAAATTTGCAGGTGAAATAACGACAGCCGAAGTAGGCGATAATACGACGATCCGTGAATGTGTCACCATAAACAGAGGAACAGCCTCTAAAGGGAAAACGGTAGTAGGCAACGATTGCCTGATCATGGCATACAGCCATGTGGCGCACGATTGCGTAATCAATGACCATGTTATTATTGGAAACTCAACGCAACTGGCAGGAGAGGTCAATATTGACGATTATGCGATCGTAAGCGGCGGCAGCCTGGTACATCAATTTGTCCGTATCTCCAGACACGTAATGATTCAGGGCGGTTCGCGCATTGGCAAAGATATTCCTCCTTACACGCTAATCGGCAGAGACCCTATCGTTTACTGCGGTATTAATATTGTAGGCCTGCGCCGGAGGGGATTTACCAACGACCAGGTATTCTTAATCCAGGATATCTACCGTACACTCTATACCAGGGGCTTAAACAATTCCGACGCCCTCCGCGCCATTGAAACGGAATACGCCTCCAGCGTGGAAAGGGATTTGATACTGAACTTTATCAAGTCGTCGGAAAGAGGTATTGTAAGAGGCTCTATCGACGAATTATAAATATTTTCATTACTTTTGTTGCAATAAAAACAACATAAACTATGATATTCAGATTTTTAATTCTATCAGATGAAGTAGATAATTTCGTGAGGGAAATTAAGATTGATTCCGACGCTACTTTTTTGGATCTGCACAATGCAATCATTGAATCGGCAGGATATACTAAAGACCAAATGGCGTCTTTCTTCATTTGTGACGACAACTGGAACAGGAAAACGGAAATTACGCTAATCGATATGGGAACTTCTCCGGAAGAAGACAGTTACATAATGGAAGACACCCGTTTGGAAGAACTCCTGGAAGATGAAGATCAAAAACTGCTGTACGTTTTCGATTATCTGACGGAACGCGCCTTTTTTATGGAACTCAAGGAAATGATTCTGAGGGAAACGCTTGACAAGCCTGTTTGCAGCCGTTCGGAAGGAATACCTCCCCCGCAGGTGATAAACTTTGAAGAATCCGACGCTAAAATTGCGATAGCTAACGACCTGCTTGGCGAAGATTTTTATGGCGACGCCGAATACAATGCCGACGAATTAGACAGCAGCGGCTTTGAAGGATTAGACAGCGTAGCCGGTAATTCGTTCGATGAAGACCGTTTTTGAACCAAACGCTCATCATATTACTCGGCCCGACAGGAGTAGGAAAGACCGAATTAAGCTTACGCATTGCCGAACGCTTCAATTCGCCTGTTATCTCTTCCGACTCCCGTCAGCTTTATAAAGATTTACCTGTCGGCACAGCCGCGCCAACGCCCGCACAAATGCGGCGGGTGAAGCATTACATGGTTGGAACGCTTGAACTGTCAGACTATTACAGCGCCGCCAATTTCGAAACAGACGTATTATCCCTTTTAGATGAACTATACCAAACGACGCCGGCAGTTATCATGTCGGGCGGTTCGATGATGTATATCGACGCCGTCTGCAAAGGCATAGACGATATCCCTGCCGTGACGCCGCACATACGGACAGCCATTTACAAACAATTCGAAGAAGAAGGTCTCGCCTCTATCCTGGACGAACTAAAAGAAAAAGACCCCGCACACTACGAAGAAGTAGACCGCATGAATTACAAACGCGTCATTCACGCAGTGGAAATATGCCGGATGACGGGCAAACCCTATTCTTCCTTCCGGACAAACACCCGTAAAGAACGCCCTTTCAACATAATCAAGATAGGCCTCGCTCGCAGCCGCGAAGAATTATGCGAACGCATCAACCAGCGCGTAGACCAAATGATAACCGCAGGCCTGCCGGAAGAAGCCCGCAAAGTATACCCGTTCAGACAGGTAAACGCCCTGAATACAGTAGGCTACAAAGAATTATTCCACTACTTCGACGGCAGCTGGACATTCGATTTCGCCATAGAAAAAATAAAACGAAACTCCCGCGTATACGCCCGCAAACAAATGGCCTGGTTCAAACGCGACCCCGAAATAACCTGGTTCCACCCCGCCGACGAAGCCGCCATCATAAAACACATCAACAGGAAATTTATAATTTCTTAAACGGCGAACAACACTATTTAGCGCTTCCGCCCTTGACAGGCATGAGAAAAACTGTACCTTTGTGCAGTGGTTTTTTCATAATAGTATTAGATTTAAGATTAACAAAGTTAATTTTTGATTATAAGGATGTCGGGAGATATCCTTTAATTATTTACAGGGGGCATGTCCGCCCCGACGCCATTACGCCGCCCGCCCCACCCTTCGAAAAACTCCGCTCCCGTGCAACCCTGCCGAATACCTGAAAGACCCGTATGCGGTTATGCAGGTAAGAAATCAAGCGGAGGAAGCTATCAAGTCTTCCCAATAGCGCCAACCCCAAAATCCAGAACCGCAACCCCAAAATCCAGAGCCGCAACCTCAAAATCCAGAACCGCGACTTCAAAATCCAGAACCGCAACCCCAAAATCCAGAACCGCAACCCCAAAATCCAGAACCGCAACCCCAAAATCCAGAACCGCAACCCCAAAATCCAGAACCGCAACCCCAAAATCCAGAACCG
>JAITRG010000179.1 GCA_031288515.1 Tannerellaceae bacterium
AAACCCCCGTTAATTTTCATTAAAAAGGTATACCCAATAGCGAAATTAACATATTTTAAGCCGTTTTGAGGGCTGTTTTGTCCCCAAACCACCTATGTAACAATCCACCCCTAAAGAAGCCGTCAAAAGCCCTCTGCAAGCCGTTTTTAGAGAAGAAACAGCCAAACACGGAAAAGGCCCCAAATACGCCCGAAACAGCGCCATTTGAAGCCCTAAAACCCTTATTACGTCAATATTTTACCGGAAATGTCCCATCTTCCCCCTCAATTCTCCCAAAAACAAGCCCCGATGTAACCTAAATGTGAACCTGTGAGACATTTCGTCTTTATTTTGCCTCTACTTAGTTGTTGATTTATCTATTAATAAATGACTTACCTAACCTCTCAATTGTACCTTGTTTTTACTTTTGGACTTTACCCCCATACAAGGGGGGTCTGAGTAGTTACAAAAATTTGAACCCCGCAAAAATTTTGTGAAGGGCTGGACAGGAAATTTGCTTCTTTTTCCTATATTTATCGCCATTAATAAAAAACCAATACATACTTGCTTTATGGACGACAACATGCTAACTGCCGGGGTTTCTAAGGAAAGGGCTCGTTATGCCGCCCTTGCTTTCTTTCTGGCGCAGGGTTTATGCTTTTCAAGCTGGGCGAGCCGCATACCGGCTATCAAAGAAATTTTCGACGTACATTATGCTTTTTACTGGGGGCTTGTTTTGTTTCTTATCCCTGCGGGTAAGTTTGTTGCCATTCCGCTGGCGGGCTACCTGACGTCTAAACTGGGAAGCCGTATTATGGTGCAGGCGGGTATTACTGGCTACGGGCTGTCGCTGTTTGCTGTCGGGATTGCTTCGCATATTGCGATGCTGGGCGTTTTCCTGTTCTGTTTTGGCGTTTTCTGGAATATATGCGATATCTCCCTCAATACGCAGGCTATCGGGATAGAGCGGATATATGGGCGAACCATTATGGCTACCTTTCACGGGGGGTGGAGCCTGGCCGCCTGCCTGGGGGCGCTTATCGGTTTTATTATGATTGTAGCAGACGTGCCTCCCTTCTATCATTTTTCGCTGATAGCCTGTATTATTTTAGCCATTACGCTTGCGGCCCGGCCTTACTTGCAGGAGGATGCGAAGGGGGATAAAGGCAATGGCGGAGGCGGCGAAGGCGGGAAGGACGGGAAACGGCGGTTCGGCATGCCGGAGAAGATATTGCTGCAGTTGGGGCTTATCGGTTTGTTTGCCCTGATTGTAGAAAGCGCGATGTTTGACTGGAGCGGTATTTACTTTGAGTCGGTTATAGAAGCTCCCAAATCGTTGCAGACAGGTTTTCTTGCGTTTATGGCGATGATGACTGCCGGGCGTTTTCTTACCAACCATGCTTACCGCGCCGTGGGTAAGAGGAACGTACTGTTTATTGCCGGGGGACTGATATTTGCCGGTTTCCTTACCTCTTCCTTGCTGGGCGGAGCGTTTGCTTCCATGCTTGCGAAGGTTATCGTCAACTCTTTGGGATTTATGATGGTGGGGCTGGGGATTTCGTGTATGGTTCCTACCGTTTACAGTTTTGTGGGAGCCAAATCCACAACGCCGCTGAGTATCGCCCTTACTGTCCTGTCGGGTATCAGTTTTACCGGTTCGCTGATAGCCCCGTTGCTGATAGGAGGCATAACGCAGGTATTCGGCATCCGGTATGCCTATTTGCTGGTCGGCCTGCTGGGGCTGGGGATTATCGCAACAGTCAAAGCCGTTAAAAGTATCAGATAATAAGAAAAGGAGTTAAGCAGTTTCCTGCTCAACTCCTTTACTGCCCCTGCGGGATAAGCGTCGCTTATTTCAGCTCCCTGATCCGTATGTTGCGGAACTTTACTTCCGAGCCGTGGCCGAGGAAGGCGATATGTCCTTTCCTGTTGAACAGGCCGGGGTGTTCTCTTTTGTCGGGGATTCCATTCTTTGTCGCTTCGCGGACGTCTCCGTCGAGGATCACTTCGCCGTTGAGCGTAATCCTGATATGGTCGCCGTCGGCTATTACCTCCTGGCAGTTCCATTCGCCTGCGGGCTTCAGGAATCCGCGTCTGGCAGGAATGACGCCGTAAACGGAGCCATGGTACTGGTATGCCTGCAAGTCTTTGTATACCGGATGTTCGCTGTCCAGTATCTGTAATTCCATACCCACGTAAGCGGCGTCGCCTTCTTTGGGCGTACGGATACCCAGGCCGTTATTGGCGGCCGGCGTGAGCATAAATTCGAAGCGGAAGACGAAGTTGCCGTATTCATTCCTTGTATACAGGTTGCCGCCCGATCCCTTATCCGGTACCAGGGTGATGGTTCCGTCTTCCTTCAATGTGTAATCTACGGTATTCCCTGTCCATTCAAACATATTGGTTCCGTCGAACAGCAGCTTATAGCCCTCTTTTACTTCTTCGTCCGAAAGGCTGAAAGGCTCCGTCCGTTCCAGTTCTTTTACATATATATTACGGTAATATACCTTGCTTCCGTGCGCTTGCAGTTCGATCTGTTCTGCCGGGAATATCGGTTGCCTGCGATCCCAGAAGTTTTCGAGGATTACATTGTCGGTCACCAGTTCGCCGTTCAGTCGGACGGTTACGCGGTCGCCAATCATCCGGATGTACATCGTATTCCATTCGCCCAGCCGGTTGTCTGCCACCTTCAGCGGTTTGCTTTCATGCAGGCGGTTGTTGTACAAACCGCCCGATCCTACCTGCGCCCCTGCCTTTACGCGCGACGTATCCCACATTTGCACCTGCGGCGTGCCGCGCAGGTAAATGCCAGCGTCGGGTTCGTGCCCGTCCGGATCGAGCTTCCAGTCTACATACATCTCGAAATCGCCATACTGTTTTACGGTACAGATATTATCATACCCGGAGCCGTCGAAAACCAGCAGGCCGTCTTCCACCTTCCAGTCGTTCCGCATTTGTCCATCGGCTTTTATCTGGGCTTTTTCCAGTTGGGCCGGTTTCATTTTAGCGCGGGCAACCGGGTTCTCCACCAGTCCCTTCCATCCGGTAAGGTCTTTCCCGTTGAAGAGAGACACAAAACCTTCCCCTGCCGGCGTCCCGTCAAGGTATTTCCTGATCGCTTCGCGCTGATAGTCGGCGTCGGGATTATCCAGCGCCCCGGACGCCTTCTCAAGCAAGGCCCTTACATTTGTACCTGCATATTCGGGATGCGCTAAGGCAATGTTCATTACGGCATTGGCGGCGCTTTGCTGCAAGGCTTTATCATCCAGAAATTCGCCTGCAAGCAACAGGCCGGAGAATGTGCCGGTCCGGCCCAACTGGCGGAGGATTGTATTCTTTTGCTGGTCGGTCTTAGCCACTTCCAGGGCATTGCGCAAGCCAAGCATACGGTTTTCGGCGGTAAGGGAAGGGCTGGAAACCAGTTTTATATACCCGCCAAGCGCCCTGTCAAAATAAGACGCCGCCGAAGCGTCCCGGCAGATAGCATACAGTTCGCCGGCTACTTCAAAGCCGTTCCAGTCTGCCAACGCTTCAAAAGCAGCCTCTTTAGCCGCTCCGCTTCCCTGTTTGAAGCCATTAACGAGCGTCGCTAACGCCTCCTTATCGCCCGTAGCGGCTAAAGCGGCATAATATAAATGTTTCTTGCTTTCGCCTGCCTGCAGCATACGCCTTGAAATTGTTGAAACCTGATTCGCTTTCGTCTGAGCGGCTAAAGAAGCAATCACGGCCTTTTGCAAAGGAGCGACAGCCGGAGCGTCTGCCGATTCCAGCATACCGCATAAAAGCGTAAAGTCTTTTTCCGCTACTACCTCTTTCAGCGCCGTATAAGCAGCCGTTTTCACTTCGGGAGAACCCGACCTGATCAGTTCGAGTACGGTATTGATATTGGCCGAAGCCTTCCTCATAGCCAACAGTTCCACCGCCGCAATTTTCCCGGCGTCGGGCGCTTGCGGAATAATCTTCGTTACCGCCGGCGCTATGTCGCCCCCGAAAGACGCAAGGGCTTCCTTAGCCAGTTGAACGGTTTGCCTGTCGTCTCCGGCCAATAATCCGGTTAAGCCGGGGATAACGGACGTGTCTCCGATTTTAACCAGCGCCCAGGCAGCCGCTTTTCTAACGGCAAAGTCGCTACTCTTCAGTTGATCCAGCAATACTTGCTTAGCTGGAAGGTCGAACCGGATTTCCAGGTTTTTGATAACAGGATTCTTTTCGGGGCAGGCACTTTCACGGCCTATCCAGTTCAGTATATCCGCTTTTTCTTCCGGTTTGGCCTTCATCATGGCCTTGAACAGCTCTGCATATATTTCTTTACCGGCAAAGCAGGACGTATAATCCAGCGCCGCATTCCTGTATTCTCCGGAAGGGTCTTTCAAGGCATTCAACGCCAGCTTGAGGCCGCTTTCTTTCCGGATGGAAAGTAGCAGTTGCAGCGCGGCGCTGCGCGTGTGCGTTTTGTTTGCCTTTGTAGCTTTCTTCAATAAATCGGCGGCGGCTTTTTCGGCTTCCTTTGTTTCGCCAAGCTGTACCATTCGTTTCAAAAGAGCTATGTAAGCCTCGTTTGCGCCGGTCTTTTCCAGCGCGAAACCGGCCTTTTCAGCCTCGGCAGCCAATTCTTTCTGCGACGCTTTGCTCCCGATACGGCTTAACGTATAGAGAACATCCTTCTGGAAGTTCCCGTCGCCTGTGCCAAGCATACCTTTAATCAGGTCTTCCTGTACGGGCAATTGCGCTTCCCCGATAGCCAGGATAACATCCCGCTGCGTTTCAGGCGTGCCCGTTCTGCGAAGCAGAGACGCCTGTAAAGCCTGAGCCGCTTTTTCCGTACCGATTGTTGCCAGTGCACGGGCAGCGGGGCCGCTTAAATCTTCCCGGTTAAGGAAACGGGCTAATGCATCTACGCTCTCATCTTTGCCTGCCACCTGCAACTGGCGGATGATAAACGCTTTTGTTTCAGGCTCGCTTACCATATCCAGCGCTTTGACGTAAGCGCCGGCAGTAGTCAGGCGGGCATTATCCCGTCCATCTCCCATTACATAATAAGAGAGGGCGCTCAGGGCATACTCCACTGCTGCATTGCTGCCTTGCCCGGGAGGATTTATCATTTTAACCAGTAGCAGGATACCGTCTTCTCCGGTAGAGGCCAGGTCGGCGATTTGCTTATTGTAGACGGTTTGATTACTTGTCGGCGTCTGAGCCAGCACGTCTGCTGCAATGGTTTGAACCGTACGTGTCGATTGCGCCGGCAATACGCTTGCGCACAGGAATAAAACCAAAAAGGATATATATATTTTTTTCATACTGCTATCGCATTAAATTAACTGTTCCAGGGTGAACGCATCGGCTGATCCAGTAAACGGTTTGCCGCCTCGTCATTAATAAATTCCAGTTTCACAGGATCGAAATAAAGCGTCCGGTTCAGGCGTAAAGCAATCGTCCCCATATTAATAATTGTAGCCGAACGGAATCCGTTCCTTTCATTCAGGGCAAAAGGCTGGCGCGTCTTTACGCATTCAATAAAATCGGTTACCTGTGGTTCGGGTTCCGGGAACCCGGCAAGTTTCTTTTCCCAGTTGGGAATATCGCACACGAAGTTTTTATAAACATTCCCATTCGGGCCTGAGATATAGGGCGTACCCGGGTCGCCATAATCGCCTCCCCAAAGAACGATCTGGCAACCGTCGTCATACGTATAAGTAATCGTCTGCCAGGTTCCTACGGCGTCCGGATGTTGCTGCGGAGCATCTACTTCTACTTTAAAAGGGCTGGTATGGTCTTTATCCAGGAAATATTGAACAGGGTCGATATAATGCTGTCCCATATCGCCCAAACCGCCGCCGTCATAGTCCCAGTAGCCGCGGAATGTCTGGTGGACACGATGTTCGTTATACGGTTTAAAAGGAGCCGGACCCAGCCAGAAATCGTAATCCAGTTCCGCCGGTACGGGTTGAGGTTCAAGATAATCTTTACCCACCCAGTAGAATTTCCAGTCGAAGCCGGTATGTTTACTGATCGTTACCTTTAAAGGCCAGCCCAGCAAACCGCTTTGAACTAATTTCCTGAGAGGCTTAACCGGCGTACCCAATCCATAAAACTGGTCTTCAAAGCGGAACCAGGTGTTCAGGCGGAACATTCGTCCGTATTGCTTAACAACCTCCATCACCCGTTTACCCTCGCCAATCGTACGCGTCATGGGCTTTTCGCACCAGACGTCTTTCCCCGCCTTGGCCGCCTCTACAGACATAAGGCCATGCCAGTGCGGAGGCGTGGCAATGTGTACAATGTCTACATTCGGGTCCAGAATCAAATCCCGGAAATCATGGTAAGCCGCAATGTTGCCCTGCACCAGTTGTTTCCCCAGCTCCAGATGATTTTTATCCACATCGCACACGGCAACCAGACGGGTACCTGCGTAGTTGACATGCCCACGCCCCATACCGCCTGTACCGATAATACCTTTAGTTAATTGATCGCTTGGGGCAAGATAGCCGTTCCCCAATACATGCCGCGGCACAATGGTCAATGCCGCTATTCCTCCGAGGGCTTTTAAGAACCCTCTCCTGTTTGTTCTCATGGCTGATATTTATGTTAGACTTAATGATAATTTTTACATTGAGTTGTAAAAGTATTAAATATATTTCAAATACCCCAGCGCATCCGTTAAAATTATACTCAAAAGGAAACGGTTTGCGAAAAATACAGGCCGCAAACCTCCGACATGATTCTGCCGCCTGCCGCAAACCCGTTTTGTTTGAGTATAAGAGGAGCCGGACGAATAACGGCTCCTTCCTGGCGCTTATTAATAACCCGGGTTTTGTTCCAGATTCGGATTAAGGGATATCTCGCTGTCCGGTATCGGCAATAAATTATCCTTTTCCGGATTATATCCGTTCGGGAATTTTGTCTGAACCAGTTCGCCCAAGCCGCCAATAACATCGCACGGATAAAACTCAGGCCCTGCATTCCACCGTTTGATATCGTCCCAGAACCGGCCTTCCAGCGCCAATTCGATACGGCGTTCGTGGCGCAGTTTCTTACGGGCCTCAGCCTGGCTTAATCCTTTAGGAATAAGAGGCAGCTTCACGTCTTCACGTTCTGTGCGGATACGATTGATAATGTCGATAGCTTCGTCGATATCGCCATTGGTTTCAATCATAGCTTCCGCACGGCAAAGCAACACGTCGCCGTAACGAAGAATCATGAAGTCCAACGGAGATTGACTGCCTACCACTTGCATCGTTTCTATGGTGTATTTACGAATGCCGAATCCTACCCGTTGCCCCGTGTGATTTCGTATTTCGTCAGGATAAAGCTGTCCTTGAAAATAAGCTCCCGGGCGAAGAATCGTAAAGTCTAAGCGGGGGTCGCGGTTATCATACGGTTTGTCGGGATCGACAGGCGAACCGTCAAGCGTCTCATATTGATCTACCAATAGCTGTGTAGGAGCTACAGAATTGGAGCCATCAATTCCGTATTTCAGGTTCTGGGGCTGCCAGTAACGGTCGAAAATACTTCCCTGCGAGAAGGCCCCGTCCATAAAACACAGAGGAAATAACGTTTCATAGTTCCCTTCATTTTCATACTGGAACAAGCCATAATAGGAAGGAAACAGTTTATATTTACCTAACGCATCTATCTTGTCGCAATACTCCAATACCTTGTCCCATTGCGATGTGAATAAATAAGCTTTCATCTTCATACCATAAGCGGCGCCCAGTGTAGCATGCCCGTTTGCAGAAGCCTCCTTTGGCAAGCGCCTGGCCGCTTCATCGAAATCAGCATGAACCTGCGCCCATGTTTCTTCCTTACCGGCACGTGAAACGTTGCGCCCTTCTTCGGAAGTAATCGTTTTTGTTATGACAGGAACACCGCCATACGACCGGGCTAAAAGGTCGTAAAACAAAGCCCGCAAAAAGTAGGCTTCGCCGGTCATAACTTCTTTTTTAGCCGGGTCCATATCAGGGACATTATCTATATTTTCAAAGAAATAATTCGCCCTGTATATTCCATTATAACAGTATTTCCAACGGTCGGAAACAATTGCCCCCGAACCGGAAAAAATAGAACCGTCGCCTACTTGCATTTGCTGTCCCTCCCAGTGCGCCCATTGATAAGCATTGGGCGTACAGGCGTCATAACCTCCCCCGTATCCATACACGTAGTTGTTTCGTAATACATTATATATTCCGTTTAATGCCAAATCGGCATCTGCGGCAGTAGTCCAGAATGTTTCACTGGTAATATTATCATCAGGAAGAACAGTATCGAGGTAATCTTCACACGAACTGCATAAAAACAGTACTATTAAAGGAAATATAATCTTTTTCATCTTCTTAAATTTTTGAGGTTGGACATTTTTCAGAAAGTAACATTCAAACCAAATGTAAATATCCGGGAAGTCGGATAATGGCCATATCCGTCGGTAAATGGATCTCTTTCAGGGTTGAATCCTTCATATTTACTGCTTACCAAAGTAAACAGGTCGGTGGCATTGGCATAAATGTACAGTCTTTGCAGGAACATTTTGCGTGTGATTTCCCTGGGTAAAGCATATCCAACCTGAACGTTTTTCAACTTAAGCCATGACATGTTACATGCCCAGAAGGAAGATTGCTGGCGATTCCATGTATCGTTTACTTTGATTTGCGGCAGTTCATTCGAATGGTTGTCCGGCGTCCAGGCGTCATACCACCTTTTCGTAATACTTCCGCCCGATATACCTAACGGTTCAGTCCATGCATTCTGGAAATAACCGTTTAAGCCGGCCATACCTGTGAACTGTAGATTGAGATTGAAGTTTTTCCAGCTTAATTCTGCATTCAGTCCATAGGTGAATTTCGGGATTGTATTGCCGATTTCCTGCTTGTCCTGGTAATCCAGTTTTCCGTCTCCATTTACATCTTTATACTTTATATCTCCGGCTACCGGCAGGTATCCATTGCTGTGCATATGTTGTTTGGCTTCTTCTTTTGTCTGGTAAATTCCGTCAAAAATAAAACCGTACAATGTTTTGTATGAATATCCTTCTCTAATCAGATAGAGCTGGTCGGGCGATTTGCCTCCTCTGAATTTGGTGACTTCGTTATCGATACAGGTAATATTTCCGCCTATCCGATACGAAAAATCGGCGCCGGGAATTCTGTCGTTCCAATTTATGTTAAACTCGACGCCATCGTTTTTCATTTCACCTACATTTTCAAAAGGAGCAGCCATATTACCCAAAACGGAAGGGATGGGAAGCTGAACGATGATATCAGTCGTTTTGCGTGCAAAATAATCCGCCTCAATATTCAACCTGTTTTTCAGAAAGCCTAAATCGATACCGATATCTGCAGTCGTAGTTGTTTCCCACGTGATTTGGGGGTCTACCAGGCTGGTGACAGCCGCGCCGGGAGCCAACGTATTATTAAAGTTGTAACTGGTACTGTAGTCTTGTGTCAGTACTGTCAAATAAGGGAAATAATCCCTGTTAGACCCACTCCCGATATTTTGATTTCCAAGTTTTCCCCAAGAGGCACGTATCTTTAGATTATCGAATAATTCCAGATTTTTAATAAAACGCTCTTCCCCTAAACGCCACCCGGCAGAGAAAGAAGGAAAATATCCCCAACGGTTACCTTTCGCAAACCGGGAAGAAGCATCGGCGCGCAGATTCACCTCCGCCAGGTATTTACCCATCAATGCATAGTTAACTCTGCCAAAATAAGATAGCATACGCCATTGATATTTATTGCCGTTTGCCGTTGGGTTCATGGTTCCCGAACTAACCTGATGCAGGTCTTCTTTCGACGGATCGGTTTTTTGTGCGGTCGTTGTCCGTTTCGTTAATGCCTCTTGCTGGAAACCTGATACGACGGAAATATCATGTATTTCAGCGAATGTACGGTTAAAATTCAGGTTTGCATAAAAGGTAGAATAATATTCGTCTGTTACCTCGCGTATAACATTCAAGGTAGAAGGATAGTCCAACGGTTTTGTTTGATTACTTCCATTCAGATCGGTGTAGCAGAAAGCCGTCTGGTTATAGCGGTCATTGTTATTTGTATTATACTGTCCGCTATATTGCGCCGTTAAACTGAGTCCTTTCATGAAATCAATGGTAGCGTATACGTTACCTTTCATGAAATTGTTGATGCGCAGGCGTTCGCCGTTATATAAGTCGGGGAACGGATTACGGGTATCTACAATCGGCTGCCCGGCTTTTTCTCCCGACATATACAATGCCTGCGTACCTCCATAGGTTTTACCATCCTGCAGGTAAGGCGTAGAGAATGGATGTCCGTTTGCCATCATATAAATAACGCGATCGATACCCTGGTAGGCGTCTGTCGTGGTCTTGCGCATGAGGCGGGCTCTTCCTCCCAATTTTAACCAGTCATTGACATTTGTCTCATTATTCAGAGTAAGGCTATACCGTTCGGAAGTGGAATTTTTAATAATCCCATCATCTTTCAGATAAGATAACGAAACATAGTTGGAGGAGCTTTTCCCTCCGACAGTAGCCGAGATATTATGCTGCGTAGTGAGGGCTGTACGGAGTACTTCGTCGAAATAGTTCGTACTCGGGTATTTATAAGGGTCGTTTCCCGTTTCAAATGCCTGTATAACATCGTCCGGGAAAAGCGGGTCGCTGCCGCTATTTATGAAAGCGCTGTTCCACAAGCGCATATATTCCGGGCTATTGGTAATCAAGTCATATTTTTTCGATATATTCTTAACACCCACATATCCGTTGTAGTTGATAGATACTCTGTCAACTTCCCCCCGTTTCGTTTCGATCAGAATCACGCCATTGGCAGCGCGCGAACCGTAGATCGCAGCAGAAGCAGCATCTTTCAGCGCTGTTATGGAAGCGATATCGTTCGGATTTAATTCTGCCAGCCGCCCCTCTATACCGTCGATAAGGATTAACGGATCGGTGTTGTTTAATGTTCCGTATCCTCTTACCCGTATGGTTGCCCCGTCCGAACCGGGCTCGCCGGAGTTTTGGCTTACCCAAAGCCCTGTCATTTTTCCTGAAAGGGCTTGTGACGGATTCGTAATTGGGCGGTTCTCCAATTCCTGATCATACCTTACGGTTGAAACCGACCCTGTCAGGTTTGCTTTCTTTTGCGTACCGTACCCTACAACTACAACTTCATCCAGCGCTTGCGTATCATCTAACAAAACAATATTCAGCGATGTTTTCCCTTCTACATTTACCTGCTGTTCGATATATCCGATATAGGATACAACCAGTATGCCTGTTTGTGAAACGTCAGCAAGCGTAAATTCGCCATTAATATCGGTTATTGTACCATTTGCAGTTCCTCTGACAACAACATTGGCCCCTATTACCGGTTCATTGGACGAATCGACAACTTTTCCTTTTATGGAACGTAGCTGATGAATTACAGGAACGGGCAGTCCGCTTTTTTTCCGTATCGGTTCCGTCTTATCATCTTTCAGGAAGATACGGTTGTTTTGCACTTTAAAAGAAATATCCGCGTTTTTAAAGACTGCATTCAAAACGCTTTCAACAGGCTCATTTTTAGCATGGATATGCACATCGTTTATTTCTCTGTTCAGGATAGCGGCATTATATAAAAATTCATATCCGGTTTGTGCACTAATACTGTTTATTACATTTGCGACAGTCGTCTTTTCAATAGATAATTCAAAGTTAATATACTGCGAATACGTATTGTTAGCTACTATAGGAAAAACAAAGAACAAAAGCGCTAACGTAATTTTTATTGTTCTTTTAAAACTATATCCGGGTAATAAAAATTGAATGCCGGATGCATTATTGCATTTATTCATAACATAATATTTAAGTTTGTAAATAAAATTTATTGCCTCAACTGGCAGGTTACAGATAACAAATAAGCATTTCTTTCAATTCTTCATAGGCAACAAATTTTAGGGTTATTCACTAATAAAAACTTCACTCCCCTCAATACGATAATGGATTGGCGCCAGGTATTTCAAGATGTCCAATACTTCTCCTAATGATTCGTCTTTATTGATTACGCAGCGATACTTCCTTTCTGCTAATTTTTTCGACTCTAAATTGATATTTACATTAAATTTCACAGACAGTTTATTGACAATATCCCTTAACGTTGCATTTTCAAATATGAATTGGGATAAATGCCATGCCGTACGTACGTTTGTATCGATATTTTCAACAATATATTCTTTGTTTATGGGGCTGTAGGTTACTTTCTCGCCTGGCGACATTTGGTAAACGGCGTTATCGTTTTTGTCGAACAACGTAACTTTTCCGATAGCAAGAATGGTTTCCACATCTTTACTCTTTCCTGTCGTCTTTACGTTGAATGATGTTCCCAGTACTTTGATTGTTAGTTGGCCCGTAGATACCAGGAACGAACCGGACGGCCTTTTGTCCACTTCGAAATAAGCTTCTCCATCGAGTATAACCCGGCGCTTTTCTATAGAAAAGGAAGCCGGAATTTTCAGTGTGGAGGAACAATTTAGCCAAACCTTTGAACCATCGTCAAGTGGAATTTTTCGCACACTGTCTCCTGCATTTACTTTGTAAACGATATATGTTTCTTCTTCTTTAATTGAATTTTTGCCAAGAAATGCTATAGATACGACAAAAAGTACAACGGCGGCATACTTAAAAGCGGTTTGTGCCAAATGTCTGCGTGATATTGCTGTAAGCCGTTTATTAAATTGGGAAAAAGCCCTGTCTGTATTTTCGGGTGTCTGGTAGTGATCGAATTTCCGTCTGATTCTTAACCGGACTAATTCATTGAAAACACCTTCATTCTCCCCGCTTTCCTTTCGCCAAGCCATTAAAGCCTCTAATTCCTGCGGAGATAAATCCTCGATAATATAGTTGACTAATAATCTGTAATCAATATCCATTTTCCTCCTTTTATACCGGCAAAACGTATGACGGATAAAAACTACGGAGAAGAAACCTGTTTTGTTGTTGTTTTGTTTATCGCATAGAAGGACTGGCGCCATTTAATCAAAAGAATTTTTCTTATTTCTACTTTACACATTAATTCTTTCTCATCAAAAGCATAAAGCCCCCACCCCCTTATTCAGGCCCATGTCATTACCCCATTACGCAGGCTTGTCTGGCGACGTCTTTCAGCCTTCAGCCGGTTTACAAGCGCTTGCGTATGAACGGCTATGGCTGAAAGAAGAGCTTTCAGCCCCGTTTCGGCAAAAAAAGGGGGCCGGCAAAAAAAGGGGGCCGGCAAAAAAAGGAAAAAATCATTACGTCCTATTTTTTCAAATCATTACGTTGCCTTTGGCAAACCATTGAGAAGACTCTCCTGAAGCGTCAAAAAGTGGTAAAAAAACGCTATAACGCCTTCAGTAGACCATTATAGTGGAACCCGCAAATCCGCCTGCGGAGGCGCCGCCCCGCGCAAAATGGTATTCTGAAGCTTTGCAGGTCGGGGCGCCTTTCCGGGAAAGAATGAGGCGGGGGGGGCTGCGTGAGAATGAGGCGGGGAGGGGCGTTGCGTGAGGATGGCAGCGGAAAGCCCGGAGGGAGGCGCAGGCGAGCGGGGACTTGTAGCGGACAGCCCGACCCGACCGGAGGGGGAGCATCCCTGTCGTTGCGTGAGGACAGGAGCGGAAAGCCCGCAGGAAGCCGCAGGCGAGCGAGGACTTGGAGCGGATAGCCCGACCCGACCGGAGGGAGGGGCGTTGCGTGAGGATGGCAGCGGAAAGCCCGGAGGGAGGCGCAGGCGAGCGGGGACTTGTAGCGGACAGCCCGACCCGACCGGAGGGGGAGCATCCCTGTC
>JAITRG010000194.1 GCA_031288515.1 Tannerellaceae bacterium
CACAGGGATAACTATGCCTTGTTGAAACGAAAATTGCAAAAAACAGGACAAAATAGAGGTGACTTTAGTCTGTCTTCCGGTTTTTGATGAGATTGATGCGGAATTGACAAAAATTAACATATTAGACTGGCAATAAAAACTGAAAAAACAGGACTTTATAGACAGACACTAAGTAGGGAATCGCCGTATGCCGGACGGTACGTACGGTGGTGTGAAAGGTCGAAACGGGAAGTAATCCCGTTTCTCCTACTTGATTTTTCCCCCAAATCCTGCCCTTCAGGAAGTTTTCATTCGTAAATTATTAGTTTATTAAATTTCTCTATATCAGCATCTTGTTGATATAGATTTTTAGTTGACACAATAAAAAGAGAGCGGACATCATAAGGATATTCGCGACTATCAGATCAGGCATTTTTATGTTTTGAAACAACCAGGTTTAAAGGAACTTTCATTCACGCGCTCGCAGCAACAGTCTTTGCCTCTCGGTTGTTTAGGTCAGTTTCATCTTCGGATTAAAGCATTCCAGTAAAAATCGACCTGAGGATTTGTACGCTTTAATTATGCGCTTTCCTTGTCGGGCAAATCCACTCCGAGTTGTTTCAAGGCTTCCATGTGATACTTTATTTGTGTGTTCTTACGCCTTTCGTCCAGAGAAGTCTCTCCAAGCTCCCTGTAATCGCATTTGTCTTTCAAAATATGGTACACAACTTTCAGTATCTCATGTCCTAATGCAACTAAGGCTCGTTTTTTGCCTCTGCGTGCTGCCAGTCTCTTGTATCTGGATGCGAAAAAAGTATGCTTTGTCCGACTTGCCGCCCATGCACATTCGCAGATTATAGCTTTTGTCGCTTTATTTCCGTGGTTGGTATGCGAACTTTTTTTACCGGTACTCTCATTATTCCCGGGGCTTACTCCTGCCTACGATGCCAGATGTGCCGCACTGGGAAACACTTCCATGTCAACACCGATTTCAGCCGGCAAATCCCTGGCGGAAATCTTGTTGATGCCAGGTATCTGGCATAGACGGGATATCTCTTCCTCGAATGGTTGCATTCGTCTGGTGATTTCATCATTGATATGCTGTATTTCATCCGTCAGGTTATGCATGCTGCGGCGGATGGCCTGTAACATAAACTTGTGATGATCGCGGAACTTCCCCTCAACCGCTTGCGCTATCTCATCCTGCGTACTCTTCAAACGCCAGTGAGTACAAAGAGATACAAGATATTCGGGGTCGGTATTGCCATCCATCACACTGTCTATCACCGATGTGCAGGTCTTGCCCGTAACGTCGCTGAATACGCTGGATAACTTCAGGCTGGCATCCTCGAATAGGCGGATTAAACGGTTGTGTTCTGCAGACAGATTCTGTACAGGTTTACGCCGGTAACGCGTCAGGTCCCGCAAATCCCGCTGAGACTGCTCCGGTACAAAACTGCCTTTGAGCAAACCCGCACGTAGCAACCTGCATATCCATGCAGAGTCTTTCCTGTCCGTCTTATAACCGGGAACATACTTAATGTGGCGTGCATTCACCACTAAAACAGTGAACCCGCCGGGTTCAAGAATATTCATAACAGGCTTCCAATAAACGCCTGTACTCTCCATGGCTATGTGCGTAACGCCTAAACCCAATAGCCACTCTTTCAATTCTGTCAATGATCGCGTTGTCGATTTGTACGTACGGGTCTCTTTGGATATACCTGTTCCTTCGACCGTTGCCACTATTTTTTTCTTATGAACATCCAGACCGCAACCGCGTTCTACAACTTCTTCGAAAGTTACTTCCTGTTTTGTCATATCTGTATAGAATTAAAGGATTATGTATAGAGCAAAGGTAACATAAATCCCTTTTCATTCTCTTTGGCGATAGCTTATCATGTCCGTTTCATCTATAATACCAGAGCCGGAAGAGGAACAATAGTCAACAGTTAGTATAAAAGGATAACTATCATACATATCAAATAAATTGATAAACTTCTCAAATTGCTCGCAGATAGAATACCTTACAGGCTGTATCCTGCTCCTTTATCATAACGGATTTCTTTGTCATAACGGTTACTGTTAATATGTGTCGCTGATGCTTACGTGTTTCAGTTGTTTGTCGAAGGTTGCTTTATCGAGGTTTGTCTTTACGTGGATGGTTAGCGGTTCTTCGGGGAGCAGGTCGAAATAGTTATCCGAGAAGAAATTGTCGATTCCTTCCATACTCAGGAAAACGCCGCGGGCGAAAACGTCGCTTTTCAGCGTCACGACATAGCCTTCTTCGGCTTTGGATGGTACGGAGGATACCGTAATCGTCGCTTTCGGAAAATCAATTTCTTTATACCGGGTTAAGAAGTAGTTGCTGGAAACGATGGACAGGTTCTTGCTTTCTTCCAGAAAGCGGGCGTTTACTACTACTTCGTTTCTGTTTCTGCCATTCAGTAGATTTGCCAGCGATTCGGTAAACCGGATGTTGCTGCCGTTTGCCGGAAGCGTCACCTTTTTGTTTTTTTGATAAACAGTGTTTCCTTTTAAATCCATTACCTTAATATATAAGGTTCCTTTCACGGTATTCAGGTTATCGGAGACAATGTATACGTCAAGCCTGCCGTCTCTGGCGACTGGCGATACCAGAATGGGTTCGAAGGCTTTTTTAGCAAAATAATGCTGCGCTTTCCAGCGTCCGTAATAGTCGCGGCTCGACCAGGAAGCTACCGGCCAGCAATCGTTGTGCTGCCAGTACAGGGAACCCATACAGTAGGGCATGTCGCGGCGATGCGCTTCTATTGCCGTTTTGATGGCGTCGCCCTGAAGCAATTGTCCCATATACAGGAAAGCGGGGAAGTCTTTTGGTTTGCGATACTCATTCAGCAGATACCATTCGATAAGTCCGTTGGCATGGCTGCCGCCCCGCTGATGGGCCATCATCACTTCCGAGAATATATCCTGATCGCGTTCTTCCGGCGCATATTTTAATACCGACTGGTATTCGGGGAATGATTGAAAGCCGTACTCGGAAAAAAACCGGGCACGGATGATATTATAATTGGCTATCGAATCTTTTGCGTGCCAGACGCCCCAGTAATGAGCATCTCCATTGGGATTCCACTCGGCTTGTCCCGATTCTGCCCTTGCATCCGGGTCGCCGGCATAGGGAGAAGAGGGCCAGTAAAAGGCTTTCGGGTCATATCGTTCTACCACCTCGGGCAGTACTGCATGGAATACGTCTTTATAGTCTTTCCGCATTTCGTCTAATACGCCCAACTGCCCGTATTTACGCATCCAGCCCCAGTTGAACCAGGCGGTATGGTTTTCATTATTGCCACACCAGACAGCTATGCAGGGATGATTGCGCAAACGTTTTACATTGTCGATCGCTTCCATGCGTATATTGTCCAGTAACGCCGGCGTCATCGGGTAAGTAGAACAGGCAAACATGAAATCCTGCCAAACCAGTATTCCGTACTTATCGCACAAATCATAGAAAATCTTATTCTCATAAATACCGCCGCCCCAAATACGGAGCATATTCATATTGGCATTTACCGCATCCATGACGGTACGTTCATAATCGGCGTCTGTTACCCGCGGCAGGAAATTATCCTGCGGTATATAGTTTGCGCCTTTAGCAAAGACGGGCACGCCGTTGAGTTTGAAATAAAAGGTTGTTCCGGCGGCGTCTTTCCCGCGCACTGTTTTTATATCGCGCAAGCCTATATCGTCGGTTTGGCTGTCCAGCGGCTTACCGTTCATAAAGACAGTGGCGGTGAAAGGATACAAATGGGGTTCTCCCAAACCATTCGTCCACCAGAGCTTGGGGTTATCGATTACAAGGTCTGTTTCTATAATCGTGCACCCTTTGCTTACTTCCGCTTTTTTCTGCCATGTATCCGCAACGCCGCCGGCTTTTATCTGAAGCGTGGCTTCGCCTGCTTTACCGGCCATCACCTCTACGCGGACTTTTACTTTTGCCTGTTTAGCCGTAATATGTTCCTGTATATAATGGACGTTTTCAATGCGGGCGTCATTCCAGGCAAGCAAACAGACTGGCCGCCAGATACCGCTTGTCACCAAACGCGGGCCCCAGTCCCAGCCATAATGATAAGCTGCCTTACGGGCAAAAACGCTTACCTTTTTATCGAATATCCCTCCGTTTTCCGACTGGTCGTTTCCTGCCTCTAACGGGTATGCAAGGGCGTCGAACTTGGGTATATCCTCTTTAACGGGCGAACGGAACCGAATCCGCAATTCATTATCCCCCTGCGTCAGCAATCCTTTCACATCTGTTTTCCATTCGCGGAACATGTTGTCGGCGCGCAGGATACAGGAGTCGTTCAGATATACCTCCGCGTAGGTATCCAGTCCCTTAAAGTCGAGTTCTATATTTTCTTTCGCAAAGACGTCAGGCGAAACCTGCATGGTCGTTTTATACTCCCAGTCTTCTTTGTCAATCCATTGTACGCCTCTTTCGTTTAAGCGGAAGAAGGGGTCTTCAATGATTTTGTTATCTATCAAATCGGTATGGACTACGCCGGGTACGGTAGCCGGATACCAGTTATTTCCCCGAACCTGCCTGAATGTCCAGCCTTTGTTTATTTCCTGCCTTACTACTTCTCCGGCCGTAACAGGTTTTATAGACAAAAGCATACAGGCTGTCAGCAGTAACGTAATTTGAGTCTTGTTATTCATATCTTATTTACTTATAAAGAATTTATATTTTCAGGATTAACCGGATTTTTTCCTTCCGGCGTATACAGGTACTCAATCCGGGCGGCATAGCGTTTTTCCACCTTTCCGCGGATCACTTTTAAGGAACTGTTCACCAATCCGTTCTGCTCTGTCCAGGGTTCGGGGAGGATGGCAAAGGTGGCAGGCAGCCATCGTTCGGGGAACATATCAGACAAATCTCCCCCTTTCCGGAAACGGTTCAACTGGTTTTTAATAAGTTTAATCGCTTCTTCTTTTCCTTTTTCCGTATCCAGGCTCGCCTGCCGGCGCTCAAGTTGCTTTTTCAGCAACTCTTTATTCGGCGCAAGTATGGCTACCGTATAGGGGCGCTGATTGTTGTAAAGCAATAATTGTCCTGCAACCGGCAGATGTTCCATCATGGCTTCTTCGATGCCTTCCGGGCTGTATTTTTCGCCGTCGCTACTTATCAGAAGGCTTTTAAAACGCCCCAGCACATAGAGAAGACCTTCTTTCATATATCCCATATCGCCGGTATACAGCCAACCGTCTTTTACCGTTTCAGCCGTAGCCGCCGGATTCTTCCAGTAGCCGGCCATCACGTTTTCGCCACGGACGGCAATTTCTCCTTTTTCGCCATCAGGGAGTTCTCTTCCGCCATCATCGCAAATCTTAAGATCGAGCGGGCGAACCAGCACGCCGCTGCTGCCAAACAAATGACGGCGCGGGCCATTCGTGGAAATAACCGGAGTTGCTTCGCTCAACCCATATCCCTGATACATCGGCATGCCGATAGCGTAGTAGAATTTCTGAAGGTCTTTATCCAGTAAAGCGCCTCCGCCAATAAAGAAACGAAGTTCTCCCCCGAAATTCTGCCGTACTTTTGCAAACAGTATCTTATCGAAAAACGTTACAAGCGGCTTCAGCAAAAAACGCCATCCGCGTCCTTTATCATCGCTTCCGTCGCCATGAAAGGCGTATCCCGTTTTCAGCGCCAGATTGAATAACGCTGCAATGGCCTTGCCCTGCGCCTGTATGCCCTGTTCTATATTTTTCCTGAAATTCCTGGCCAGCGCCGGTACGCTCAATATAAGATACGGTTTTACCTCCCTGATATTTACCGGAATATTTTTCAATGTCTGCATCGGCGTACTCCCTGTCTGCACGGTAGCCACCGAAGCGCCCCTGTACATAAATATATAAAAGCCTACCACATGCGCAAAACAATGATCGAGCGGAAGAATAATAAATGTCCTCCAGTTTTGATCGATATCCATGCAGCTCAATGATTGTTCCACATTCGCCGTATAATTGCGATGGGTAAGAATTACGCCTTTCGGATCGGCCGTCGTTCCCGACGTATAGGTAATCGTGGCATAGTCGTCATTTTGCAACGACTGCCCGATGGCAAGAAATTCTTCCAGCGGCGTTTTCCGGAGATACGCTTCTCCCATTTTATTAACTTCGCCGATAAAGATTTCCTTTTCTTCACAGGCCGGTTGCTCGTCTATAACAATGACTTTCTTTAAGAAAGGCAGTTGGCCGGTAATCGAACGGATTTTCTTCAACTGCTGCCCCGAGACCATCACATACTTTACTTCCGCATGCTGAAGGCGGAATAACAGGTCGTTGGCTTCTTCCAGTTTAACCGATAACGGCACATTGGTCGCCCCGGCATAAAACATGGCCAGCTCGCCGACGATCCAGGCATTGCGGCCTTCGCTCAGGAGCGCCATGTTATCGCCTTTCTTTACCCCCAGGGCTACCAGTCCGGCGCCCAGCCTGTAAACAAGCTCTTTTGCCTGCGCATACGTTGTGGGTTCAAACCTGTCTTTTGTCTTTTCCAGCAAAAAGGTATTGCCGGCATACTGCTTAACCGAACTTTCAAAAAAGTCTACTAATGTTTTCTTCATAACCGATATGCTTATTTTATGCTCATGCTGTTAATATTTTCCAGTAATGCGTAAGCGGCCTCAACGGTACGGACGTCTTTTATCATGATGCTTCGCTTGCCGTTCTGTTCGCGTAAATTACACATTCTGGGATGTTTCTGCACAAAGGCAAGTAATTTGTCGAACGATTCGCTTTGATAGTAAGGGCTGTCCGGACTGGAAATCAGGAAAAGGCCCATCTGTTCTTTTTTTAATACAACCTTTTCAATACCCAATTCTTTTGCCAGCCGGCGAAGCCTCACGATACGGATTAATTCTTTTCCTTCTTTGGGTATTTTACCAAAACGGTCTTCCAGCCTGTCTGTAAACGAAAGGATATCCCGTTCTTCTTCCATTTTATCCAATTCGCGGTAAAGGGATACGCGCTCCGAATCGTTGGGGATATACGCGGGGGGGAACATTAATTCCAGATCGCTTTCTATAAACGTTTCGCGAACAAAATCACGCCCGGCCAGTCGCTTTGCCTCTTCATCGTCGCCCTTATATAAATCGGCAAACTCTTCGTTTCTCAGTTCGTCAACCGCTTCTTCCAGAATCTTCTGATAGGCTTCATATCCCAAATCGGCAATAAAGCCGCTCTGTTCGGCGCCCAACAAGTTTCCTGCGCCACGGATATCAAGGTCTTGCATGGCAATATGAATACCGCTTCCCAGTTCGGAAAAGTTTTCTATCGCCCGCAACCGCCGTTTGGCTTCCTGGCTCAACATGGAAAGAGGGGGAGATAATAAATAGCAAAAAGCTTTCCGGTTGCTCCGCCCTACCCTGCCTCTTAACTGGTGCAAATCGGAAAGGCCGAACTGTTGGGCGTTATTTATTATAATGGTATTGGCATTCGGGACGTCGATCCCGTTCTCTACAATACTCGTTGCAACCAGCACGTCGTATTCATAGTTGATAAAATCGAGCAATATTTTTTCCAATTCATCCGGTTCCATCTGTCCATGCCCCACGCAAATCCGGGCGTCGGGGATTTCGCGTTTGATCAGCTTTTCTATCTCGTAGATATTCTGTATCCGGTTATTGATGAAGAAGACCTGTCCGTTACGGCTTATTTCAAAAAGGATCGCTTCACGGATAATATCGGGATTGAACCGCTCCACTTCCGTCTGCACCGGATAACGGTTGGGCGGCGGCGTATTGATATTACTCAAATCGCGGGTTCCCATCAACGAGAACTGGAGCGTGCGGGGAATGGGCGTCGCCGTCATGGTAAGGGTATCCACATTCGCTTTCATCTGCCGCAGTTTTTCTTTAACGGATACGCCGAATTTCTGTTCTTCGTCTATAATTAACAGGCCAATATCTTTGAATTGTACATCTTTGCTTACAATGCGATGAGTACCGATCAGTATATCTGTTTTGCCTTCCTTTATTTCGTTCAACACTTCTTTTATCCGGGCGGAGCTGCGGGCGCGACTGATATAATCAATCTTACAGGGGAAATCCTTCAGCCGTTCCGAGAAGGTCTGGTAATGCTGAAACGCCAGCACGGTGGTAGGCACCAGCACGGCTACCTGTTTATTATCGGCCACCGCTTTAAAGGCCGAACGAATGGCTACTTCCGTTTTCCCAAACCCCACATCGCCACAGATAAGCCGGTCCATCGGACGCGCATTTTCCATATCCGCTTTCACATCCGCCGTCGCTTTCATCTGATCGGGCGTATCCTCGTAAATAAAGCTGGCTTCCAGTTCGTGCTGCATAAAGCTATCGGGGGTAAAGGCAAATCCTTTCTCCTGCTTTCGCTTGGAATAGAGGATGATTAAATCGCGGGCAATGTCTTTTACTTTTTTCTTTGTGCGCTCTTTCATCCGCTCCCATGCGCCGGTTCCCAGTTTGCTCAGTTTAGGCGCTTCTCCGCTGTCTTTTCCTTTATATTTGGATAGTTTATGCAGCGAATGGATACTTACAAAAATAACGTCGTTGTTTTTATAAATAAGTTTTACCACTTCCTGTATCTTACCATTCGCTTCGGTACGCACCAAGCCTCCGAACTGCCCTACTCCATGGTCTATATGTACGATATAATCCCCGTTTGCAAACTGGTTGAGTTCTTTCAGCGAAAGCGTTAGTTTGCCGCTTCGCGCCCTGTCGCTTTTTAAGCTGAATTTATGAAAACGGTCGAACAGCTGATGATCGGTAAAGAAACAGGCACGCAACGTCTCATCCGAAAAACCTTCATGGATGGTTCTGTTTACCGCCGTGAAAGGAATAACCTCTCCCCTGTCTTCAAATATATTGCGGATACGCGCAGCCTGCTTTTCCACGTCGCTTAATATATACAATGTATATCCTTCCTCCAGACAGGTATGGAACGACTTGCTTACCAGTTCAAAATTCTTATGATAAACAGGTTGCAGGCTTGTATGGAAAGGTATCGCAGCATCCGGCTTTCCTGTTCGCCTGCCAAAGCCGATATGCCGGAAATTCGCAATCGACCGGGCAAAATCGTCTCCCGTGACGAGTTTCTTCCGCATATCGTCCATGTCTGCAAAAGATTCTTCATCTCCTGCAACCGGTTCGTCGTTCCAGATACTGTTTATCCGTTCTTTACACCATTCCAAATCAGGGCTTACAAGGATGGTTTGCCCCGATACCGAACCCAGCAACGAAATATCGGGACGGTTCGTTTTACTTATTTTCGGTACGATGTAAATGCTGTTAAACTTCTCTCTGGATAATTGCGTTTCCACATCAAACGACCGTATCGTCTCCACCTCGTCGCCAAAGAAGTCAATACGGTAAGGAAATTCATACGAAAAGGAAAAGACGTCCAGGATACTGCCACGCATGGCATACTGCCCGGGTTCGTACACATAATCTACATGCTCGAAATCACAGGCGTCCAACACATCGGAAACAAACATATTATCGAGTTTCTCGCCTGTATGGATTTTCAGCGTATTTTCCTTTAGCGCTTCCTGCGAGACTACTTTTTCGGCAATCGCATCAGGATACGTAACGATTATATAAGGAGCCTCCCTGTCTTGCAGCATACTGAGCGCTTCCGTCCGCAGTATTTCATTGGCCGGGTCTGTATGGCCGTATTTAATCGCCCGCCGGTAAGCCGAAGGGAAAAAGTAGATATGTTCACTGCCCGTCAGTACCATCAGGTCGTGATAAAAATACCCGGCTTCGTCCAAATCATTCAGTATGCAAACAAACTGCCCTCCCTGTCCGGCAAAACAGGCAGCAATGGCCATCGCCGGACTTGAACCGTGTAACCCTTCCAGAAATACAGTACGCGCCGAAGACCCATTAAGAACCGCGCCCAACGCCGCCATAGCAGGATGGGCCTTATAAAGCTTAAGCAAATCTTGTATATCCAACGTGTTAAAATGTTTCGGCAAAGGTAGGTTTTTTTATTGAAGGAGGCAAAGGAGTAATGGATTGACAAAAGGAGAAAAAACCATTACGACGTCTCCAGAAAACCATCATAATACTTTGGCAGAGACGTCATAATGATTTGTTAAAGACATCATAATGGTTTACTAAAGACAGTATAATGATTTTTGTAACTACTCAGGTACTTCAAAAAAAGCATTAAGCCAAAGAATCGAAAACGTTTATAAAAAAAACACATATCTTTGTTCCTGTGGAAGAAATGATAAACATACGCAGTTCGGAATATGAACAGTTTTTATCGCAGCAAGAAGAATTATGAGAATTAAGAGAATTAGTTCATCAGTTGCGGGAAGAGATAGAACTGTTGAAAAACGGACGGAGCAGTAAAACGAGT
>JAITRG010000260.1 GCA_031288515.1 Tannerellaceae bacterium
CTACGGGTATTATGGCTATGGCGCTTACGGATACGGTTATGAGGATAAAGCGTAGCGTAGCTGGTCGAGCATTAAGGGGACTTCTTCCTCTTCGATGCCGGCTGCTACCAGATCGGGGAATTAAAATGCTAATTCTTAATTCTTTTCTTTCATTTCCTTAAATCGGTTTTTTTTAGATAGTCCGGTATCTTCTATCCATTTTTATTGAGGATAAATAAATACGCGTGGTTTGTCCGGATGTTACTTAAAGGTTTCCTCCAGCCATAAAGCAAAAAAACGATCGTAGACGAAATAGTTTCCTCCATCATCTTTTAGTATCAACGTCTTGTCGATCAAAGATTTTAGCGCTAATTTCACGCTGCTTGCGGCCGTTAAACGATGTTTTTGCAGAAATGAAGTTTGAAAAGGAGCATTCACTTTTCGTTCTTTGGCAATAGCTGTCAGCAGACGCAATTGTCCTTTCGTAAGCAATTCGCAATAGGTTTTATATGTGGCGTTTTCTTCCAGCAACACATCCGAAACGATTTTATTTACATCGCTCTCCGAATAATCATCTTGCAAAAGAGAAAACAATTGATTGAGTATAAACTGAATATACCAGGTATGCCCTAAAACCGTACTATAAACGGTTTTAAATACCAAACTATCCAGACGTTTCCCATATTGCGTAAACAAATTTTCGGCAAACAGGCTGTACGTTGCCAATGGAATTTCTCTCAACCCGATTTTTTGCGTACTCTGATAAAAAGGACGGTTCACAGACGAAAACATGGCGTCCATCAAATGTTTTTTACTTCCCGCAAAAATAAATTTCACATGATCGGAAAATTGTATATAGGAACGCAATAAGGCTTCAACGCCCTTTTCGGGATATTCGGTTATTTGTTGAAATTCGTCAATAGCAATATAACACCGCTTACCCGACTGCTGCAAATAATCAAAAATTTCCTGTAACCCGCCCTGGACTTGTTCGGGACGAATATCCAAAGTAACAGTTGGAACACCGGTAAACGTATCAAATGAAAAAGCCGGACGAAAACTTTTAAAAATCCCGGAAATACTCTTTAATGTTTTCTCCGAATAATTGTCTAATTTTCCAAGTATTGTTTTAGCGAGCAACTGTACAAAATCCGATAAGTTTTGAGTAGAAAAGATATCAACATAAAAACAATAAATCTCGCTTTTTTGCGCTTTCAGATGATAGAAAACATGATGTATCAACCCGGTTTTTCCGAAACGGCGGGGACTGATAAGCGAAATATTCCGGTTGTTGGACAATGCCGAAATAATTTTCTCCGTCTCTGTTTCTCTATCACAGAAATAAAGCGGACTGTAATATCCCGCCACCAAAAAAGGATTATTTAGCTTTTCTTCTTTCATCCGGCAAAAATAAACATAAAATATGAAACATAAAATATGAAATCATAAAACATAGTTACAATCGCCCTTCCAGGTTCTCTTTTCTTATTATTTTCCGGTTTGCCCGGTCAATGATCCTGTGGTCAAGAGAGGATAAATAAATACGCGTGGTTTGTTCGGAGGTATGTCCCATTCCCTCGCTGATTATCGGTAATGAAATGCCTTTACTTCGCGCTATCGTTGCCCAGGTATGCCGGGACACATAGGTAGTCAGATTCTTTAAAAGCCCTAATTGCTTCGATATATTTTTCAGGCGTTGATTTTGGCTGCGAAGAGCTGTCTCGTATTTTATGGCCTCCCCGTTCCGGTAAAGCAAGGGCAGTAAATAATCGCTCCCTTTTGTCATTTCTCCATAACGTTTGATTATTTCGGTCATGCACGGTTCCAGCCCTACCAGGATTTGTTGCCCTGTTTTTTTTCGCTTATAGGCAATTACGCCATTTATTACACTGTCTTTTTTCAGGTTGGCCATATCTATAAAAGACATTCCGCGCGTATAAAAACTAAACAGAAACATATCTCTTGCAAAGGCAAGATTAGGTTTTAGCTGAAACAGTTGCAGTTGCCGGATTATTTTTTCATCGATCGCTCTTTTCTTCGTCCTTGCCACGCCTGTATAAACCGTTGCAAAAGGTTTTCCCGGAGGAATGACTCCCTCTATAATTGCCTTATTATAAACCGCTCTCAGTATACGCATATAAAACGAAACCGTATTCATCACCATGCCTCTTCCAACAAGATAGTCTTCAAACGATTTCAATTCTTTTGTTGTCAGTTCTTCCAGCGGGATATCCGTTAAATTCCTGTATGCTGAAAACCGCCGTAAGGTCACGGCGTATTTTCTTGCCGTATTTATCTTATTTTTGTCTTTCAATTCCTGTATTTTATACTGCATAAATACAAATAACATGCTTTCAGAAGGTTGTTTGCGAAATTTACGAATAAAATATTTCTTTATTGAGATCATATTATCTAAATTAGGGGGGGGATCACCGAGATGTGTTAATTTGATTATAGCTTAAAAGATTAACCGTATTATCAGACCCTGCATATATTTATAATAAAAGAGAGGCCAAACAACTGGCCTCTCTTTTATTATTGAGAATCAGAGAAAATCATTTAACTCCTCCGACTATCTGACTACTACTGTTACTATTACTATTACTATTACTTCAACTTCTCATATCCGTAAACAGCCAGGTTGCCTAATTCTTCTTCGATGCGGAGAAGCTGGTTGTACTTAGCCATACGGTCTGAACGGCTTAATGAACCCGTCTTGATCTGACCCGAATTAGTAGCCACGGCAATGTCGGCAATCGTAGCGTCTTCCGTTTCGCCCGAACGGTGGGAAGTCACCGACGTATAACCGTTACGATGCGCCATTTCGATAGCATCCAATGTTTCGGTCAATGAACCGATTTGGTTTACCTTAATAAGAATAGAATTTGCGCAACCGGTTTGGATACCTTTCTTCAAAAATTCAACGTTCGTAACGAACAGGTCGTCGCCTACCAACTGGCATTTTGAGCCGATAGCCTCCGTCAGCATCTTCCATCCTTCCCAGTCGTTTTCGTCCATACCGTCTTCAATCGAGTCGATCGGGTATTTGGAAACCAATTTCGTCAGATAAGCCGCTTGTTCTTTAGCAGAACGTTTTGCGCCTTTTGCCCCTTCGAATTTAGTATAGTCGTAAGAGCCTTTCTTATCATAAAATTCGGACGAAGCGCAGTCTAATGCAATTGTTACATCCTTACCCGGTTCGTATCCGGCAGCTTTGATAGCGCTTAAAATAGAATTTAATGCATCTTCCGTGCCTTCCAATGCAGGAGCAAAACCGCCTTCGTCGCCTACGGCCGTACTCAGTCCACGATCGTGTAATACCTTCTTCAATGCATGGAATACTTCAGCGCCCATACGTAAGCCTTCGCGGAAACTATCTGCGCCTACCGGGCGAATCATAAATTCCTGGAATGCAATCGGAGCGTCTGAGTGCGAACCGCCGTTGATAATATTCATCATAGGAACCGGCATTACATACGCATTTGTTCCGCCGATATAACGATAGAGGGGTAAATCCAGGTAATTAGCAGCCGCTTTAGCAACAGCTAAAGAAACGCCCAGTATAGCGTTGGCTCCCAGGTTGGATTTTGTTTTTGTACCGTCGAGTTCAAGCATCTTGTAATCAATTTCACGTTGATTCAAAGCGCTCATCCCTAAAATAGCGGGAGCAATTACTCTGTTCACATTATCAACGGCTTTCAGAACGCCTTTGCCTCCATATCGTTTCTTATCGCCATCGCGTAATTCGATTGCTTCATTTTCGCCGGTAGAAGCGCCTGAAGGAACGGCAGCCCGGCCAAAAGCGCCTGAAGCCAAAAGAACATCTACTTCAACTGTAGGATTCCCACGAGAATCTAAAATTTCCCTACCTAATACTTTTACGATTTCCATACATTTCTATGTTTTAATAATGATATGATAATTGAGGCACAAAGATAACCAAAATAATGGATAAATAATAAACGACAAATTGATTAATGGCAGAGTAGTAA
>JAITRG010000080.1 GCA_031288515.1 Tannerellaceae bacterium
GAGGGCAAGGATAAAGAGCTGGCAGCGCTGAAAAGCGCACAGGAAAAAGAGATAGCAGCCGTCACTGGAACAACTAAACAGCGCGAAGAACAAATTACCCTTATCAATGAAATATACCGGAAAAAACGCGAAGAGATAAAAAATAAATATACGGAAGCGGAATTGCAGGCACAAGTTGACGCATGGCAACTGAAATTGGACATTGCCGAAAAAGGCAGTAAACAGGAGTACACCGCTCGTATAAATATTCTCGAAGTGCAGCGCAAAATGGAGGTTGAGGCTGCCACAAAGACCGGAGCCGACGTAAACGATATAAATGCCTATTATGACCAACAGGCGTTAGCCGCCTTTTCCGACTTCGTAGATGCGAAAATAACCAAAGCGCAGGAAGAGGCGGATGCCCGCACCCGGATGGCAGGGGAAGCCGCCGCAGCCGAAGAAGCCGCTCTGTTGGAACGGTGGAAAAACGGTGAAATCAACGAGGAACAGTACAACAAAGCTATTTCCGACATCCGGCACAAGTATTCCGTACAGTCGATTGAGGATGAAATCAACGCGTTTAAACAGCTATTGGACAATGAAAAGTTGACCGCTGAACAGCGGAAAGAGATAGAGAAAAAGCTGTACGACGCGAAAAAAGCCCTCTCCGATGAGGAAACGAGCCACGAGATAGAGAACATTAAAAAGGTAGAGGAACAGCGTAAAAAAGCCACACAAATGGCGAAAGACCTCGCCAAGCAAGCCTTTGATATGGCAATGGAGTTTCTTACGATGCAGTCCGAAGCCAAAGTAGCGGAACTTGACGAGGAGCTGGAGCGCATTGATGAATTGATGAACAAAGAGCTCGAAGCGCTGGATAATGCTGTAATGAGCGACGAAACCCGCGCCGCTGAAGAAAAACGCATACGTGCACAAGCCAAAGCCGACAGCGATAGGGTTGAGGAAGAAAAGCGGAAGGAACAGCAGAAACAGGCCGCTTATCAAAAAACCTCTTCAATAGTACAAGCCATAATAAATACAGCTCAGGGTATTACGGCGGCGCTTACAATCCCGGTCGCTGGAATTGCCTTAGCTGCAGTCGTAGGCGCATTGGGAGCTGCACAGATAGCCATGATTGCCGCACAGCCGTTGCCGAAATACGCCCGAGGCATCTATGGCGACGAAGAGCACCCCGGCGGCCCGGCCATCGTGGGCGATGCCCGCAAGCGCGAGTACGTGCTCACGCCCGAAGGAAAACTCTATGAAACCCCCGCTGTTCCTACACTGGTAGATATGGAGAAAGGCGCACAGGTGTTCCCCGACTACAGAACCATGATGCAGTACTTCCGGCCGGAGATACCGAAGTACACCACGAGCAGCACAGCGCCCGACCTGTCAAGAAGCATTGACCGGTTGGAACATGCAATAAAAGAAAGTAAGTCGGTGCAACATGTATCCATGAACTTGGACAAAAACGGAATATGGCTTTTGTCAATGAATGGAAAGAGAAATATCAGATATATAAACAGTCGAATAAATCAGTAATACTATGGCAGGACAACCCCCACTTATGCGTTTTACGCTTCAAACATCCGAAGAAACATTGGAGCTTACATTGCCACCAGACGGATACAGGGAATTTTCAGATGAATGGAATTTTAGCACCAATCCATTCGGATTTAATGAAAAAACAAACTCGCAAAAATTAAGGTTTGTGAAAGAAGGTGCAGACTTCTTACGTAGGCAATTGGATTTATATGGGATTTCTGCAGATGTGAATCTTATTGTCGAACGCCGGAGAAATAATTGGACATACGAAATTACGTTTGAAGGACGCTTAGATTTCAATTCTCCTTACGTGAATGAACGTGACTTTTTTGAGATTAAAGCCTTTGAGGGTGGCATGAAGCAAGCATTGGTGGAAAAAAATAAAACTAATTTTGAAATTCCTTTAAATGACGCGGACGCGGTGGATATTGAGGTGCCGGAAGGGATGAAGTTGTATGAAAATATATCTTATAATTTAACAGATTATCCTCATTTCCCACTTCCTTACGGATATAATAGAGGAAAATATTTCCCTGACATTGATTTTAACTCAGGAAAATCATCAAAATACTCAAAAGAAATACAATTTCAACGTCAAGAAGTCCCGGATAATAGCGGAGATTTTAAAGGAGGAATACCATCAACTTCTTTTCTTATAACTAAAAAATCAGAAACGTACAAAAGAATATATGCAAAAATGGATATTAAGATGCGTGTTATAAGAGCAGCTGCAATGCATTTAGGCGAAATAAAGGTTTGTATATCTAATGTTATCAATCTTGTTAATAATAATGACGCTCAGGTATTATTTACTATACCTACTGGTTTTTTTGGAAACTATAATGAATTAAACGGCGCAGAATTTTCTAAAAGTGCTGATTTTTATTTTGATATTAATACGGATAGCGACACAGATTATTATTTTTTTATAGAATTTAGTAGCGGGGCTAATACAACAGATAGGTTAAAATTTCAAATAGCGGGAGAGTTTTCTGTCCAATATTTTGGCATCGTCGATACTGGCCAGTTTTCTTTCAAAGCACTATCTATAGAAAATTTAGGGCAAAAACTACTCGAAAAAATACATCCTGAAGCTGTCTTTCTACCACAGTTCATTCAAGAAATTGAAAATGGGTATCAATTATTTCTTACATCTGGCGACGGCATACGCGGCATATCGGAAGCCGTGATAAAAACAAATTTTTCTGATTTTATAAAAAACCTAAACTGCCTGTATGACATTGGTGTTCGTCCGAATAATAATGAGTATTATGTTGCAGAAAAAAGTAAAATACTCAACAGAGATAAAGAGTTATTGGATTTAGGAAAAGTACAGGAAATAAAGATTGAGCCGTTAGATGATAATTGGATATTTAATGGCGTAAAAATAGGCTATGAAAAACAGGAATACGATTACCCGTTGGGACGTCAGGAGTTCGCTGCTACGCTCGAATTTACAAATAAACTGAAAATTCCAAACAAAGTATTGGATTTAGTTTCAAAATATCGTGCCGATTACACCGGCGTACATCTGTTGCGTTACGACTACGTGAATAACGATAAAAAAGACAGCAAAAGCGATAATGATATTTTTTGGGTACTCACTTTTCGTAAAGACAACAAATGGCAGGCAATAACAGGTGATTATGTAAATGTGCTGAGCGGTATGGAAGGCGGTGGATACTTCAATATTTTATTGTCTCCGCATTGGTGCTTGCGTCGAAAGGCGGCCTATTTTAGCTCAATATTAGATAAGTTGCCAGTAAAAGAACTGCAATACACGTCAGGTACGGAAACTTTATCGGATTTGACTTCAAGGTTTGCAAGAGGGGTAATAATAAAAGAAAAATCAGATGAGATAATACCGGATAGCGAATACATATTATTTAAGCCTTTCACATTTGAATTTGACTGTATCATACCGCGAAACTTGGCACAATTATTGGGTGACAGCCCGTCAGGATATTTCAGATTTCAGTATAATAACATTGAGTTGAAAGGATTTCCAATTAAGGTGAAAGGAAGTTATACAGATAGTCGGCAAACGGTTACTTGTTTGGCGCATCCTGATACACAGGAAAATATTCAATTATTATTGTTCAAACATAAATTAGAAGCGACACTTCCACCACTACCGCCGCCGCTACCTGAATACGAATTTGAATTTGCAGACGGAACTACAGAGACAGAGCACGCGATACAGTATAATGAAACATTTACCGATACGATAGTGTCGACAAAAAACGGTAATCCGATAGCCTTTACCGTATCGTCGAAACCTATGTGGGCAAACGTCACAATAAATGGCAATATTGCGACCATAACAAGTGGTAACGCCGGAGAATATAGAGAGGGACAAATCGTATATCAACAGACAGAAACAGGCAATACAATTGTAAGCAAAATAAAGCAGTCTGCGCTACCACCGCTACCGGCATTTTTCGTAATAGTAGGAAATGATATAATTATACATACCGATGATGGTGGCCAAACATGGACATAACGATAAAAATAACTTTTATATTTGGAGGATTATAATATGGCAACAGTTTCTGGTAATTGGAGAGGTATAGCTTATCATGGTGGTTTATGGGTTGCAGTTGGTTATAGTGGAAGAATTGCCACTTCAACTGACGATGGCAAAAATTGGACTACTCAAACAGTAGGCTCATATGATTGGAATAATGTAGCCTATGGTAATGGTAAGTGGATAGCCGTTGCTAATAGTGGCTATATAACTTATTCAATTGATAATGGTGTTACTTGGACTACTCAAAGGCCAGGAGCAAGTACTTGGTACGGTATAGCCTATGGTAATAATAGATGGGTAGCAGTTGTAGGTGACCATCAAATAGCTTATTCAATTGATAATGGTGTTACTTGGACTACTCAAAGATATCCAGGCCCAAGTTCAAATTATACTTGGCTTAATATAGCATACGGTAATGGTAGATGGGTGGCAATAGGTAATATAATAGCGACTTCTACGGACGGTACTTCTTGGTCTTTCCAATCAGTACCAACAGGTAGCGTATGGTGGGAAGGCATAGCTTATGGAAACGGTCGCTGGATAGCAGTAGGTAATGGATGCATAGCAACTTCTACTAATGGAATCGATTGGACAACTCAAGCAGTGGGGTCAGGTTATTGGCGTAGTGCATCCTACGGTAATGGTTTTTGGGTTGCCGCTGGGGATAACGGACAATTTGCTTATTCAGTAGATGGTGCTATTTGGATTATTAAAACAATAGGCTCAAACACTTGGAATGGTATAGTAGTCAAAACTGATTAGATTACTACTTATCACAGTAGATAATAATGATCCATTCATAACAGGCAGTGTTATCCATTAGCGGATGCACCGAATCTGAAACCCGCTTTCCCTAAAGGTAGTGATTATGCTCAGGTTGTCGCTGTTGTAGTACAAGTAGTACACGTAGTAGTAGTTAGGATCGCTATTGTACACCGTAGAAGACCAGTAGTAGGCGCCCAAGTCCACAACGCTCATAGAACTACCGTAAGCGAAACCGCCATAGCCCCACTCGGCAGATAATGTAGCGGCATCAGTATTGGCAATCAGGCTTACAAAGTCCGCTTTCGAGGGTATGCGCCAGGGCGATGGGCACATCTCGTCTTTATGTGCATCCATATACGCCCAGTTATAATAATACCACGTGGTGTCACCTTGCGTATAGTTTCGGCAGTCAGGCTTAGTTTCGCTATTTTCAAAACTTTCTTTGTTGCATTCGGGTATTTGGATGGCATCGCTCCATGTTTGGTCGCCGAACACCCATACTTTATGAGTGGCCGCATGTACCGGAGCGTTGTCATCTTCATAAGTAACGACCGGCGCGGTATCCTTTATTTCTTCATCCTTGCTGCACCCGGCCAGCACAGCGGCAAAAAGTAGTAGGTAGAGTAGGTTTTTCATAGTGTTCTAAATAAAATATTTACACGTCAAAGGTAAAAAATATTTTTTACAACAGCAAAACCATCTTAATAGGCGCAATAACGTGCTTTTCTTTGACACGGAGTATAATTTTTTTAAAAGTTATTAACAAAACCATCTTATTGGGGGCTATAAAAGCTGTTTTAAAAGGTTCTTTTTTTCTGATTTTCAAATAGTTGATTTGCGTATTCCATTTTTGTGTTTTACCTTTGCCCCCGAGAGATTAAAACAACCTCGTCGCGGCGGTAAAAAGATATTGAAAAAGTCATTGATTATTGAGTGCGCCGCGACAATAGCACAATTTAATCGGTGGCTTTTTCTTTTTATGACAAAGTCAAAAAGTGAAAAATATGAAAGAATTAATTAGAATCACAGAGCAAGACGGTAAACAAGCCGTCAGCGCAAGAGAACTCCATGCTTTTTTGGAAAACAAAACAAGATTTAACGATTGGATTAGCAGACGTATTGAAGAATATGGTTTGGCTGAAAATCAGGACTATGAGGTTTTACTCAATTTTGAGAAAAAACCCTCCGGCGGTCGTCCTTCTAACGAGTACGCCCTTTCAATCTCCGCAGCCAAAGAATTGGCAATGGTCGAAGGTAACGCCAAAGGGAAACTTGCCCGGCAGTACTTCATTGCTTGCGAACAGAAGTTGAAAGAGGCATCAAAGCCGCTATCTCAAATCGAAATCCTACAGCAATCCGTGAACATGCTCGTGGAGCAGGAGCGGCGTGTGACGGCAATAGAAGCAAAGGTAGATACCATTGCCGAACGTCAGGAAAAAGCCGAGCAGGAGCTTAAAAGTATTCCTGTATCCGCCAATCCGGTAAAAGAGCTGTCGGTAAGGGATAATATCAGGATGCTGGTAAACAAATACAGTAAGGCTACCGGTATAATGCAGCAGTTCGTATGGGATAAGGTGTATAGTGATTTATACTACCGTTACCATATCGACATTAAGAGTAGCAGCAAGAAAGTCAGCGAGAGCTGGCTTGATGTGGCTGAGCGCAGGGGATGCATGCAGGAACTTTACGACATAGCTTCGTCAATGATAAACCAGTAGTTTTTCATGGCTTCTAAGTTTGTTTAGGGTCACGCCGGCCTCAATTCAACCGAATGCCCTAAAGCGGATGCAATGCGGTAAAAAGTAGACACTTTCGGCTCTATTTTCCCATTTTCCACTTTCGATATATACGAACGGTCGGCGCCTATGCGCTTCCCCAATTCGGTTTGTGTAATGCGCGATTGTTTGCGGACATCCTCAATAATCTTTCCGGTAAAGAAAGCCATAGCCTTTTCTTCTGCGGCGTTTCGCTCAGGCGTGCCTATTTCTCCATATTTAGCCGCTAAAACAGCGCTATAATCAGCAATTTGATGATTGTTTTGATGTTCCCTTGTTTTCATAATATTCATTCCTTATTTTTAATGCTTTTTCTATCTCATTTCTTGGCGTTTTTTGTGTTTTCTTCTGAAAGCCATTAAATAACACCACTATATTATCATTATCGAAAATAAAAAACAGGCGGTAAATATTGCTGTTATATTCGATGCGCAATTCAAATAAACCATCTTCTATATAACCTACATATTTGGCAGAAACCTTATGCTGTGTTTCCAATAACATAAGCCCATATTCTATTTTGGACTTTTCTTTTTCGGTGAGTACTTCCATAAATGCCTCGAAATACCCGCCGTATGTTATTATTCTGCGATTCATACTGCAAAGGTAGCAAATGTTGTATTACAATGCAACATTTTTTAAACAAAAAGTTTCTTTATACTCCAAAAAACTTAGGAACATCTTAGGAACGCCCCTTTCATTTCTTTGGCTCACATCATACATTTGTTGTGGAATTTGACGATAACCCGGCAAGTTGTCGTCAAATTGCAGATGTTTTGAAAAAAGCGCGGTATTTTTGTTGATATGATATTAATTCCTACGATAAACCCTATTCGTTTCTCGCTTTCGGGGACAAACGAGCCGAAGGTAGAATATGCATTTTACCGGGATTATTACCAAAAATTTCAACGTACCGACAGCACAAAGATACAAATCCTCATACCGGGAGATGAGCCACAAAAAAACTGGACATTGTCCGCTGTGAAGATAGACGATGAGGCCTTTTCATACACAGCGACCAGTAAAACTTTTGGTAATTTAATAAATAATTATTTAATAGCAGAGTATAACATTGACTTTTCTTTTTTTGATGAGGGCAAATACCGTTTCTTTCTTCGCTCTGCTTCCGGTTTTACGTATCGTTCCGACGTGATTTGCGTGAAAAACCATCACGAACATACGCGGTTGCTGAGTTACCGCAACGCGTATAATGAGCAAGGCGTGGCATTTTCGAGCGGTATTGTGTTTCATTTGCGCGTTGAGGCGCAACTGTACAAAGCTATCATTCCGAAGTCAGAGGATAGTATTTATACCGACAACTTGGGCGGCTACAGAACACTCACATCTTCACCATACAGCAATTACAGGTTAAACATTGGCGGCACGAGGGGTATTCCCGACTGGCTGATGAATATTATCAATCAGGCGTTCAGTTGCGACACGCTGTTCCTGAACAGTGTCGAGATAACGAAGGCCGATGGTGCAACTTTTGAGGCCGTCGAGCAGGAGAACTATAACCTTCGCAGTTGGAACATCGAGATAGGGCATATTGAGAATAATCTGTTCTACGAGGAGCGCCTGTTGACCGTCAATGGCGAGCAACAACTGATGCTGAATGTTCAGCGAGAAGCGCAGTCTGTTCCGGTTATTGTCTTTGCCACGTCAGAGTGGGAAATGATTGGAGCCCTTCCTGAATGGCTAACCATTGTGCCGGTGCAGGGTGGCAGCAATGGCGTGAATGTGATGATTACCCTATCGGAAAACGTCAACATAGTAAACAGAGAGGTTATTGTTTTCTTCCGCCTGAAGGACAGGCCGTCTATTATTGCAGAGCTTAACATAGTGCAGGGCGCGGCTATTGCTCCGGGCGCCACCTGGTCAGGCTTTGTGAACGTGTTAGAGCAGGTCGACCATGAATTTACTGCCACCTGGACAGATCACGTGAACGTGTTGAAGAAAACATGCCGTAACGCCTACAGTCACGCTTATTCACGCGCTTACAACTGTACATCACCCGAAACGCCTTAAAACAATAAAGACTATGGACATATTAACAGCAGAACAATTAATAGCGTTATC
>JAITRG010000108.1 GCA_031288515.1 Tannerellaceae bacterium
ATGTTTGATTTCAATTCCACACAAGAAAGTCCAAAATCCACACAAGAATTGATTATCTTATCTCTTTTACAAGTGTTTTCTGACGTTTCTTAGGTCGAACTGACGTTACAAAGTACATCACAGTCCCATTTTTAAGCGCAGTTCCTCCATTGTGTACCTTTTGGTTTTGCCGTCCATGATATTTTGCAATCCCCTGTCTATTTTTGCGTAAAACTCTTCTTTGCTCATCAGCGTATCATCGTTAGATACAGGAGAACTTTGTAGGATTTATTTTTCCCCCTCTGGATAAGTATTTCTATACCTTCATCCGCTTTGTCGAGATAGCTTTTTTGTTTATCTCTAAATTCTCTCGTACTTACTACCAACATAATCATAAATTTAAAATTGTACCATAATGGTACAAAAATAATATGTTTTTCTCGTATACCCAAACCATCCGGAGAAAAGTTTTTTTGCTCTCCATTTGCCGGCATTATCATTTTGACAGTTGCTTTGGTCTGCATGGCGCCGGGCCGGCATCATCAGCCAGGGGCGACAAATGTTATTTTGTAAAACTTCATGTTTAAACAGTGGTAATGGATAGATAGGAATTTTTAATCGCCGAATCGCTGTAATTCTTTCTATCTGTTTGTTTATTAAAAAAAAGGATATATCTTTGCAGCCCGAATCGTGCAATAATAATAAAACAACATAAAGCAAGATGAAAAGAACATTTCAACCTTCTAACAGGAAAAGAAAGAACAAACACGGTTTCCGTACGAGAATGGCTACAGCCAACGGCCGCAGAGTATTAGCTTCCCGCCGCGCAAAAGGAAGGGCTAAACTGACCGTTTCCGATGAATATAACGGATAATATCCGGTTATAAAGAATCATAACGAGAGTAAAGGTTTTCGTAAAAAGCCTTTACTTTCTTTGTTTTTACGCCTTATCTTTGTATGAGTAGTTTCTATATTTATGTTTTTTTCCTACTTTTGAGCCGAGCTAAATAGAAAGGTAATGAAGGATTACTTAAAAAAAATGATCAGGAACCCATTTGCAGTAACAATACTGATAGCGATTGGCGCTTCATGCGTCATTCTTTACGGCACATTGAAATGGCTCGACAGCTACACCCTCCATAACAAAGCAGTCATCGTGCCGGATGTGAAAGGGCTTAAAATGGACGAGGCTATTCCGTTCTTCAAAAATAACGGATTGCACTATTCTGTTATCGATTCTGTTTTTTCGAAAAACGCCAAACCGGGCGCTATCGTAGAAATAACGCCGGCCGTAGGCTCCAGGGTGAAAGAAGGGCGGATTGTATTCATCACCGTAAATGCCGTGACTTCGCAAATGGCGGAGATACCGGATGTGGAAGATTTATCCTACCGGCAGGCTTATGCCCAACTGAAAGCGCGCGGATTTGAAAGAATAGAAACGATATATGTACCGGGCGTTTACAAAGACCTGGCGATAGGCGTCGAATTATACGGCCGGTTACTCAGCCGGGGCGAAATGGTACAGTTATCGGCTCCGCTTGTGTTAAAAATCAGTAATGGAGAAACGCTGATGTTCCCTGGCGACTCCGCTTTTTATGGAGACGCGCCTGCCCCTCTTCCGGTAGAACCGATAGGCGGAGACGAAGAATGGTTTGAAAGAGACAACAATTAATTCGGAACTATGAATAATTTCCTTGATAATTGGGACGATGAACAAGACGGCGAAGGCCTGCCATCTGTGGAAAGTAAAGAAGAAGCGCAGTTGCACGAGCATTTCCGTTTTGTAGCCGACAAAGGGCAAAGCCTCTTACGGGTAGACAAATTCCTGTCGGACAGAATGGCCGCTTCAAGCCGCAACCGTATCCAGTTAGCGGCCGACGCCGGTTGTATCCTGGCAAACGATAAACCGGTGAAAAGCAATTACAGGGTAAAGCCGTTTGATATTATCTCGATTGTCATGTCGCGCCCGCGGCATGCGTTTGAAATTATCCCCGAAGATATTCCATTAGATATTATCTATGAAGACAATGAACTGCTGGTGGTAAATAAACCCGCAGGGTTAGTGGTTCATCCCGGTTTCGGGAATTATACGGGGACATTGGTTAACGCGCTGGCTTATTATTTGAAGGATCATACGGATTTTGATCCCAGCGATTCAAATTTCGGGCTGGTACACCGGATAGACAAAGAGACGTCCGGCTTGCTTGTCGTAGCAAAGACGGCGGATGCAAGAACAAGCCTCTGCCTTCAATTCTATAATAAAACAACCAAACGCGAATACCGGGCGCTGGTGTGGGGTATCGTAAAAGACGATGAAGGCCGTATCGAAGGCCACATAGGCCGCGATCCTTACGACCGCTTGCTGATGACCGTTTTTCCCGAAGGAGACCAGGGCAAGCCGGCCGTTACGCATTACCGGGCGATTGAAAGACTGGGGTATGTAAGCTTACTGACATGCCGCCTCGAAACAGGAAGGACGCATCAGATACGCGTCCATATGAAACATATCGGCCATCCGCTGTTCAACGATATCCGTTACGGCGGAGACGTTATCCTCAAAGGCAAAAACTCTACCAAATACAAACAGTTTATACATAATTGTTTTGAGATTTGCCCGCGCCATGCGCTACATGCAAAAACATTGGGGTTTGTACATCCGGCAACCGGGGAAGAAATGTTTTTCGACTCCAAACTCCCCGACGATATGGAGCAGTTAACAAACAAGTGGCGAACGTACGCAAATACAGACGAATCATATTTATGAAAAAAAATATTGCCATAGTAGCAGGAGGAGACTCGTCCGAAATAGTAGTTTCCCTGAAAAGCGCCGAAGGAATTTATTCCTTTATAGATAAAGACAGGTATTCCCTTTACATTGTCATCGTAAAGCGTGACGAATGGTATGCAATCCTTCCCGGCGGCGAACAGGCGGCTATCGATAAGAACGACTTCAGCTTTACGGAAGGGCAGGCGGTTAAACGTTTTGACTTCGCTTATATCACCATCCACGGGACGCCCGGCGAAAACGGACTGTTGCAAGGGTATTTTGAACTAACCGGTATCCCCTACTCTACGTGCGACGTATTAGCCAGCGCGCTAACGTTTAATAAGTTTACATGCAACCATTTCCTGCGCAGTTTCGGCGTCAGGGTAGCCGATTCCATTCGCTTACGGAAAGGCGAACCGGCCGGCGGCGACGACGAAATCATTTCCCGCTTAGGCCTTCCGGTATTTGTTAAACCGAATGATGGAGGCAGCAGTTTCGGGGTCGCGAAAGTAAAAGAAGCCTGCGGACTCCGGCCAGCCATAGAAAAGGCTTTATCGGAAGGAAAAGAAGCGATTATAGAACGTTTCATCGCCGGAACGGAAGTAACCTGCGGATGCTATAAAGTAAAAGGAAAAGAAGTGGTATTCCCTCTTACCGAAGTGGTAACAAAAAATGAATTTTTCGATTTTGACGCAAAATACAACGGAGCGTCCGACGAAATAACCCCGGCCCGCATACCGGCTATCGCGGCAGAAGAAATACAGAAGACGACATTACGGATATATGATATACTCGGCGCCAAAGGGCTTATCAGAGTAGATTATATCATCCCGGCCGACGGCGAACCTGTCTTGCTGGAAGTGAATACGACGCCCGGCATGACTTCCGCCAGTTTTATTCCGCAACAGGTACGGGCGGCAGGACTGGATATAAAAAATGTGATGACCGATATTATTGAAAACGAATTAAATAGTTAGCTATGGATAATGAAAAAGGAATTTATACTTTCGACGATATACGCCCATTAGCAAATGACGAGATAAAAGGCGCGATTGAAGAGTTGGTCGTAAACGAAGATTTTCAGCGTGCGTTCCGTTACATAAAGCCGGATTTGAACTGGGATGAATTTTCCAACTTAATACGTTCATTCAAGACAAAAGAAGATTTTAAATCTTCCTTAGCCTATGAAATCGTAATGACCGTGGCGAAAAACACTACTTTTTCGTTAACCATTTCGGGCAGAAGCCGCCTTCCCGAAGGGCTTATCCCCTGCACATTTATTTCCAACCACCGCGATATTGTATTAGACGCCGCTTTCCTTAATATCATGCTGTACGACATCGGATATGGCATGACGCAGGTTGCCATCGGCGATAACCTGCTGATTGGCCCCTGGATAAAAACGCTTGTCAGGCTTAACAACAGTTTTATCGTCAAACGCAGCGTAACAGGGCGGCAGCAATTAGTGGCCAGCGCCCAGTTGTCTGCCTATATCCATCATACGATAAAAGAGACAAAAGAATCTGTCTGGATTGCCCAACGCGAAGGACGCGCGAAAGATTCAAACGACAAAACCCAGACAAGTATACTGAAAATGCTGAATATGGGAGGCGGTAAAGATATTTCGGCCAACCTGATGGAATTAAATATCGTCCCGGTTGCTATCTCCTACGAATTCGACCCGTGCGATTTCCTTAAAGCAAAAGAATTTCAGCAGAAGCGAGACAATCCCGAATTTATCAAAAGCAAGCGGGATGATTTGCTGGCTATGGAAACAGGTATACTGAGCAATAAAGGACGGGTTCATTTTACCATCGCCTCTCCCATCAACCCCCAATTGGAGAAATTAGATAAAGATATGGAGAAAAGCGACCTCTATACAAGCGTTGCCGCCATTATCGATAAAGAGATATACAAGCATTACCGCTTCTACCCATGCAATTACGTAGCTTACGACCTGCTTGCCAATACCGGCCGCTTCGGCAGCAATTACGGGCGGAAAGACAAAAAACAGTTTGAGAACTATCTGCAAGGACAGCTCGACAAAATAGTTATTCCGAATAAGGATGAGAACTTTCTCCGCGCCAAAATACTCGAAATGTACTCGAATCCCTTAAAAAACCACCTGGCGGCTCAAGAGTAAGAAAAACGACGGCTAAAAAACTAAATCTATATGACACCTGAAGAATACATGAATCGTGAAGAAACATACGGGGCGCATAATTACCATCCGCTGCCCGTTGTGCTGGAAAGAGGGAAAGGCGTTTTTGTCTGGGATGTAGAAGGGAAGCGTTATTTCGATTTTCTGTCCGGTTATTCCGCCCTGGGGCAAGGGCATTGCCATCCGAAAATCATACAGGCCTTAAAAGAGCAGGCCGATAAACTTACGCTTGTATCGAGAGCGTTTTATTCCGGCGTTTTAGGCGAATACATGGAATACGTTTGCCGCTTCTTCGGATATGATAAATTACTTCCGATGAACAGCGGCGCTGAAGCGGTGGAAACGGCGCTGAAACTCTGCCGGCGCTGGGGATATCATACAAAGGGCGTTCCGCCCGGACAGGCCAAAATAGTTGTCTGCGGCGAGAATTTCCACGGGCGCACAATCACGATTATTTCCATGAGTACAGACCCTTCTGCGTATGCCGGTTTCGGGCCGTACACGCCGGGATTTATCAAAATACCCTACAACGACGCCTCCGCGCTGGCGAATGTATTGAACGATCCCGCTATTACAGGCTTCCTGGTGGAACCGGTTCAGGGAGAAGCCGGCGTAGTGGTTCCCGATGATGGATACCTGCAAACCTGCTATCATTTGTGCCGTACTCATAACGTGCTGTTTATGGCAGACGAAATCCAGTCCGGTATCGGGCGGACAGGAAAATTACTCGCCTGCGATTACGAACATATACGCCCGGATATACTTATCCTCGGCAAAGCCTTGTCGGGCGGCGTAACTCCCATCTCGGCCGTCCTGGCCAATGATGATATTATGCTGACGATCGCGCCGGGCGAACATGGCTCTACCTTCGGAGGAAATCCGCTGGCAGCCCGGGTAGGGATAGCCGCTCTGGAAATAGTGAAAGAAGAAAAACTGCCTGAAAACGCCTACGCCATGGGAATCCTTTTCCGCCGGGAAATGGAAAAGACGGCTAATCCCATGATAAAATGCGTAAGGGGCAAAGGGCTGCTAAACGCCATCGTAACCGAACCCCGGAACGGCAAAACGGCCTGGGATATTTGCCTTGCCTTGAAAGAAAACGGACTGATAGCCAAACCTACTCACGACCACATCATTCGCTTCACCCCTCCGCTTATCGTCACAGAAGAGCAAATGATGGAAGCCATCGATATTATAAAACGTACATTCAACGGGATATGAAAGTAAATGTGATAGGCGTCCCGCTAAATTTAGGATGCGATTGCATAGGCGTAGAACAGGCGCCCAACTACTTAAGGGAAAGAGGGCTGATGGATATCATCCGCCAGCATGGACATCGCGCGTTTGACCTGGGCAACCTGTACGTGCCTCCCGTATCGGAAACGGAAAAGTTTGCCGGCGGGAACGGCCTGAAATACCTTGATACAATTGTAGAAGTAAATAATAACCTGGCGGAACTTGTATATGATACGCTCCGGGGAGGCGCTTTCCCGCTGGTGATTGGCGGCGACCATTCCCTGGGATTAGGAAGCGCTTCGGGCGTGGGAAAATGCTTTGACGATTTCGGTATCATCTGGCTGGACGCGCATGGAGACATTAATACATCCGAAACTTCACCCAGCGGAAACATACACGGAATGCCGCTAAGCGCCCTGATGGGAATGGGACACGAAGAACTGGTAAACGTATATGCCCCCGGCAACAAAGTGTATCCCCAAAATGTCTTTCTGGTGGGGACGCGCAGCTTGGATGAAGGAGAACTCGAGTTGATTAACCGGGAAAAATTAAGCGTCTACCCGATGGACGTCATCCGTAAAAAAGGAATCGGATATGTGGCCGAAGATATCCGGGCAAAATTAAAAGCCCGGAAGATACGGAATATACATTTCAGCATCGATGTGGACAGCATCGACCCGTCTTATGCGCCCGGGACAGGAACTCCCGTGCCGGAAGGATTGACGCCGGAGGAGTTTAACGGCTTTGTCGACTCCATATTATCAACCAACCTGATAAAATCAATGGATATTGTAGAACTGAACCCCACGTTAGACACGCATGACATAACCGCGAACCTGTGCCTTGAAATCATAAGCCATGTGGCGGCGCGAATCTGATCAAAACGGATACCCGATGGCTAAATGCCATGCCCTGCCCGACTTTTGCGTAAAGGGATCGATGTTAAAATAGCCGCTTTTGCCGGTATCGTAAGGTACGTGCAACGCTAACCCAAAATCAAACCGCGCAACAAGGAAAGAGAGGTCGTAACGCAGCCCAATCCCCGTACCGGTTGCCAGATCAGCGAAAAAACGGCTTGCCTTTAACTGTCCGCCGGGACGGTCGTCCTTTTTACGAATCGTCCAGATACCTCCGCTATCAAAGAAGACGGCGCCGTTCAGCTCTCCCACTATTTTAAAACGATATTCAAGGTTGGCTTCAAATTTCAAATCGCCTGTACGGTCTATGTAAGCATAGGGGTTGACGGTTCCGTCCGGGCGCAAAGGGGCCGTATACCGCCCGGGGCCGATACTGCGGATCGTGAATGCGCGGATGCTGTTGGCGCCTCCCACATAGAACTGTTCGCTATAAGGAGCCAAAAGGGCATTGCCATAACTATAGATAGCCCCCAGGCCTAAGCGGCCGACAAGACGATTGTTGCGGTCTATCCGGTAATTATAGCGAACTTCGCCCGTTCCTTTGATAAACTGCGAAAAACGATTTCCGAAAATTTCCTTATCCTTCTTTTTAAAACCTTTACCGGCAATAGCATACATTCCGTTCAGGATATTCCCCGACTGGGTAATGGTCGCTTCCCACCATAGCTGGTTTCGCTTGCCGAGGGCCGTATTATCATACGTAAACGCATAGCTCATCGCCGGAATAAACTGGTCTTGCAAACTTAAATAAAGGCTTTTGTTTACATCGGCTATGCTATCAAAAAGCGCCGTCGGGTTCATTTTATTATAGGTAAGCCGGAAAGGCGTTATTGCATGTTTTATTGTACTTGCAGGCTTAAACTCATACGTCATACTTCCGCCAAACGAAACCATCCTGAAAAACCTGGCCCTGTTCATTAAATCCGCGCTCAGCCGGAAAGTAGTGGAGGATGGCTGCGCCAAATCACGATAAACAGATCCGGGAAACAAGACAAACGGGAGCGTAAGCGTAGAACTCAATCCCAATTCATAACTGTTAATTTTTGAAGACTTCTCCGTACGTCTGCCTGTCTGCCATTCATAGGAACCATGCAATTGCAGCCCTATTAATTCTCCGCCGCGGAAAGCGTTCCGGCGGGTAAGCCCGAAAATAGCCCCCGGGCCGGCATAGTTGTTGCTTTTAGTCGTTACGTTCACTTCAAATTCGCCATCGTAAGGCAAGTCGTAGGCGGTATCTATACGCACATCCAGTAAGTCGTTCCTGCTCCGGACGGCGGTATCGCGTTGCGAATATTGAAATTCGGTATAACTGAACGCTTCCAGGCGGGAGAGTCCTGTTTGTGTACGCTGCTGTTCTTCCTGCCTGTATAAATCGCCCGGCTTAAAGGTGAACCGCCCGTATAATACGCGCGGCTGTATACGCAGTTTGCCCTGGTAATAAATCGTTAATTCTTTACAGATAACGGAATCGACAGGCAAACCGGCATCACCCCCCCCGATATGAACCGACATACTCCCTATACGGAACGGGCGTAAGGCATTAAGCGGCAAACCGTCTTTACGCCGCACCCTCAGCCGGACTTTACCGGGCGACAAAAGGGTATCGGCGTCATAAACGATAAAATCCGGGCGGAAATAATAAAATCCATTATCCCGGAGCAATGCGGCGATCCGCTGGCGTTCGGCTTCCAATTTTACGACATCAAAATTATCTCCTTTATGCAGCAGGCTCTTATCATCATTCGCCTTAATCAATGTATCGGCATAATGCCACATAGGCATATATTGGATACTATCGTAGGTATAGGCATGGTTCATTTCGAGCGTATAAGCGACTTTTGCCTTCCGAAGGTTTTTTTCGGGAATTATTTCATAAGCGCTTGTCCCGTCGAAATAACCGTTTTCGCGCAACAGGTTACGGGCTACGGCGGCGCGTACCTCCGGATTCGCCACGCTTATAAAAACGGGTTTTGCTGCAAACGTATTGAAAATCCACTTGTTTATTCCTCCTTTTTTATTGACAAAGGCATTGTATATCCATAATCCTGCCGGAAAAGGATAACGCCTGGAAGAACTGCCGAACAGCGCATTATTGGGAGGATATGACAGGGCCGATTCGATCTCTTCCATAGCCTTATCCATAGCCTTATCTATTGCTTTCGTTTGATTGGGGGAGGCTATTTCTATCTTTTTGATACCCGTATACAATACTTCTCCTTCCGGCAGGTTCTTCGTGGTAGAACAAGCCGGCAACAGAAGGAATATCCCTATACCGAAGATACCGGACATTATTTTCAGTTCGTATTTATTCATCGCCTGATACAGATACTGTTTTTTTCTTTTTAAAATCAAATAATTCGCGCAGCCAACGTACTTTTTTACGAAACACAATACCGGCCCCTGTTTTTGTTATTTCACCCTCCAGTAAACTTTCGTAATTCCGTTCGTGGAATACTTTCACGTTCTTCGCGCCCGAAGGGTCTAACCGGTACTCGGCCGAAACATTGTCGAGGAACGACTCTGTTTCCTGCACATTGCCTGTCGAGACTTTTCCTCCTATCATTACCCTGATACGGTCGTTATAAAAACGCTTGGCAAACCGAAACGAAAAATCCCGTTTGGTATCTCCCCGGTCTTCATACGTTTCCATGCCGAAAGAGACATCGACCGTTTTGAGGGCGCCGCCGGCAATATTATTAATTTCGCTTGTAAGGAAGCTATTCAGCGCGCCGTTTACATCCAGGTTCATGCCCCCCGGCCCGCTACCGTAAATATACCTGCCGGTAGCCATCATCGCCAAAGCCACCTTCGAACGTTCTTCCGGCCCCATCGCAACCAATTCGTTCTGAATATCCCTGTTATCGGGCGCAGCCAGTAAAAACTCCAGCCTCATACTGTTCAAACGATCCTGAATCAGTAAGCCTGCATCGAAATTTACCATGCGGGGCGAAGCTCCTCCGGTAGCGGCCGACGCCCGCATGCGTTCGGTCGCTTTAATACTTAACAGGGGATTCATCATGTCGCCATCCCATTGAACATAACTGCCCTGTTCTATATGGAACTTCTTTAATGGTATAACGGGTAAAGCATAATTCACATTTCCTTCCGAAAAAGTATACCGCCCGTTCAGAAACATATTTCCCCACGATGTATACTGAAACGAAAGGTTGCCGCCGCCCACGGCTTCCGCATAGCTCGACCGGTCGGGAGATAAATCAACCCTCAACTGCACAGCCGGTTCGATTTGCACCAGCATAGATACGTTCATTTCGCCCAAGGGCAGCGCCTGCCGCCTTCGTATACGGATTAACGTATCGGCAAAAGAAGTGAAGGAGACGAGGTCTTTCAACCGGTCTTGCACGGTTAATGCATTCTCCGTCATTACATAAGTAAGATTTGTGCCTCCCAGCAGCTTGATATTGCCCCGTACGTCGAGAGCGTTCACCGGCCCTTTCAGGGTAGCCGACAAATCGGCATATAATTTTCCGTAGACAAGGCTTTCCGGCGTTCGTCTGGCGTTTAATAATTGCATCTTACTGCCGCCCAAGCGTAAATCGGCCGTCATGCGCGACAGATTCGTCAAATCTACCGCGCCGTCTACCACAAACGGGTTGCTTCCTGCGGCATGCAGCTTATATTTGTCGAAGGAGAGTATACTGTTTTTTATCTTTATTTCTTTATCGTCAAAACGGAAAGAAGAGGCGGCCATATCCACATAAACAGCGCCGGAGTCGAGCTTCACGGTTCCGTTCATCAGCGGAGAAAGCACCGGGCCGGTCAGTTGCATTTGCCCGTTCAGCGCCCCGCTTAATGAGGCCATTTTATCCGGGATGAACGGGGATACCATTTGTAAGGGCAGATTTGTAATCGCGAGGTCGCCGGTCAGATTCTCTTCTTCCGACCGGTAGACGGCCGTTGCCGTCGCAATTTCTTCCTGATTGCGGGAGAAATGGACGTCTACCTGATGGTCGTCATTGTTTAACGGCAAATAGACCGTATTAAACATCAGCCCGCCAACTCTCCCTTTCTCATATAAAAAGGTATCCACACTGGCGTCGAGTACTACCATAAATGTTTCCCGGCCGGGAGCATAACGCATATCGGCGCTCAACACCCCGCCCATAGAAGGAAGCTGGAAACCGTCTGATACGGTCTGCAGGTCTATCTGGCTTAGCTCTGCATGTACCTCCGGGAAATCGCCGCCCTTATCTACCGTATGTAACCGGAAAGACGCATTATCCGCACCCGTAAGCGTCAGGTTCGCATCAATCTCTTTCATACTTTTAAACCGGATATAATTATCCCGGTTCAACGAGAATTTATAAAAGGCAAGTATCTGTTGTTCCGGATAAAATTGCAGATGGATACCATCCGGCTCTTTGGTTCCGCGAATACCTGCTAAAAAGCCCGTTTCATTTTTATTATTTACGTACAGGGCTTCCGCATCCATATAATTATGCTTCACGGAGCCTTTCAGTTGAGCCGTAAAAGGCGTTTGTTGCAGGTATCTGTTTTTCAATACATCCACCTGATAGATCAATCCGGCGGAATCCGGCCTTACAGACGCCCTTACCGTATCTATCAGAAATGTATCCTTGTGCAACGCATACAGGTTGGCGTCTAACTGAAGCCCTTTCTCCGGAGAAGCGGCAGCGTCTAAATGGAACCTGCTGAAACCCATATCAAGCTGTTGCAATATATTATAGACAGGATTGTCTCGTTCTGCATGAATCTGCAGGCTCATATCGGGCAAAGAAGGGCGCAGGGCTACGATATTAACCGTAGAGTCTTCTTTCAATTGTTTATTTATGGCGTCGGTTATCATAGCAAGCCGGCCGGCCATTGTCTCCAGGCCGGCATTACCGGTAAGTACAATTTTCAAATCGCCTGTGTGAAAAGAAACGCGCGTCGTATCTTCGGCGCTCTGGGCATGCAGAGTTAACGTTTTCGGATTAAAGCGTTGGGCGGCCGTCACAATTTCCCAGTTTCCCAACGTAATATCTATTTTATGGTTTTCCCGGAGATTGCTTTCCGCTTCGGCAAACAGTTGGAAAGAGGTAGAGGAGGTATCGGTTATCAAATGCAGGCCGTACAAGTCGATACTGTCTATATCGGCTATCAACATACCCTTTACTTCTTCTTTCCGGATCGTTCCGTCGAGGGTTATATTCATCGCCGCTAAAGGATCGTCGCTTTTCAACTCAAGCTGCGCCTGATGTTCTTTTAATGAACCGGATAAACTAATATTCCGTAAAGCGGTATTTATATAGCAGACAGAATCTATCTTTCCTCTGAGGTTCATCCATGTCTTATCGCTGAATACATCCGTTCCCTGCCCCTCTATTTCGATAACGGCAGACAGCCGCATCAATGAATCGCGCGGCATAAAACGGACGGGTTCCAGGCTATCGATGGAGAGGCAGGCGCGGTAGGATTCATCTGCCATATGATAACGGGCGCCGGCATTTATTCCGGCATGGGCCTCCGTCAGGGATAAACGGGTTGAAAATTCCCTGTCTTTCAGTTCTATCTGGCCGTTCAAACGCATACCGGGCGGTATATTGAATTGTCCGCGTTGTTCGGGAGGAAGAATACCCAGGGCAAAATTGAGCTTTTTGCTTTGCGCCTGTAAACGGATATCAGCCGAGCGGCGAATGTTATCTCTTACTTCGCCGGCTTTACCGGTAGCGTTTACGACAAAAGCGCCGGGCAATTCGGCTGTCAACCGGCAAAGATTTAATGCCGACAGGTTTCCCTCCGCTTTAGCTACTATACTCAACGGCAAATCAGGGTACGAACGGACAAAAGAGGCCGGCATTCCACTGAGAAATGTAAACAAATCCCGTTTGTCTGCCGAGGCTGTCAACAATACCTGCATATTGCCTTCGGAGACGTCCGCCAAGACGCTCCAGGGCATGGTTGCCTGCAATTGCACCTCCGAGCCGGGCGTCTTTAGCAGCCATCCGGGGATGGAGACCTGTGCGCTGTCGCTCCGAATATTTCCTTCGAGTGATGAGATAATCAAACCGGAACGTTCTTCTGCCGAAACATTTTTTATTCCGGCAATTATTTCTTTACCGTGATATAACAGGGGCGCTACGGAAATATTCAACTTCGTTAATGCGATATGCACAGGGTCTAACCCCTTAAGCGGCTTTTTACCGTCTCCATCGTACGTAAGGGCCGATTCCGACAAAGTAAATTGTCCGGCCGCATACCGGCCGCACCCTAAATCGGCTTCGCCGGCCGTTAAACCGGCTTCATGGATATAAACGCCCAGCCGGAACGTATCGGTATCCAATGGCATCTGCATGTTGAAACGAATCTGTTCCAGCGCTATTTTTTCAATTTCCAATATCCAGCGAATGGGCACCGGGGCGCTATCAGGCAATGAAAGAGAATCAATTGAAAGCGTAACAGCCGTATGGGAAAGTTTAATATCATCCACCCGGGCTTTTTCTTCGGCAAGGTGTACCGACGCCCGGGCGACTAATTCCCCGGCAATTCCTTTTATCTCCATTCCATCGATAAATGTCCCGGTATTCAGGCTTAAACCGTTCAGGCTTACTTTATCAACGGCAATTATTTTCCTCATTAAAGGCGCCGGTTTAATGCGAACGGAAAGGTTTTGCAGCGTAAGTAAGGTATCCGAAGGAGGCATTATCACTTCTACCCCGCTTACAGATATATCCAAAGGAAAAGAAAGGCGTATTTTCTCAACGCCGATTTCCACCCCGGAAGCCTCGCCGGCATAACGGACAGCCTTCTTTAATACGAAATTCTGAAAAGGAGGTATGTATAAAAGAATTGTGATGAATACGATGAATACAATCGGAATCAAGAAAAGGAATCCTGTTCGTTTTAGCCAAATCTTCATAAGCCTTTATTAATGATCTTTTTCTTTTTAATTATTTTGCCGGTCGCGATAATTAGCGCCCCGTTAGCTCCTCTCGCAACAGGCTTGCCTCTTTTAGCGCTTCAATCCGTTCCCGTTCTGTTACTGTCAGGATTGTAATTATTCTCATAGCTTTTATTTATCAGAACAAGTTGAACTCTTTTTCGTCAACTTCACCAAAAATCTTCTTTACCTGCGCCTTTGAACGCTCTTTAATTTCAGGGGTAATATGTACGTATACTTTCCGGATGGCAAAAATCAACGCCAGCAGGTCGTCTGTATACCCCAGAATAGAAATCACATCGGGAATAAAATCAAACGGAAAAATAAAATAGCCCAACGCCCCGATGATAATCACTTTTTCTTTATACGGAAACGCATCGTCCAACAGCGTATAATACAACAGAAAAACGGCATAAATAACCTTCACCCCCGCCTTTTTGGCAACCTTGAGGAGTTTATCCGCCAAACTTTCTTCCGAATAATATTTTTCGTATCGTACAATTTCCTTTTCGTTCTCTATATCTTCCATAACTATACATTTTAATTCGGTTCAAACAGTCCCGAATTCGCTTTGGCTTTTACAAATATACTGAAAGATTTTTATTCTGCAATATTTCAACCTATAACCTGTTGATAACAACTCTATTTAATCTAAATTTACCTTAAAATGCAAATTCCTTACATCCATTGAAAATAGCGTAACATTTGATTCAAAGTTTATACTTGCGAATTATTCCGGGTTGACAGCGATGCTTTTTGTCATCGGTCTTTCCCTTTTCGTACAGGTCGCGTAAGTACTCTTCTTCAAAAGTAACAATCCTATTTTTACTTTAACAGATTAAAAAACGTGCGAAAAAAGAAGATAAACCCGATATCCACCCGGGAGTTACTTTTTCAACAGGAAAATTCTCCTGCTAAACGATACTTTTTCATCGTTCCTTTCAGCTTCCAGTTTTGTTACAACTGACTGGTTTACAGAATGAAATCCTGAAAGAAGACGAAAGAATACTTTTCATCTTCCTTTCAGCCTTTAGAAACCGAAGGAGAGGGATTGACGCCATAAAAAACCGGTATGACGTCTTTAGTAAACCGGTATGATGTTTTTGGCAAACCATTATATACTTTTTACCAAATCATTATACCGGTCTGCTGAAGGTATCATAATGACTTTTTTCCCTTTTTGCCGGCCCGATTTTTTTGCTGAAACGAGGCTGAAAGGTCTTCTTTCAGCCATAGCTGTTCATACGCAAGTATCTATAAACCGGCTGGAAGCTGAAAGACGTCGCCAAACAAGCCTGTGTAATGGCGTTAATGACATGGGCCTGAATAAGAGGGACGGGGCTTTACGCTTTTGATGAGAAAAAATTAATGTGTTAAAGTAGAACTGTATTGCATATTGAGGATATACCGGAGATTACAGGCATTCTTACTCCCTTTATCAATAAGAAACCTTGCGGAAAGAAGGATGAGACAGTAATTGAGTATAACAATGGATGGAGCGTTACAATGAACACTAAAAAAACGAAAGAAATGCGTAGCTGTTTGATTTTCAGTTGCGCATTTCTTTCTTATGTGACCCGGGTGGGAATCGCATAAGTCGTTTTACGTTAAAAAGTTAAACAATTTTATTCTATATAATTTACCTACATTCATTTATTTTGACTCATTAGAAGAAAATCTATAAATTTATCCTTGTCGGCTATTATCTTATTTTTCTCCTCAATGATCCTATTAAGATGTTCTATTATGGTTGTTTCAGATTGAGACATATTTTGATCACCAGTGCCATTATGTAACTGATTATGGCTGCCTTGAACTGATACCGTTACCTTTTCCTCAAAAAAAGTCCCTATTGAGACTTGTAGAGAATGAGCTATTTTTTCCAAATCTCCAGCTTGTATTTTGTTTTCCCGAAAACACCTATACAGATTTTGTTCAGACATTCCAATGGCATCTGCTAAATATCTTATACTAATATTCTTTTTTTCTAAAATATCTTTTACTATCAAAAGGTTCATCTTCAATGGATTATATTTTTTATATAAAAAAATTATTAGTTTCTTGTTAAAATATTTTTTAGTGTCTAAAATTTATATTAGGTTTGCGTTATAAAGTTAATATAAATATTTTAAAAATGTAATACTTAAAACAGATGACGAAAGAAGAAAAAATTCAACTTAAAAAAAAGTTACCGCCCAAATGGTCTGTTACAATAGCAGAATCAACAGGATGGTCACAGGCCTATGTTCGTCGTGTAATGTATGGGATGGCGTCTCATATAGGAATCGAAAAAGCAGCCCTGCTACTTGCCCAGCAACATCAGAAAGAATTAATGGCTAATGAACTACTGAAGAAACAAGTGCTATGACGCAAAAACTACCAGCCGGGCTAACCGGAGAAGATATTGAAGTATTCCGGGACAATGAATGGAGAGTCTTTTTCCTTCAGAACGGTAATAAATATCCTTACCTGATGATGGATGCTACCTGCCGGGAATACTTCCAGGCAGAACTTTCAGCAGATCAGGCAGCCTTCAATGTCTTAAAATATGACTTTGGACTGGACTCCGCTGATGAGATGGAAGAAATGTTTGCCGGTTGCCGATATGGTAATTTAGATTACAGAGCCGATTTGAAAGACGGAAAGCTAACGCACGACGCACCACGTTGTAACCTAATCTCGTCGTGTGTCGGGATTAATATTGTCTGCCGGATACCAATACCTAAGCATGGTAAGCTGACTAGGAAAGAGTATGAAATAATAATATATCTGGGGATGGGGAAACAGACAAAAGAAATTTCGGAACTACTCAATATCACCGATGCAACAACCCGGACACATATCCAACGGATACATGCTAAGTTAGGAGTGAACAATAATATTGAAGTCGCTTCCTGGGCACATGAAAATAGAATCATATAGTATTTATAATCAAATATTTATTTCG
>JAITRG010000134.1 GCA_031288515.1 Tannerellaceae bacterium
GGTAGAATTTTTTTTTTTCAGTCCATTGCAGGCCTGCATTGGGTAGAAAATTTTTTTTTTCATGTCAATGTAGGCCTACAACGGGCAGAATTTTTTTTTTTCATGTCATTGCAGGCCTGCATTGGGTAGAAATTTTTTTTTTCATGTCATTGCAGGCCTGCATTGGGTGGAATTTTTTTTTTTCAGTCCAATGTAGACGTTACCGATATAGACGCCCGCGAAGGCGATACGGCCATCATCTTCGGAGAAGACCTCCCCATCAAAGAATTATCCGACAAATCAGGAACAATCCCCTGCGAAATACTGACGTCCATCTCCCCGCGCGTAAAAAGGGTTTGCTACAGGGAGTAGAAAACCGGGCTGCGTTCCGGTTATTTCATAATCACAATAAGGTCCGTACCGTTTTTAGGACGTACGGCGCTGCCGAATGGATTTCCATTATCATCCAATACAGGTTCCAGCCAGGGATAATATTTCGGATTGTAATAATCCGGATTTTCCAACCTGTCATAAATCAATTCATCATTAAACCAGATTTTATTCATAAGACATACATTTCCCTGTTCATTCTCGTAAAGTTGAACCTTTATCTCGTCTTCGTTCCCATCGGGATATTGTATATAGACATATACAGGCTCCTCTCCGGCGTCGGCATATATAGAACTGGCGTCCAAAAAGTAGTATCCCAACGTACCGCAGTCTATCGCCTCATATTCGGCAGTACTCCGGTAAGGAGGGTTGATTGTCCTGTATTCTTCATGAGGCCATCCATGAATTAAATACCAACGTTCTAAAAATGTACGCTTTTTCCCATTATGAAGATATAATACTTCTATCCCGCTGGCGTATGTTTCCCCAAAGTAGGCTGGCGACTCAGGATTCAATCTGTCTTGTAAAAGAGAATCAACAATTGCGATTTTAATTCTCGTGTCAATTACATCTCCTTTTATTATACGATTCTCATCGATTGGAGAATCTTTATCCATACTGCATGATCCCCCTGCTAATAACATCATTCCAAAAATAATTATTTTTTTCATCTTCGATAATTTTGTTTATTAATCAATTATATGTTTGAATACAAATTAACAGAATATAATCCGAATAACCGTCATAAATTACTTGACAAAAATTGACAGATAAAAATCGACTCGAATTGACGGCGCCGATTTTACCCTACTCAATTGTCTTAAACATCTCTGCTAAAAGGGCGTCAAGCTCTTTGGCGCTACCATCTGTCCGGGTTAGTTTTTTGTATAGCCGTTCTTTCCGTCTGGATATGCCCGATTCAACTATATTAAACAACTCGCCTATCCGTTTGCCCTGTACCTTCATCTTTAACAGGAAACACATCCTTACATCTTCCTCGTTAACCAGAGGTGACATTTTTGTCAGGCATGGCTTCATGTCCGGGTATATCAAATCCATCCAATCCTCAAGTTCAGCCCAATCTTCTCCGGCAGGTTTGCCGCCTGAAAGGAATAACTGGCAGGTTGAACTCTTTTTAAATTCTACATAAGACTCTTTTTGCAACTTGTGTTTTTGTTTGCTTTGCAAGAGTTCATTATCCAGAATTTGCCGCCGAATGGCTAATAATTCTTTTTGATATTTATCTGTTTCCGATTCGTATGTTTTTTTCAGTCGCCGGATTTCTTCTTCTTTTTCTTTGATGAATTGCTCTCCTTGCCTGTATTTTTGTTCACTAATGCTTAATTCCCTGTCATGTTTTTCTTTTTGAATCCGTTTTTTCCGGCGGTAAAAAAGAAATCCTCCACAAAAAGTAATTATAATACTAACGGTTAGCAGGCATATCCATATTGTTTTTTGCTGGCTTTTCCGGGCATGAAACATCCGTTCTTTTTCAAAATAATCAACGGCTACCCGGATCAGGGAATCGGAGGTTTGTGTGATGCGGTTTTTATGTTGCGCCTGCGTCAGCAACAAACGCCACAGGGCGTATTGTTTTTTAGACAGCGTTTTTGTTATCAGGCTATCGCCGCTATCCTTCTTAATTTCTTCCAGAAGAGCCAAAGCGCTGTCGGGGTTAACATCCATCAGCTTTTCCGCCCGAGCCAACCCTTCCGTAACTACGCTCTCCGTACAGGCAAAGAAGAGTATACATAATAAAACGATTGTCAAGAATACATAAAACAGTTTTTTCATCCATTGCAAAATATAAGGTTTATAAATGCCTTTGCAAGTTAGTATTTTTATTTGAGAAAAAGGGCGTAATATAAACGCATAGTCTCCCGGCTTCGTCACTTTTAACACTTCTGCATCTGCCATAAAAAAAAGAAAGGCATCATCACGACGCCCCTCTCTCTGAACTAAATGATAAAAATAAAAGTTATGTGGGAAGGTGTTTACATAATCTTTTCAAAATTTTCCGAACTGAGTTTTTCCGCTTGTTCGGCGTTTTTACCTGAATTGTATTTTTTCTCAAATTCTTTTACTCCTTCGAATGTATCCGCTTTGATTAATAAGGTAACGTCTTTGCCTTCCGTGCCGGGGAGGCTCGACAAATCAAATGCTACAAATCCATAACGCAGATAAGAAGACTGGTCGCCCATTGCATTGTGCCGGAATTCCAGTTTGTACGGATTTTCGCTGTCTGCTGTGGCAGGCAATAAATTAACGAAATGTTTTACGCCATTGACGCTGAAATACGCTTTAAATTCAATGTTCAGAAAACCGTCTCCCACCCATATAGCTGTGATTTCCACCGGGTCTGTCCCGTAAACGGAATCGTTCTTTGCGCCGAGATTACCGGAAATTGCTTTCGTGAGTATGGTATCAATGGCGTTCAGCTTAATAACATGGTCGTACCCATCAAAATTATCCCCCAATTTGGTATAATTAATCTGTACACGCTGGGGCTTTACCGGTTGATAAGGGATATAGAGGGGCGCTCCCGGCCATAGCGTCGTACTGTCATCTAATGTAAGATAGAAGGAGCTGTCGCTTACAGGCCTTGCCGTTGCGATAGACACCCACATGTTGCTTAAAGAATAGCTGTTATCATCATCCAAACATGAATTAAATGTGAAAGAGGCAACTACCATTCCCGTAATAACAAAAAATAACTTCAACATCTTCATAAATTAAATATCATTATAATTTTCTTTACATAGAGAAGATGATGATAGACAATAAAATGCTGCAAAAAAGATGTATAAAAGATGTTAATTGCGCAAATATTTACAGATAAGCCGTGCCGTACGTTGAGAAGCGCCCGCTTTTCCGAGGATATGGATCACTTCATCGTACCCGTCCAGCATCTGCTTTTGGCAGGATGCGTCATAAAGGATGCGTTTCAGTTCCGTATAAATAGCCGGGTATGAAAAACGGTCGGCGAACAGTTCCTGAACGACCTCCCGCCCGGCAATCAAGTTTACCAGCGATATATAGTCGGTATGAAAAAAGTGGCGGAAAACGAATCCGGCTATTTTTCCTGTTTTAACGTAATAACAAACCACTTGAGGTACACGGAAAAGCAAAGCTTCCAACGTTGCCGTACCGGAAGTGACCAAAGCGGCGGAACTGTGGTATAAAAGAGGATAGGTTTTATTAAAAACAATTTTGGCGGGATGCCGGCTTGCGTATTGGGTATAACAGGCGCGTTCTATACCCGGGGCGCCGGCTATAACCGGTTGGTAGTCGGGGAAAGCCGCCGCAACCTCCAACATGACAGGCAGGTTATCTTTTATCTCTTGCTTGCGGCTGCCTGCTAATAGCGCCAGAATGGGTTTACCTGTCAGACCTTCTTCCGTCAAAAATGTACCGGGTTGTGCAGCCTGCTGTCGGATAAACGAATCAACAGCGTCTACGGAAGGGTTCCCTACATAATCTACCGGATAGTTCAGCTTGTGATAAAATTCTTTCTCAAAAGGTAAAATACAGAACATCTTATCGACATACCGGCGGAAAGCGTTGATCCGGTATTTCTTCCAGGCCCATATTTTAGGCGAAATATAATAGTAAACAGGTATCTGTAATTGCGTTTTTACATATTTGGCAATTTCCAGGTTAAATCCGGGATAATCTATCAGTATAACAACATCCGGCTGCCAGGAACGAATATCATCCCGGCAGGTTTTCATATTCCGGAGAATGGTTCGCAGATTAAGTAATACCGGAACAAAACCCATATAAGCCATTTCCCGGTAATGCTTAACCAACGCGCCGCCTGCGGATTGCATCAAGTCGCCTCCCAGAAACCGGAAGTTGGCTTCCGTGTCGGCTTCCGACAGCGCTCTCATCAGATTAGAGGCATGCAAATCCCCGGAGGCTTCGCCGGCGATGAGGTAATACTTCATTCGTCTTGTATCATTGAGTGGAGCTTCTGCATGAAATCGTAGTCTGTTACATCTATCCGGCAGGGAACTAAAGAGGCGTAGCCGTTATCCAGCGCCAACGTATCGTTCTCCGGGTGAATGGGCTTTACTTCATCGAAGCTGCCGGTCAGCCAATACACCGGATCGCCCAGCGCGTTTTCGGAGCGCATATATTCATTAATAAAACGGCCTGCTGCCTGCCGGCATACTTTCATCTCTTTCACATGAGGGATATTAGGAACATTCAGATTCAGATACGTCCCTTTGGGAAGCCCTTCTTTTAACAGGCGGCGGGCGAGTTTACGCCCGAAACGGCAACACTCGCCGAACCCGGCGCCTTCTGTATAGTCTGTTAATGAAATACCTATCGAAGGAATACCTGAAATACATCCTTCAATGGCGGCTCCCATCGTCCCGGAATAATGAACGCAAATAGCCATATTCCCCCCGTGATTGATACCGGAAACCACTAAATCCGGTTTTCTGTCCAAGACGTCATTCACTGCCAATTTTACACAATCAACGGGAGTGCCGGTACAGCTATATATACGCAGGCCCGGCTCTTCCTTTAGTAAGGTACAGGTAACAGGGATAAGAGACGTAATAGCGCTCGACATCCCCGAACGGGGTCCGTCAGGCGCAAATACGGCTAAATCGCCCAATTCCCTCAAACAGGCTGTCAACTCTTTTATCCCTTCGGCATGTACGCCATCATCATTTGTAATTAAAATAAGCGGTTTATCCCTCATTACATTTACAGTTTGTTTATAAAAAAAGAAAAGTGTGCCATTCCTTACATTAAAAGCCTTGCTTTTAGTTTGGTAAGCATATCTTGTGTCATGGAATCAAGGTCGTATACAGGTTTCCAGTCCCACTCTTCACGGGCGCAGGTATCATCTAACGAATTGGGCCAAGACTCGGCAATTGTTTGCCGCAACGGGTCTACCTGATATTCCATCGTAAAGCCCGGAATGTATTTCTTTATATTATGAAAGATAATTTCCGGGTCGAAACTCATGGCCGCAATATTAAATGCGTTCCGGTGTACCAAGCGCGACGGGTCGGCTTCCATCAGCTGAATCGCTGCATGTAATGCATCGGGCATATACATCATATCCATAAAAGTACCTGCAGCTATCGGGCATATAAAATGATTGCCTCTTACAGCTTCGTAATAGATGTCGACTGCATAGTCTGTTGTGCCGCCGCCCGGAGGGGCAATATAAGAGATTAATCCCGGAAACCGGACCGAACGGGTATCTACTCCAAACCGGATGAAATAATAATCGCTTAACAACTCGCCGCCCACTTTGGTTACCCCATACATCGTACGCGGGTTACGGATCGTGTCCTGTGGCGTATGGTCTTTCGGCGTATTATTGCCAAATACGCCGATAGAACTGGGCGTAAATACGGCGCATGTATATTCGCGCGCCACTTCCAATACGTTAAATAATCCGTCCATGCCTACTCTCCAAGCCAATTGAGGCTTCGCTTCGGCTACGGCGGACAAAAGAGCTGCCAGGTTGTAAATCGTATCAATTTTATACCTTGATACTACATCTGCAATTTGTTTGTCATTCGTGATGTCTACAATTTCGGCAGGGCCTGTTTCCAACAACTCCCCTTTAGGTTCGGCTCCCGGTATGTACCCCGCTACAATATTTCCATTGTAGCGTTTCCTTAGTTCCAGCGTTAATTCGGTACCAATCTGCCCGGTCGCCCCAATTACTAATACATTTTTCATTGCGTTTTAAGTACTTTACGATTTTGCTGTAAAGATATATAGAAATTAAAACCTGTGCAACCATAAAATAAAGAACTAAGGGCTGTCTTGTTTGTATTTTGCACAGCCCTTTTTAATTAAGTATTAACTCTACTTTAACACATTAATTTCAGGGCAAACCTATAATTTATGCTTCCGAAGCTCCCGTTAGAGCGTATGCCTGTCTAAACGCCGCTACCGGCCCGCAACGTGGCAGATTCCTCAGCGAACAGACCACAGACAGACAAACGGGACACATTACTTCAAAACTTTATTTTTTTTCGTTCTTTCAGTCACATTTCCTGCAACTGTATTATATACAGAATAATAAGTGTGACGGGAGGTGACTGTCCGAAAACTATAGAAGTCATATCTGACTAAACACATCACAGGTCGGGATGGGATTAATCCCTCTCCTTCTTTTCGTTTTCTTTCAGAAATTCATCTCATCAGTTGTTTGATTGCGGGATATTTTTCTTAT
>JAITRG010000160.1 GCA_031288515.1 Tannerellaceae bacterium
CGTAAATATACGCAATATTTCAGAATAGCCGCCCCGTCAAAGCATGAAGCAAACGGTTCAGTTTGAACATAAGTAGCGGGGGCGTCAAAGCATGAAGCATGCAGTCCGGCTTGAACATAAGTAACCGCCCCGTCAAAGCATAAAGCAAGCGGTTCAGTTTGAGCATAAGTAACCGCCCCGTTAAAGCATGAAGCAGTAGTTCAGTTTGAGCATGAATACGTTGGCGGGGGAATAGCGGAACAGTTCTTCTGCGTTTTGGGACAGGGAAGATACGTATTCGGGGGCCGTGCCGGAGCGGCCTTGCGTCCATACCAGGTAGACGGTGGAGTTCGGGCGGTATTCCCAGCGGGCCACCAGGTTGAAGCGGAACTCGCGGAAGCTGAAGTCGGGGTTGGCAAAGGTATACGCCTCGCCGTTTGCTTCCTTTACCGAATAGGTATTGTCGGCGGGATGGTACGTCAGCACGCCGTCGTCCAGGAGGCGGAAGCGGTTTTCGTACGCCCTGTCCATCGTGTGGGTAGCCCGTTTAAAGTCGTAATACTTTCCCCACGACAGGAAGGGGTTGCCGTAGAACTGCACGGAGAGGTCGGGCGTGATGCTGTAATCCATCTTTAACGTAACCCCCGGCGTATGTTGCCTGATGGCAGCCATCAGGTAGGCCTTTCCGCCCGAAGGCAGTTCGCGGATCGCCGCATATTCCAGTCCCGTGTGCAGGTAGTCGTAATTGACGCGGGCATACAGGCGTATGTTCGGCAGCGGGCGGAAAGCCGCCGACGCCCAGGCGAACTGCCCATAGCGGTTACGGCCCAGCATCGTTCCGTGGTAGCCGCTGAGCGTTACCTTTTTCGAGTCGTCCGACCAGAAGAGGAAGTCTGTTCCCCAGCGCGGGTTGAGCCTCACGGCGGGGCCTCCGCGCAGCATACCGTTCTTGACGGTCGCCATATCGTAGAAACCATCTACGGAAAACCTCCATTTGTTTGTAAACGTAACGCTTCCCTCAAGGCCCGCCTGCCCGAACGTATTCCTGCCCCCGTAGTCCCAGAGGAAACGGTAGAAGGGGGCCGCGTAGAAATTCCGCACGACGCCGCGGGGCGTGTTTTCCACATAATTTACGTAGCCTCTCAGCATTTTATAATCGGCGCTCTGCAGGTATCCGGCGTCGTTCGGGTCGAAGCCGGGCGTGACCCACATGAAGCGGTGCTCGCTCACGATTTTCTTCCCGCCCCCGCGCCCGATAACGATCGTGCCGGCGCTCCCGCGCATACGGGTGCGCGAACTGTCTACCGATACATACGGCGCATCCTCGCGGCGGTAATTATGCACCGCCGATTCCTGCAGGGCCGTTATCGCTTCGGCCGCGCCTTCCACATGGCTGTATTGCAGGCTTCCCATGGCATAATACTCCCGGTTCCGGACGTATTGCGCAAAGTCGACGGCGCCCGTGTAGGCGTTGCGGGGCAGGAAGGCCAGGTGGGCGTCGCGTATGAAACGGTTCACCGACGTGAGCATCCCCCCTACGATCGTGCTTCCTTCCCTGAAGTCTTGCTGTACGCGGGCCACCGAATAGGAGGCAAAAGGCTGGGCCGTCAGGCTGTATGCGGCGCCGTGGTCCGTAACCCGGGCGCTTTCCCTGGCGGTAATACTGTTGAGCGCCCCCAGCGACAGCCCGTTCCTGCTTTTGCCGGACACTTTCACGGCGCTGATGATATGCGTTTGCTGCGGCACGGAGCTGTACCGCCCCTCCCCGCCGTCCGGCTTCCATCCCGGGGAAGCCCCGATCCGCCGCGAATAAAAGAGAGATTCGCCCGGCATATTAAAGATATGCTTGCCTTCCAGGAAGAAAGGGCGCTTCTCTTCATACCAGGTCTCGAAGGCGGTCAGGTTGATGGTAGACGGGTCGGCTTCCACCTGCCCGAAGTCCGGGTTGATGGTAAAGTCCAGGGTAAAATCGCTGGAAAGGCCGATCTTGCCGTCCACTCCCGCCCCATAGCCCCATTCTCTCCCCGTGGCGTACGGGTTGCCGGCTTCCCTTTCATATGCCTGGAACTTCAGCGAGGCGTAAGGGCTCAGCTCAATCCGCCTTGAGCGCGGAAGCCCCGATATGCCCTCCAGGGTGGCGAAAGAGAATACAAAGCCCTTATTATTACGGGGAATCAGGCGTAAATGGCTGGTCTCCATTTTCCGGTCGATCACGCGAATGGCATGAAAGCCCCACGCCTGCGCCTCCCCGTCCGGGTAGCGAAGCTGCGAGAGGGGAATCCGGAACTCGGCATACCAGCCTTTGTCGTCTGCCGAGGCCCTGCCTTCCCAGATGGCGTTCCAGGTATAATCGTCTTCATCCGTGTTTGAACAGAGGAAGTCCGCCCTCGTCCCCCCGGCCGTCAGGGCAAAAGCAAAGCCGGTGCGCTTGTCGGCATAACTGTCGAAGATAATGTACACGGCGTCTCCCTCTATCTGGTCGCGGGGAGCCGGCCAGCGGTTTATCTTATCCGCCCCGGAGTCGAGCGCGCGGAACGCTACATATATATTATGGTCGTCGTAAAGTATCTTCAGGCGGGTCTCTTCCGTTTCCGGCTTGCCTTCGTCCGGCTGTTGCTGTACAAACGTGCCCGACCATTCGCCGGCATTTTCCCAGCATTCGTCGCGCAATGCGCCGTCTATTACGGGCGCGGCGCCGATCCTTGACGCCGTCAGCGGCTTGTCCGGCTCCTGCATCTGCGCCGGCAAGCCCGGGGAAAAGAAAGCCAGGCATACGCCAAGCCATGATAAAGATACGTGTTTCATAATTTCAAACGGAATTAGCGCTTTACTGTTTACATATATACATAATTACGTAACGGATCACAGAAACGTTGCATCCCTTCCCCAAACTGCGAAACGTATTGCAGAAACGTTACATCCTCCCCGAACTGCGAAACGTATTGCAGAAACGTTGCATCCCTTCCCCAAACTGCGAAACGTAGCCTCTTCCCCCGAAAGAAGAAAGGAGGCCGGGCGGCGGCGCGAGATTCCTTCGCGTTTATGCAATAAGAATTTGCGGGTTTCGTTATATTTGCACGTCCGAACGGCGCATTTATGAAGAAGAAAATCGTAACATACATCTTATTTCTTTTGGCCGCCTTTTCCCTGTTCTCCTGCAAATCGGCCAGGTTGAGCGATGCGGAAGAGAAGCAGCGCATTGGCGAATACAATGAAGCGGCCGCCATCTACCGGAAAGTTTATGCCCGGACGCCTCCCGGGGACAGGGAGCTGCGCGGGTATGTCGCTTTTCGTATGGCCGAGTGCAACCGGCTGATTAATAAAACAAGCCTGGCCACCGGCGCTTATATGAACGCGCTCCGGTATAATTACCCGGACAGCACGGTAAATCTTCGCCTCGGGCAGATGTACCAGAAAAGCGGGAAATACGCCGACGCTATCAGGTATTATACCGATTTCCTGTCGTTCAACCCTGCCGACGCGCTGGCCGCCAATGGGATAAAAGGCTCCGGGATGGCCCCCGTATGGCGGCAGAACCCTACCCGCTACCAGGTGAAACGAATGGAGAAGTTCAACTCGAGGCGCTCCGAATTCAGCCCGATGCTTTCCGGCGGCAATTACGACCAGCTTTATTTCGCTTCGTCGCGCACCAAAGATAAAGACGCCGCCGTCAACCCGATTACCGGGATGAACAATAATAACCTCTTTCTGGTAAAACAGGACGAACACGGCGCCTGGCTCAGCCCCGAAGAACTGGAAGGCGAAGCGAATACCGAATTTGACGAAGGTACTCCTTCCTTTACGGCAGACGGCGGCCGGATGTATTACACCTATTGCGCCCGGGACGCGGAAGGCCCCCGCACCTCCGAGATATACGTATCCACCCGTACCAATGCCAGTTGGGGAAAAGGTTCGCGCGTTTCGATCGTTAAAGACTCCGTAACGGCCCTGGGGCATCCGGCCGTCTCCCCCGACGGGAAATACCTTTATTTTGTTTCAGACGCTGTCGGCGGTTATGGAGGGAAAGATATATTCAGGGTCCGTATGCTGGGAGACAGTTTCGGCCCGATGGAAAACCTGGGGCCGCACATCAACACGTCCGGCGACGAAATGTTTCCATACGCCCGCGATTCGGCCACCCTGTATTTTGCCTCGAACGGCCATCCGGGCATGGGCGGGTTAGACCTCTTCAAAGCCGCGGCCGACAGCCTGGGCGTCTGGTCTGTCGAAAATATGAAAGCCCCCATCAACTCTATGGGCGATGATTTCGGAATCACGTTTGCCGGGAATAAGGAAAAGGGCTTCTTCAGCTCCAACCGGAACGACGCCCGCGGGAGCGACCATCTTTATTCGTTTGAACTGCCCGTCGTCACCATCTTTATCGAAGGCGTCGTATTCGATATAGACGAATACCCGGTGGAAGAAGCTACCATACGCATCGTAGGGCGCGACGGGCTGAACCTCGCCGTGCCGGTAAAAAAAGACGGCTCCTACCGCGTAGAGCTGGAACGCGACGTCAGCTACGTGATGATGGCAAGCGCGCGCGGCTACCTGAATCAAAACTTCGAGCTGCGAACCGGAGTCGAAGAGAAAAACGAAACATACCTGGTGGATTTCTTCCTCTCACCCCTCCATCGCCCCGTTGTGATAGAGCATATCTTTTATGATTTCGACAAGGCTACGCTGCGCCCCGAATCGAAAGAGGCGCTGGACGAACTGATAAAGATGCTGAACGATAACCCGAATGTGGCCATCGAACTCGGCGCCCATACCGACAGAAAAGGAACCGGCGAATATAACGAACGCCTGGCCGGGCGCCGGGCGCAGTCGGTTGTCGATTACCTCGTTGCCGGAGGCATTGCCGCCGGTCGCCTGGAAGCGAAAGGATATGGCGAGAGCGTCCCTAAAACGGCCGATAAGAAAATGGCCGCCGCATTTGATTTTCTGACGGAAGGCGACGTCCTGACGGAAGACTTTATTCTTACATTAACTCCCGAACAGCAGGACGCAGCCGATCAAATCAATCGCCGTACGGAGTTTAAGGTATTACGCACAAATTACGACTTGTTTTGAAATTTAACCGGAGAAGCTGTTTCATGCTTCCGTATCGTTGAAATGAAAAGAAATTATTTACTGCTTATCATTCTTTTATCCGTAACGAAAAGCGGTTACGCAGAGAACGGTATTGCGGCCGGCAGTATTACAGAGAGCGGTATTGCGGCTCCCGACAGTTTTTCTTCCGTAAAGAAAATTCCTCCCCGTTTTTTATCGTTTACCGGGATGGGGGGCGTCGTTTTGCCTACCAACCATTATGTGCGCGAAGGGAACTGTATCCCCTGGTACAGCGCCGCATCGTTCAAGTTCGGAACGTATTCCGCCGGCGACAGTTGGGAAGATTTCGCCTATGGCATGCCCTACAACGGTATCGGTATCTATGCGGCCGGGTTCTTTAACAAGAAAGCGCTTGGCGCCCCTGTCTCTTTATACCTCTTCCAGGGAGGCGACTGGAAGAGATTCAGTCCCAACTGGTCGCTCAGGTATGAACTCAACCTCGGCATGTCTTTCAACTGGAAGCCGTACGATATATTCGACAACCCAGATAATATAGCCCTTGGCTCTGCCTCGAATGTGCATGTGGGGGTCAGCGTATCTATGAAAAGGAGATTGAACGACCGGTGGGATGTATACGCGGGCATGGGGATAGCCCACTTTTCCAATGGCGCGCAACGGCTTCCCAACAAAGGCGTCAACCTCCTGTCTCCTTTCGTGGAACTGGTTTACAACGTCAGCCCCGGAGCCGTCGATTATTCCAGGCGCGCCGAATTTGCCCCTCCTCCGTTGGAGAAACGGATTGATTACGACGTCCTTTTTACCATTACCTCGCGGCAGATACGGATAGATACCGCCGGGACGGGCTTGCCCCAGCACATAGTAGACAGGAACTTTAAAGTGTTCGGGCTTAGCTACGCCACGATGTTTGTAAACAGCTATAATTACAGATGGGGTCCCAGTATGGAACTGGTATACGACGAAAGCTCCGACGTGAAAATATGGCGCCAGATACGCCCCCAGGACGGGCAATACTACGACAGGGTGAAGCTGGGCCTTATCTATAAGCGTTTCTCTGTGGGGCTTTCTTTAAAAGGAGAAATGACGTACCGGCGCGTCTCTTTCTTTGCCAATGTGGGCTATAACCTGCTTCACGGCAACGCGTACGACTTCCGCGTCTACCAGATAATAGGAGCGAAAGCCTACCTGAAAGACAATATATTCGGCGCCTTCGGCATTCGCGCCCATAAATTCACGAAAGCGCAGTATTTATACTGGAGCATCGGCTACACAATAAAAGGCAACCCCCTGACAAAGAAAGACAGGTATATCAATCGCCTTCTACCGTAAACTTATAGATACATTTGCTTGTATAGGTTTCGCCGGGGCGCAACACTGTGCTTGGGAATTGCGGCTGGTTCGGGCTATCGGGATAATGCTGCGTTTCCAGGCAGAAAGCGCCCCGGTGCGGATACGTTACCCCCTGTTTCCCTTTGTCGGCGCCGCTCATAAAGTTTCCGGTATAGAACTGTATGCCCGGTTCGTTTGTATACACTTCCAGGCCGATGCCGCTCTTTGCTGAAACGGCCTTTGCCGCCAGCGTATGGATATCCCCCCCGGCGTTCAGTATCCAGTTATGGTCGTAGCCGCGGCCTCTCGTCAACTGTTCGAACGGGTCGTCTATATGCGCCCCGATAACTGCCGGCATGCGCAAATCCATCGGCGTGCCTTCTACCGGCTCAATCCCTATGGGAATCAGCGTTTCGTCTACCGGCGTGTAGCTGTCGGCATTGATCAGAATGGACTGGTCCGTAATCGGCGCGCCGGGATCGCCCGACAGGTTAAAATAACTGTGGTTGGTCAGGTTAACAATGGTAGCCTTGTCGGCGGTAGCCTCGTAGTTAATGGCGATTGCATTGTTGTCTTCCAGCGTATACGTAACCTTTATATCCAGGTTGCCCGGAAAACCGGCTTCGCCGTCCCGGGATAAATAAGTCAGTTCCAGCGTCTGGCCGTTTACCAGCCGGGCGTCCCACACGCGCGTATGATAACCGTTCGGCCCTCCGTGCAGGCAATGTCCGTTGTTATTCTGCGGAAGCGTATACTCCGTTTCGTCAAGAATAAATTTCCCGTTAGCGATACGGTTGCCGTAACGCCCGATCAGCGCGCCGAAATTCCCGTCGGATGAAGTATAATCTCCGATATTATCATATCCCAGTACCACATCCGTCATTTTTCCATTCCTGTCAGGCGCCATCATCGACACCAGGCGCCCTCCGTAATTCGTAATACAAGCTTCCGCGCCATTACTGTTTTTCAATACAAATAAAGCCGTAAGCTTCCCGTCTACCATAGATACGAAATCCGTCTGCTTTAACCCTGAAAGCGTAAGTTCTTCTTTTTTTTCGCCGCAAGACAGTAGCGCTGCTATTGCCCAAACGGAAACAATCAGTTTCTTCATATTCCTGTTTATTTGTCGTTAATTAAATAATCGTCCGTAAGGCGCAAATATACGTTTTTCTTCCCATATCCGGCAACGATACGCTATTTTTCGTACAGCCGGCTTATCCATGAAAAATAACGGCTGATTCAGCGTTGACCAGTTCGCTGAAATTTGTTTTTTTGCCCCAATGTCGTTTAGTTAAGGGAAAGCATTCAATCTCTTGCAGGGATTTTGATAAAATAAGTTCTTTGACATTTTGGGATTAGTTTGAAAAGCATTAAATTTTCCCTGTAAATAAAGGAGTTTCCCTTTATCAAAAAAGACTTCAAAAATGCGTTAATATCCTTTGATGAGCTACTGATGAAAACCTGCGAAATCATAAGGCCCGGCAGAACTAATCCAAGAAATCATAAAACAAAAAAAGTTTATTGCATGAATAAGAAGAAGTTATAGCTTAACTAAATGACATTGGGGAGAAAACGGAATTTAAAGGAAGTGTATTTGAACCGATTAAGGGAATGTTCTCTTTTACAGAGAAAGATTATTTCTTTTCCCCAAGATGTTATCTATTTTTTCTATCGAGGGTTTCAGGCTATCTTTTAATTCGGGCGACAGTTTTTCGAGTGTATTCACGCCTCTTTGCTTTACATCCAATAAAAAACTTTTATTCTTTAATTGTTCATTGATAGCTTTTTCAACGCAGAAAGAAGGTTTTAGCGCAACATTCCACTTACCGCCGGTATTGGTAATATCTTTTACTTTTTCCCTGCTTTGAAATGTGTAGATGGAAATTTTATCAACGGCTTTGTTCGCGTATAACGCATCCAGCGATTTAGGCAAGCCTTTTACTGCTTCATTGTGGGCGCTCATATCGGATAACCTGCCGGCCCCTTTCTTTTCAACTTCTTCCTGATAACGATTGAATACGGAAATCTCGGTAAAAACAGAAGGAGCGGCGATCGCCCCTGAAACCTGCGTTTTTTAGCTGTTCTGCCGTTTTTAACGGCGTTTCAGGATTTCGCATTGTTCCTTCTATGATTATGTCATATTTTTTATCCAAAGCCTCTTTTATCAATTCTTCCGTAAAGACGTTTGAGAAAATTTGGGTTTCCTCTGAATAGTTTTGGATGTTGTTAATGCACAAGGGCGTGGGAGCGCAGGAGCGCAGAAAAAAGCAAAGAAAACTTTTTCATTATACGGTTTGAATATGTAAGGAATATGCGTTATCTTTGTGCGTGTACCATGTCGGTACGTGCACAAAAAAATAACGGATTATGGCAAATGTATTGGCGATATCAAGCAGGAAGTTCAGGGAACACCAAAGGGAATTCCTCGAACTTGGTGGATAAGGGAACCCGACTTATCGTGAAGCGGGGGGAAGACAAGGCGTATGTGGTCACCCCAATCAGCATGGAGGAACTTTATTTCACACCGGAGATGGAAAAAAGGATTGACCAAGCCCTACAGAGCATCAAGGATGGCAAAGGGGAAGTTATGACGATCGAACAGATTGAAAAGATGCTTGGAATATGAGCTATAAACTCATTATTTCGCCGGAGGCCAAAGAAGACCTGGAGGCGCATGAGAAAGCAGGTAACAAAATTCTGCTGAAAAAGATAATCATCCTTCTCCGGGAACTGGAAGAACACC
>JAITRG010000143.1 GCA_031288515.1 Tannerellaceae bacterium
CCGTCCTTGTTTTACTGTGCGAGTTCTTTTCAAAAACAGTTGTGCGTACGTCCGCGTGCCGTAATCGTATTCAGATCATGCTGCCGGATATGCTGTTGCCGGCTTTTTGGGGTATTACCTTATTAACCTGTCATTGGGCGTTACAACCCGAACCTGAAAAATTATTGTTCGGCGGGCAATTACTATTGTTGTGGTTCATACTGCGCGTATTGCTGAAAAGATACCCGTCATTGAGAAATGTCTTTCTTGTCTTTATCCTGCTTACCGGATTGATACAGTCTGTATGGGGCCTGGAACAGCTCTATGGTTACAGGGCTTCCCGTCATCCGTTATTTCGCCTGACCGGTTCGTTCTTTAATCCGGGGCCTTACTCCGGGTATTTAGCCGTTATTTCCCCCGTTGCCCTGCATTTTATCTTGCGAACCGGCAAATTCAGAAAATATCCCTGGTGGCATTATGCCGTTGTTTTGCGGTATACTTCCCTGATTATCCTTATAAGTATGTTGCTGGTACTGCCGGCAGGGATGAGCCGTTCGGCCTGGCTGGCTGCCGGTATTTCCTGTGCCTGGGTATATTGGATGCAGCGGGCCGGATGGGAGAAGGTAAAAAAAATAATCGATACATACGGAAAACGGATGATTCCGGTTTCAGCGCTTGTGATCGGTTGCCTGTTTATCGGGCTAACGGCCCTTTTCCTGTTGAAAAAAGATTCGGCTAACGGTCGTTTGCTGATGTGGAAAATAACGGCGCGGGCGATTACTCATCAACCTGTATCGGGAACGGGATTAGGCGGTTTCCCTGCCGCCTTTGCCAACGAACAGGCTTCTTATTTTATGTCGGGCAACGCTTCGGCAACGGAAAAGCTGGTGGCCGGTTCGCCGGAATATGCGTTTAATGAATATTTACAAATAAGTTTAGAACAAGGCGTGTTCGGATTACTGTGTTTTCTTTTATGGTTATCCTGTTGTTTTTATGCAGGAATAAGAAACCGGCGTACCGGCGCAGCGGGAGGGATATTGGCGTTTGCCGTTTTTGCGGGTTCTTCTTATCCTTTACAATTGCCGGCATTTTGGGCGCTGCTGATATTCCTGTCAGCTATTTGTATGGCCGAACCCTGTTTCTTTATTCTTAAAAAACCGTTCTCCTTTAAAGCGAACGCCTTATTTATTGCTTTATTTGCCATTCTGCTTTCAGGCGCCTGCTGCTTTTTACAGCAGAGACGCTATCAGGCATACAAAGGATGGACGGGTTTTGCAAATCATGAAGAATTATATCCGTTGCTGAATCACAAGCCGGAATATCTTTTTGACTATGCCCAATCCCTGAATAAAGCAGAGCGTTATCAGGAGGCCTGCCAACTGTTGAAACGCGCTGCCCAACTAAGCGCAGACCCTATGATCTGGTATATGTTGGGTAAAAATGCACAGGCTTTGGGACATTACGAAGAAGCGGAAATGTATTTATTACATGGCGTCAGCATATTGCCCGAACGTATTTATCCCTATTACCTGCTGACAAAACTATATGCGGAACCGGGATTTTATAATCCGCAGAAATTACGGGCAAGCATTGATTCCGTATTGATAAAAGAACCCAAAGTACATACAACGGCCATCCGTGAAATGAGGGAAGGCGTAAAAAAGATGTTATGACAAAACAGGTAAATACAAACGCAAAATCAACCCGTTCCATAAAATCGGGTCTGCGAGATACGTTCGTAAAAATATTTCATTATATTTGTCGGTGTTGTAACCCTAAATTGAATTATATGAGAGTTGAAAAAATGATACATTCCGGGTATGCCCGCTTGTTTATATGGATACTGTTGGCCTGTACGGCAGCCTGCTCCGGCGATAAAAAAGAGGCTGATGATGAACAGGGAATAGAAACCCTTTTGCCGGATATGACGAACGAAGTGACGGTTATGGAGCTTCATCTTTCGGATTTCAACCATGAACTAATCAGTAACGGAAAATTATCCGCGCGGCAGTATGTTGATTTAACGTTTGAATCGGAAGAAACAGTCGCCGGAATTTATGTAAGGAACGGCGACCGGGTGTCTGAAGGACAAAAACTGGCCGAGTTGACCGCTTTCCGCTTACATAATAAGACGATGCAGGCAAAGGATGCGCTCGACAGGGCGAAGCTGGAATTGCAGGATGTATTGATCGGACAGGGATATGGCATTGAAGATTCGGCTAAAGTACCGGACGCTACCATGCAATTGGCGCTTACGAAAAGCGGTTACAGCCAGGCATTGGCTCAATATGAACTGGCGCTATATGAAGAAGAACACGCCGTGCTGAAAGCTCCTTTCGATGGCGTTGTGGCTAATCTGTTTGCCAAACCGCTTAATACCTCCTCCGTTACCGACGTTTTCTGTACAATCATCGACCCGCGTAGCCTGGAAGCTTCCTTTACGATATTAGAGAGTGAGTTGGCGCTCGTCAAAACGGGCGATAAAGTGGAAGTTACCCCTTTTTCCATACCGGATGAGAAAACGGAAGGGCGTATTTCGGAAATCAATCCATTGGTGGATGCGAACGGGATGGTGCAGGTGAAAGCGACGATTGCCCATACCGGTAAGTTGTTTGAAGGGATGAATGTACGTATCAGTATCCAGCGTTTGGCAGGCAAGCAATTGGTCGTACCTAAAGAAGCGGTTGTGCTTCGTTCCGGCCGGCAGGTTGTATTTACCTTGGCCGATAAGAAAGCCTATTGGAACTATGTACAGACAGGATTGGAAAATGCCGGCCATTATACCATAACGGAAGGCCTGAAAGAAGGAGATATAGTAATTACCAGCGGCAACATCAACCTGGCGCATGAGACGGCGGTTGAAGTAGCAGACAAGTGAAAAGAATATGCTAAAGTTTCTATTACAGCGGCCTATCGCGGTTCTGATGGCATTTGCGGCTTGTTTTATTATAGGTTTGGTAACTTATTTCACATTGCCTGTATCCCTGCTGCCGGATATTGCGATTCCTGAAATCACGATACAGGTATCCGGGAAAAACACCTCGGCGCGGGAATTGGAAAATACAGTCGTAAAACCGATCCGCCAGCAATTGATGCAAGTAAGCCGGCTGCGAAATATCCGGAGCGAGACGCGCGACGGCGCGGGGATCGTTCGGTTAACCTTTGATTTTGGAACCAATACCGATTTGGCGTTTATAGAAGTCAATGAGAAAATAGACGCCGCTATGAACAACCTTCCGCGTGAGGTAAGCCGCCCTCGCGTAATAAAAGCCAGCGCTACGGATATACCGGTCTTTTATCTTAACCTGACGACTGACGACACGGGAACCGATCGCTTTCTGGAACTTTGCGAGTTTGCCGAAATGGTGATCAAACGCCGGATTGAGCAATTGCCGGAAGTGGCGATGGTGGATATGACGGGCGTAATGAATAAGCAATTACAAATTATTCCCGACGTAAAACTGCTGGAAATAGCCGGTATCTCGCTGAATGACCTGGAGTCGGTTCTTGCCTCCAATAATATTGAACCGGGCAGTATGATTGTGCGGGACGGGTATTATGAATACAATATTAAATTTTCTGCGCTGCTACGGACATTGGAAGATGTGGAAAATATTTATATACGCAAGAGCGGCCGTATTTTTCAGTTGAAAGAGTTGGCAAAGGTAGATATTGTCCCGGTTAAAGAAACCGGACTTTCCCTTTCCAATGGTAAACGGGCCGTAACCCTGGCTATCATCAAACAAGCGGATGAAAATATGGACGAGATGAAGGAATCGCTTCAGGAAGTAACAGACCACTTCGCATCAGTCTATCCTGATATAGAATTCAGTATCTCGCGCAACCAGACGGAACTGCTGGATTATACCATTTCCAACCTGAAACAAAATCTCT
>JAITRG010000289.1 GCA_031288515.1 Tannerellaceae bacterium
TATATTTACTTAATTCTTCCTCTATTTATGACAATATATTACTAATATGTTTCCAATATGTTCCCGATATGTTTCTAATTTCACCTATATTTGCAGAGGCTAATTGATTTATTAACTAAAAGGACACGAATATTCAATTCATGGTACATAGAATTATACAGGATAAAACAGCGAACATCCATTATCTTTTTCATAAAAACGAATCGTCCGGCGAACTGGTTATCTTTTTGCATGGAGCCTATGCCGACCATACGTCGTTCAAAGGGCAGGAAGAGGCTTTCACGTCGCGCTATAACGTAATATTCATCGACCTGCTGGGACATGGGTTATCTAATGTATTTACGATGAAAGACCGGATTGATTCTACTCCCGAACAGTTGAAACGAATCATGGAGGTGGAAAAGTTTGAAAAAGCGCATTTTATCGGGGTTTCCCTTGGCTCGTTACTGGCCCAGTATTTTGCGTTGAAATATCCTGATCATGTAAGTTCTATCGTGGCAACAGGAGGATACGGTATCAATGATAAGAATGAGGAAATAAACAAAGCGCAAAAAGAATCCATAAAGAAATGCCTCTGGCTGGCGCTGACGTCTATGAATAAGTTCCGTCATTTTGTGGCCGGGCAGGCAGTGTGCCGCCCCGAAAATAAAGAACTTTATTACCGGATGGCTCAAAGCTTTATCCGCAAATCATTCATAGGTATGGCCGGATTGAATAAAGTTGTTTGTGAACGGAAAGATATTCCCTGCAACTATCCTCTCCTTGTCCTTTGTGGAGAGCTCGACACGGATTTAGCCAAAAATGCCGCCCTGCAATGGCATCGGAACACGCCCGGAAGCCAATACCGCTTAATCCCCGACGCCGGGCATACGGCCAATATGGATAACCCGGCCGTATTCAATGAAATCGTTCTGGATTTTTTACCCTGATACGTATCAGCAAAGCAAAACTCTGATACGCATCACCTGAGCCGTATCAGTAAAGCAAAACCCTGATAGCTTATGGCTGCCAGGGCTTTGTCTGTACATTTTAAAGTGTTGTCAGTTTCAAATTCCTTAAAGCGTTGTCAGTTTCAAATTCTTCCAGGCAACTTTGATGCCTCCTCCATCGTGTATCTGAAGTGCGATACGTCCTTGCCCGGCGCCAATCTTATCATCGGTGAAGTCTACCATTTCTTCGCCATTCAGCCATGTTTTCACATTATTGCCCTGCACTCTGATACGCATCGTATTCCATTCGCCCATTTGCAAAACCGATTCTTTTTCATCGGGGATTTGAATAAGCCAGCCCCGTCCGTATGATTCGTAAATGCCGCCGGTATCATGCCCGGGAGGCGCTACTTCTACCTGCCATCCGTTTACCTTCGCTCCTTCTTCTATAAAAGAACGGATAAATACGCCTGAATTACCATTGGCGTCCTGTTTGAACTCTACCGTTAAGTCAAAGTCGTCATAATACTCGCGCGTAGCCAGGTAGCCGTATTTTTTATCCGGGCCGCTTTCGCAGAAGAGTAATCCGTCTTTTACATACCATAATTCCGTCCCGTAGGCTTCCCAGCCATCCAGGTTTACTCCGTTGAATAAATCTGCTTCGGCCGTTTTGCGGGGAAGTTCTTTTATCTTTATATTACGGAAAGAAGCCGGATAGCCATGGTCTTGCAGGCAAATCACGCCTTTATGCGCTAACCCGTATTCGGGGGCGCCCGCCCATTTTCCGCTGTTTTTTCTGGCGAACCAGTCATCTGTCCATGCTTCAAATTCCAGGATTTTCACATCATTCATCCAGTGTTCAACATGCCCGTTGTCAAAAACGATTCTGGCCGTATTCCACTGGCCGGCAGGGTTTACTTTCATCTTGCCTGCATCCGGCGTATACATGGCATAATCCACTCCCATTTTCTGCCAGGGCTCCAGTCCCTCGAAATTTTCGTCGTCGATCAACTGATATTCCGGGCCGGTAACATAAGGCACTGCAAACTGCGGGCGTTCCACCACATGATACAGCATACCGCTATTTCCGCCTTCGGAAAGTTTAAAATCCCATGAGAGAATAAAGTTCTCATACTGCTTATCCGTTACAATATAGCCACTTGCGTCGCTACCTTCCCCTTTAGCCTGGATACAACCCTCTACTACATGCCAGGGCGTAGCCAGCGTTGTGCCATTGTAGTCTCTCCAGCCATTTAATGTTTGCCCGTCAAACAATAACTGCCAGCCGTCTGCTATCTCTTCAGGCGTTAACGTATTTTGCTTACTTTCTACGCAAGAAAAGAATAAGCCCGATAACATCACAGATAAAGCGACAAAAACCGGCTTAACCAATTTTCCTTTCACTGATTCCATGTCTCTAATTTATATTTGATTAAAATGTCGGACAAACCTACGTAAAATTCCTCATATTTTCAAGCCGGAAAAATAAAAATCAGGATAGCCTTCCCTGCCTTTTCATTTTTATATATTTGCACTGTGAAATGATTGTTGTCGTTAAAAAGTAAAAAGAGTGATAAAGAAAATAATCAGTTGGTTTTATTTCCCGTTTCTTAAAAAGATACTTCCTTACCATACCTTTCGATATGCCGTTTGCGGAGGGGTAAACACGGCTTTCGACATCTTTCTCTATGCCGCCTTATACAATTTCGTCTTTAAGAAAGAAGACGCCGTTTTGGGCTGTATCGTTATACCGCCTTATATCGCCGCCTTTCTGATTGTTTTTCCCATTACCCTGTTTACCGGCTACTGGCTGATGAATAACGTAGCCTTTCATGGCTCGCCGCTTCGTGGCAGGACTAAGATGATACGCTACTTTCTTGTTGTCTGCTTCAACCTGGCAGTCAATTACGCCGGGCTGAAACTATTTGTAGAATACGTCCATTTTTACCCTACTCCCTCCAAAATATTAGTTACCGCCATCTGCACGGCCATCAGCTACCTTTCCCAGAAACACTTTACGTTCCGCCATCATGCCTGCTGAGAATTACGACAGGCGCATATGCTCCCGGATGTGTCGTCCGGTTACTTATGATCCGTTTTCTTTGAAATATAATTCCCTGTATATTGAATAAGAAAGACCAGTACGACTAATAACGCCAGAACAATGTTCATAATTTTTAAGTCATACCCTACATAACCATATTGATAGCCAATCTGCCCTAATCCGCCGGCGCCGACGGCTCCCCCCATGGCAGAATATCCTACAAGCATGATCAGCGTAATAGAAACGCAATTAATGATTGAAGGCAATGCCTCCGGGAGCAATACTCTTCTTACTATCTGAAAAGGAGTAGCGCCCATCGACCTGGAGGCTTCTACTAAACCGGAAGGAACTTCAAGCAGGCTATTCTCTATCATTCTGGCAACAAATGGCGCTGCGCCTGCACTCAAAGGGACAATGGCCGCCGAAACGCCGATTGAAGTCCCGGCTACTGCCCGCGTGAAAGGAATCATCCAGACAATAAGGATAATAAAAGGGATTGCCCTGAAAATATTTACGAACCCTGATAACAGATTGTGGAAAAGTATATTTTCCTTTATCTGCCCTTTGCGCGTTATATAAAGTAAGGCGCCAAGAGGTAATCCGATAAGAAAACTGAAAAAACCCGAGACAAAAGTCATAATGACTGTCTCCCACGTACCTGTTAAAAACAGATTAATAATCCCGTCAGACATATTCCGCCCCCTGTTTATCTGTATGTTTTATTTATAAAGCGCTTAGTTAATTCATGTCCGGGGCGTGAAAATATTTCGGAGATGGCGCCCTGCTCTATCAGTTTTCCCTTATTCAGGACGGCCACTTCGTCACAGATCGTTTTCACTGCTTCCATCTCATGCGTAATCAATACTATTGTAATGTTCATTCTTTTATTGATGCTTTTCAACAGAGAAAGGATTGAATCGGTAGTAGCGGGGTCCAGAGCGCTTGTCGCCTCGTCGCAAAGAAGTATTCCGGGATTATTAGCCAAAGCCCTCGCAATGGCTACCCTTTGTTTCTGCCCTCCCGAAAGCTTTGCCGGATAATTATCCGTTTTGTTTTCGAGTCCTACAAGATTCAATAATTCCAATACTCTCTTTCTAACGGCGTCTTTGGGCAGTCTGCCCAGTCTCAAGGGAAACGCCACATTTTCAAAAACAGTTGCCGAAGACAATAAGTTGAAATGCTGAAATATCATTCCCATGTTCCTGCGTGCAACGGCCAGCGCCGACGGAGACAAAGCCATCATATTTTGCCCGTCAACATACACCTCTCCGGATGCAGGCCGTTCCAGCAGGTTTATACAACGGATCAATGTACTTTTCCCTGCGCCCGATTCGCCTATTATGCCGAATATTTTACCTTTGGAAACGGTAAGGGATACATCGGACAATACGATGGAAGATACGCCCTTTTCGGAGAAGCTCTTCGTTATATTTCTCAGTTCAATCATCCAGCCCGGCTTTATAGTTGTTATTTCTTTCATTCATAGTTGTTATTTCTCTCATTCATAGTTGTTATTTCTTTCATCCATATTTTGTTATTTCCTTCATTCATATACAGTGCAAAATTATCTATAAAGATTTAACGATAAATACCATAAATATGGTATTTGCAATTAAGTGAAAGCCTTCTAATTTTGCGGCTGTTATGTAAGTTAAACTGAAAACATCAAACAGATCATGAGAAATTTATTACAGACATGTTCTTTCTTCAGAGACTCCCCTTATTCGCAACGAGCGTATGGGAGACAACAGTACGGCTCGCCCCGTTTTTATCGTTTTTATTGTTCCTCTTCGCCAAGCCTGTCCTGCGCAATACTTTCTTCTCCGGCACGAATGCGCTGTTGCCGCTGATAATTTTCCCTTTCTATTCTCAGTTATATGCGAAGCCGGTAAATAAACCGGCTGATGATCGATAATCCTGTATGAACAGGATACCCTGACTGTATACAACATGCTGCAAAAAGACGGGAACAGTTACGTACTGCCTGCATGAACAGGATGACCTGACTGTATACACATTACAAGAGACGTTTCATTTTTTACAAAATAATAAACGCTTCCTCCTCCGACGGAATTGGCGCTGGAAGCGTTCCATCTGAAAAAATAATAAAAGAAAATGGCGAATATATTTGATTTATTTAAAAGTTGCTATCAATTCCTGTACAGTAAAAAACATGCTTACGCGCTTTCAGGATTATTGATATTATCTACGCTTGAGCTACATTCCCAGACTGTCATAAAAGGTTCGGCGATAGACGCCGCCACGGAAGAACCCGTAGCAGGCGCTTCTGTAGTCGTGAAATCTACCACGAACGGGACGTCGACGGATGCGAACGGCGCTTTTACCTTGCAGATAACAAGGGAGCTGCCGGTTACCTTATCCATAAGGCTGATAGGATATAAATCTCAGGAAATAGACGTTTATGATGCGGAAGAACCTGTTATCATATCTTTAAGCGAAGATTTAAACCTTCTCGACGAGGTTGTTATAACAGGCTATACTTCACAGCAGCGGAGATCCGTCAGCGGGGCCATAACGTCGTTAAATCTCTCTGAAGGCATCAGGGAGACTGCCGTTTCCGGATTTGACCAGCTGCTGCAAGGGAAAATCCCGGGCGTACAGATTTCATCAAATACCGGCGTTCCGGGAGGCGGCGCCGTCTTCCGCATAAGAGGGAGCAACTCTATCAATGCAGGCGTAGACCCGCTGTATATTGTTGATGGCGTATTTATCAGTAACAGTAATTTCATAGCTACAAATATGGGAGGACAAACGCAATCAAATCCGCTGTCGGATATAAACCCGTCGGATATCGAGAATATTACGGTGCTTAAAGATGCGAATGCAACGGCAATCTATGGCTCCCTGGGCGCTAATGGCGTAGTTATCATTACCACGAAGAGAGGTAAGCAAAATACAAAAGCGAAGATATCGCTATCCCTTTCTCATGGCTGGGCAAGCGCGATTAAGAAATTCCAGTCTGCGACAGGGCCTGAAACGGCTATATTAGCCAATGAAGCGGCTTACAACACAGCTATTGACAGGGGGCAGGACCCGTCTGCCATAACGCTGCCTGTCGCCGACCCGCTGAACAGGCCTACGTACGACCGCAACAGCGATCTGTTCAGAACCGCCGCTTTATCCGCTTATGAAATCTCGGCACAGGGAGGAAATTCCAACAGCGCCTATTATGCCGGCCTGGGATACGCCAGGCAGGAGTCTATTGTTAAACCATCCGGCTTTGAACGTTATTCGGGGCGGTTCAATTATGACAATAACCTTACAGACAAGCTGAAAACAGGCACAAGTATCTATTTGAGCCAGGTGTACCGCAATGTAAGCAGCAACGATAATAACCCGAAAGGAGTCATTAATTCGGCGATATTCGTCCGCTCCTATCTGCCCGTTTATAATGAAGACGGAAGTTATGCCAGGTATGGAAGTTTCGACAATCATCTTGCATTGATAGAACATCTCGACAATAATGCCGTAACATGGAGAACTGTCGGGAACTTATTCCTGGAATACAGTATTCTCGAAGAACTTAAATTTCGTTCAAGCTGGAGTCTGGATAATATCGACCTGACTGAAAACAACTATGACGACACGTTTATCAGCGCAGGCGTATCAACCCATGGCGCCGCAACGTCATACAAGGCTAAAAACAGCGTTTATACGGCAGAGCAGTTACTCACGTATAATAAACTGTTTAAGGAAAAGCATGCGCTCAGCGTGCTGCTTGGGAATACGGTCAATGCCGTACAGGAAGAATACGCCCGCGCATCAGGACAGGGCTTTGCCACCAATGACCTGAAAGACGTTTCTGTTGCGGCTACCAAATCGGGTTCGGCTTCCAAGTCAGAAAGCAGACTGCTGTCGTTTTTTGGAAAAACCAGCTATACATTTAATAACAGGTATACGATAGACGGAAACCTGCGAGCGGACGCTTCGTCCAAGTTTGGGAAAAACAAGCGCTGGGGTTACTTCCCTTCCATCGGGCTTACCTGGGATGCAAGCCAGGAGCGTTTTATAAAAAACGCAAACGTCTTTGACGCTCTCAAATTCAGAGGCAGTTTCGGCTATTCGGGAAATCAAAACGGAATAGATTCATACGCCGCTCTGGGGTTATGGTCGGCCGGGTCTAATTATCTGGAGACGGCCGGCACGGCCCCTTCGCAGTTGGCAAATCCGGACCTGACATGGGAAACCACCCGCCAGTTAGACCTCGGTTTTGACGTTGCCCTGTTGAAAAACGCCATCAGTTTCAGTTTCGACTATTACGACAAATATACCTGCGACCTGTTATTGAATGTTCCCGTCCCCTATCGTTCCGGTTTTACTTCTTTTCTTCAAAATTACGGCGCGGTAAGAAACAGCGGCATAGAATCGGGGATACAGTCGACGAATATTACCGGGAAAGATTTCAAATGGACTACCGAATTCAATATATCATGGAACAGGAATAAGATAGAAAAGCTGGCCTCCGACATTACGCTGGGAGCCTCGGGACGGAATGCTTCCATACTGCGCGAAGGCTATTCCGTCAATTCCTTTTACCTGTATAAACAACTGTACGTTGATCCCGAAACAGGGAATGCCGTTTATGAGGATGTAAATAAGGACGGATTTATTACTTCCGCAGACAGGCAGATCGTGGGGAATGCCTTGCCCGATTATACGGGAGGTCTTACCAATGAGCTTACGTATAAGGATTTTTCATTAAACCTGTTTGTATACTTCCAGCAGGGGAACAAAATCCTTAGCATGCACGATTTCTTCCTGGTGCATGGCGGAACCCAGAACAATATCGGATTTATACCGCGACAGTTGGAAAGATGGCAAAAGGCCGGCGACGTAACGGATATTCCCCGCATGACTACGTATAATGGAGACCCTGCAATCAATAACGGTTCGGCAAACAACTATGGCGGAAATGTAGCCAATATGAGCAGCCGGTATTTGAGCGACGGATCGTTTATCAGATTCAAGAATCTGGCGATAGGTTATAATTTCCCCAAATCCGTTATACGGAGCCTGCAACTGAGCCGGCTCAGGGCTACCGTTTCCGTAACCAACCTGTTTACCCTTACAAAATACAGGGGATTAGACCCGGAAGTAAACGCGCAAAGCGGCAGCCAGAATACCTATGGCTACGACTGGGCAACAACGCCTCAACCCCGTACGGTTCAGCTTACGCTGAACGCTGCGTTCTAAGCGAAACATTAACTGCTTAATTTCCATAAAAACAAGAACAATGAAAAAGTTATATAAAAACATACGGATTGCAACCGTTCTTTTGTCGTCTCTGCCGTTCGCGGCCTGCGAAGGTTTTTTAGACCTGTCGCCTGCGGATTCAATCCCTTCCGCCGTTGCCATAACCAATAAGGAAACGGCTAATGCAGCCATTATAGGAGCGTATAATTCGGTGCAGGATTATTATTCCGGCTATTACATCACGCTGGGAACGATAACGGCCGACAATGTCTCGTATAATGGGACGTTGAGCGAATATTTACAGCTCGACCAAAATTCGGTTTCTCCCGATAACAGAGGCGCCGTTTATGTTTATCAAACGGTCTATGCCGGCATTAACTCGGCAAACGCTATCATTGCGACTGTCGGAGAGGTGAACGACCCGCTGTTTTCCGAAGCCGAGAAAAACAGGATTCTGGGCGAAGCCTACTTTATAAGGGCGCTCGGTTATTTTGATCTCGCCCGCGGATGGGGCGGCGTACAGCTTCAACTGAATCCGACGACGGGCCTGGGCATACTGTCGGGCATCAAAAGAAGTACGCTCGACCAGACGTACGATCAGGTACTTGCCGATTTGACGAAAGCCGAAGAGTTGCTCCCCGACGACGATGCGACAACCCGCAACCGCGCGCAGAAAAATGCCGCAAGGGCCCTGAAAGCCCGGCTTTACCTTTACAGGGAACAGTGGCCGGAGGCCGAAGCGTATGCCAGCCTTGTGATTAACAGCGCCAAGTACACGCCGGTGAAACCGTTCCGTACCTTTTTCACGCCGCCGTTCCTGTCTGCGGAGTCTGTATTTGAGTTGACGTTCACGTCAAATGATAAAAACAGCTACTGGAACCTGTGGTACCCCAGCGCCGCGGGAGGACAGTATACGCTAAAGCCGTCGGATGCGCTGGTTGCCAAACTGAACGACCCCGGCGCTGGCGGTACGAGGCATGAGATTATAGAGGGAAGCGGCAGTTCCGTATACGGCGTTTTATACAACACCGTATCCACCAGCACCGACCCTGTTTACGTTATCCGCATTGCCGAGCTATACCTGATACGCGCCGAAGCCCGAATAAAGAAAACGACTCCCGATCTGTCCGGCGCGCTGTCCGACCTGAATAAAATCCGGGACAGGGCAGAAGTTCCCCGCTTTGACAGCGCCGACAGAGACGCCATCATTCAGGCTATCGAAGACGAAAACAGCATCGAGTTTGCTTTCGAACCTCACCGCTGGTTTGACCTGAACAGGACAAAAAGAACAGGCGCCGTCCTTGGCCTTACCCGGACAGACTACTGGCTGTTCCCGCTGCCGGCTTCCGATATTCTGTCGGACCCCGACGTTGAACAGAATCCAGGCTATTAATACATAAACAGGTTATTAATACATAAAATAGAATAGAATATGAAAAAGTTAACTGTTACCTGGCTGCTATTGATCGCAGCATTACATTCTTTCGCTCAAACTGATTATTATTTCGGGAAAGACAATTCGTTCGATTCGTCTATCCCTTCCCCCGAACAGTTTTTCGGATTCCCTGTGGGCAGTTCGCTGGCCAGATACGACAAGGTGGCGGAGTACTATAAACTGCTGGCCGAACTGTCCGGCAGAGCGCAGCTCGAAGTTATAGGAACGACGTATGAAAACAGAGAGCATATTGTGCTCATCATCACAAGCCCGGACAATCTGGCGAATCTGGAGCGTATCCGCCGGAATCACCTCAAACTTACCGACCCGGATACGCCTGTTTCAGACTATAATGACCAGAAGGTGATTGTGCACCTCGGATACAACGTTCATGGCGGGGAAATTGCCGGAACCGAAGCGGCCCTGCTGACGGCCTGGTATCTGGCCGCATCCGCGAATCCCGAAACGCTGAAGGATTTGGAGCAGACCGTCGTTATCATCGAGCCGGCCCTGAATCCTGACGGGCGCGACAGGGCTGCGTCTTATTTCAACACATTCAAATCGACGCCTGCGGTAGCCGACCCCGCCGACATTGAACATGCGGGAGGGTTTACCCCTCACAGGGGGAACCATTTCTGGACAGACCTGAACCGCGACTGGTTCCCGCTGGTACATGTGGAAAGCAGGGCGCGCGTAGACTTCTATCATAAGTGGTATCCCAACATCTATGCCGACTATCACGAGATGGGGAGCAACAGCACGTACTATTTCGAACCCTCTCCTCCCCGCAGCACATGGAACCCGACAATCCCGGAAGAAACGTATAACGTGCTGAACCCGCTGCTGGCACGCTATTATGCGCAGGCCCTGGACCAGACGGGATCGCTTTATTATACGAAAGAAGACTTCGACAACATTTCGCCCATCTATGGCTCTACCTACCCGGATTTCCAGGGGGGTGTAGGCACAACCCTTGAAGTGGGCAGCTCGTCGGGGATAGAAATCGAAACCGAAACAGGCGTCAGGAAGTTCTCGCGCAATATAAAAGACAATCTGACGACAAGCCTCGCAGCCATTAAAGCGGCCGTCGCAGAAAAGGAGATACTGTTTAAACATCAGAAGGATTTTTTCGCGGGAGCGCTTGCCCTGGCGAATAAAAGAGCCGACAGGTATGTCGTATTCGGAGACAGGAAGGACAGGAATCTTACCCGGCTTTTTCTCGACCATTTGCTTGCTCATAAAGTAGAGGTATATGAGTTGCCGGCACGCGTTTCCCAAAACGGGAAAGCGTTCGAACCGGGCAGCGCTTATGTCGTTCCCTTTGCCCAGCCGCAGTACAGGATAGCGAACGCCATATTTGAAGAAAACACGCAGTTTGTCGACAGTATTTTCATGGATATTACGGCCTGGAGTACGGCGCATGGATATGGCATTCCCTTTGTAAAAACGAAGGAAACGGTACGCCTGGGCGCCAGGGTAACAAGTCTCCCCCCGGCCGGGAAAGGCGGCGTCAGCCGGAAGTCGGACTACGCATACATATTCGATTATACCGATTATCTGGCTCCCAAATCCTTATATTACCTGCTTGATAAAGGCGTCGTCGTAAAAGCCGCTTACAAGGATTTCTCCATAACGGCGGATGGCGCCACGCATACGTTCAACAGGGGAGCAATCGTTATCCCGGTCGCCTATCAAACCCTTTCGTCCGGCGAACTTTATACTGTCGTGAAAGAAGCCGCGGCGCTTACCGGTATCAGCATAACGGGCGTTACGTCCGGCGCCAGCGCCACAGGCATAGACCTGGGAAGCAATAATATTCGCAAAGTAGACAAGCCTGTGGCAGCCATACTGGCAGGAGACGGCATAAACTGGACGGAGGTGGGCGAAATCTGGTTTTTACTGGGAAACAGACTGAATATTCCCTTAACTAAAATCAATATCTCCGCCGCCGACCGGATAAACCTCAACCGCTATACGTCTCTGATCCTTGCAGATGGCAACTATACTTCCCTGTCGCCCGGTTTTATCGGAAAACTGCAACAGTGGGTGGCCAGCGGAGGAACGCTTATTACGGCCCGGAACGCGTCAAAATGGGCCATCGACAACAGGATTGCCACAGGCTTCGCGCCGGACAGCGCCGCCTCCGGAGATAAGGATAAGGAGGAATACAAACGGCTCGATTATGTTTCGCAACGTGAAAATGAAGGGCCTCAACGTATCGGCGGGGTTATCTTCGAAGCCGACCTGGACATAACAAATCCGCTCGCTTTCGGCGTCCTGTCCAGAGAGACGTATTCCATAAAAGCCGGCAACTATCAACTGCCAAGGCCCCGGAACAAATACGCTACGGTATTGCAACTGACGGACAAACCCCAGATAAGCGGCTACCTGACCAATGAGAACCGCCAACTGCTGAAAAATGCTCCCTTAGTCGTTTTCGAAAACAAAGGCAGCGGAACCATCGTCCTGTTCAGCGAATCGCCAACATTCAGAGGATACTGGCTAAGCACGGGAAGAATACTGTCGAATGCCCTGTTTTTCGGAAAAAACGTATCCTCATCAACAGGACGATACAGGCCTTAACTCTGTTATATACTGCCTCAATATCCCCGGGCAATTGGGCGCCCACAACCGCAGGCCCCCAATATCCCCGGGCGATTGGCCCCCCACAACTGTCCGCGACTAATATCTCCAGACGATTGGCTCCCCCACAACTGTCCGCGACTAATATCTCCAGACGATTGGTTCCCCACAACTGTCCGCGACTAATACCTCCAGACGATTGGATTCTCCACAACTGTCCGCGACTAATATCTCCGGGCGATTTAATTCCCTGCAACTGTCCGCGACTAATATCTCCGGGCGATTTAATTCCCTACAACTGTCCGCGACTAATATCTCCGGGCGATTTAATTCTCTACAACTGTTCGCGACCAATATCTCCGGGCGATTGGATTCCCTGCAACTGTCCGCGAGCAATATCTCCGGGCGATTTAATTCCCTACAACTGTAGGCGCCCAATATCTTCGGGCGATTGGTTCCCTACAACTGTTCGCGACTAATATCTCCGGGCGATTGGTTCCCTACAACTGTAGGCGACCAATATCTCCGGGCGATTGGCTCCCTACAACTGTAGGCGCCCGATATCTCCGAGCGATTGGTTCCCTACAACTGTTCGCGACTAATATCTCCGGGCGATTGGTTCCCTACAACTGTCCGCGCCCAATATCTCCGGGCGATTGGCTCCCCACAACTGTAGGCGCCCGATATCTCCGGGCGATTGGATTCCCTACAACTGTTCGCGACTAATATCTCCGGGCGATTGGATTCCTACAACTGTAGGCGCCCGATATCTCCGGGCAATTGGATTCCCTACAACTGTCCGCGACCAA
>JAITRG010000010.1 GCA_031288515.1 Tannerellaceae bacterium
GGTCGGACAGGCGCTGTTTTCCCAGCGCTTCATACAGCGACGCCGGCTGCTTTTCCGCAGGGCCGAAAGACGGCGGGGAAGGCGGCAAGGGTTCGGCAATCTCCGGTATGGCAGGCTGCGGTTTTGCCGCCGGGCGGGGGATCGAACAGATTAAAGCCTGATGCTCTTCCATCTGTTTTTGCAAAGCCTCGAGCTGATTTTTTTCCAGTTCGTGCAAATCGTTCAGTATTTTATGCGTGAGGCCGAATGTAAGATTGAAGAAAGATACCGGGTAAGCGTCCGCCTCCTGCATGCCGGCAACCAGCGCCTCCAATTCCTTAATATCTGTCAGCAAACAACCAACCTTTTCCTTATTGTCCATATCGTAAAACCTTGAATTATATGATGCGACAAATATACGTGATAAAAATGGAGTTATCGCACAGATGAATAAAAATGTCATAACATTTACAGGAGACAGGCCGCCTTGCCTCCGCAGAGGGAGAGAGGGCAGAGAGACAGGGAGATAGGGAGAGACAGACAGGGGGGGCTGTCTTTTCCTGCTCCCTGCGGGAATTCTACTCTCCGCATGAACCATGCGAAGCCCAAAACGGGAATTTTACTTTCCGCATGAATTTTGCGAAGCCTGGAACGGGCGATTTGCTTTCCGCAAGATTTTTGCGAAGGCTGGAACGGGAAATTTATGTTCCGCAAAAATCTTGCGAAGCCCGGGCGGTTGTTTTTCGTCAGCGTAATTCCTTTATTGATGCCAAACCATGTGCGGCTTAATTTGGAAGCTGTTGGGCGACAGTTCGATCAAATAGCCCCAAACCCTCAACTGCCGGCTTTCAATCAGCATCATTTTCACGGAGCGTTTATTCAAGACTAATTTGCTTGTGCTCATACCCATTAGAACGAAGACGCCGTCCTGATCTCCTGTCGAAGTGAAAAAAGAATCGTCGCTCTGCCGCTGATCCAGGTATACATACAAGAGGGTATCGATATAATAACGCCGGCTTTTGTTGAACTTTTCTTTCGCTTCTTTCATGCTTGAAAAACATTCCCCGTCCTTTTTTTGCTGTTCGATGAGCGCTTCGATCTTTGGCCCGTACGTTTCGATCAATTGATATTTGGCTATGTCGCCGAGCGGGTCGTCGCCCCAGAACCGGGTTGCAAACTGCAGCGGAATGCCAAAGGCGTCCTTAGTCCTTTCAAAACCGATAAGACTCTCAATCCCATCCTGGTCGATATATACAACATCGTACCTCATAAATACTGTTTTTTTATCAAAGATACTGTTTTGATGCACAGGTTGTGCCGGCCTGGACAATTATCCTGTAAACGCTTCCGGCAGGTTGACAAGGTAAAGATGTTTGGTTGCGCGTGTGACGGCGGTGTATAGCCAGCGATAGAACTCTTCGCCCATCATCTTTTCTGCGATGTGGCCGACGTCGAGGAAAACCGTTTGCCATTGTCCGCCTTGCGCCTTGTGGCAGGTTACGGCATAAGCATATTTTACCTGAACGGCATTATAATAAGGGTCTGCTTTCATCTTTTTCATTTTTCCGGCTTTGGCGGGTATGTCGGCATAATCTTCCAGAATGGTATAAAATAATTTATCATTCAGTTCTTTGGGTAAGGCCGGCGTGTCTGTTTGCAGCGTGTCGAGCAGGATTTTAATATCCGCCTCCAGTCCATAATCCTGAAAACGGACGGTTGCATCCGTAAAGCGGAAACCATATAGTTCCCGGGTGTTGCGTATGCGGAGTACCTGCGCAATATCGCCATTGGCGATAAAATCCATATCGGGTTGCTTATCCATCCAGTAGTAATTGTTTTTAGCGATCATCAAATAATCGCCGGACGATAATTCTTCTTCACGATATAAGATGCGGTTCCGGATTCCATTGTTATAGGCTACGGCCTGTTTATTGGAACGGACTATTACCATTGTCTCTTCAATCCCGCAGTTGCCATACGCTGTGGAGATTGTTTCAATCAGGTCTGCCCCCGCTATTTGTTTGACGTCGGCAAAGTTATGTAATAGCAGTTGCGGATAGATATTTACCTTGCCGGTACGAATCCTTTCTCTCAGATGCGTGGCGTTTAGTAGAATACCCGATTCTTCGCTTTGCCTTACTGTCTGTTTAAGCGTTAATTCCGCAACCTGCAGATTGTAACCTTTCAGTACGTCAACGTTTAGCGCGGGGCTTTCCGCCTGCATGACCGGCGGAAGCTGCGCGTCGTCTCCTGTCAGTAAAAGCCGGCAATTTTCTCCGGAATATACATATTGCAGCAAGTCGTCCAGCAACCTTCCGGAGCCGAAAACAGGCGAGTCTAATCCTTCATTGGAAATCATGGAGGCTTCGTCTACAATAAACAGCGTGTCTTTATGAAGGTTTACCGCCGGGAGAAAGCCCGTCGGTTCATTGGAGAAAGCTTTCTGGCGATAGATTTTTTTATGGATCGTATAGGCCTTATGGCCGGCGTATGAGGCAAATACTTTGGCTGCACGCCCGGTGGGAGCAAGCAGTACTGTTTTTTGCTTGAATTCGGTCAATGTTTTTACCAGGGCGCCGATTAAAGAAGTTTTCCCCGTACCGGCGTATCCTTTTATTAAAAGGAGAGAATCCGTATCGCCTGACGACAGGAAACGGACAAGCATTTCCAATGCCGATTGCTGGTCTTTTGTAGGCTCAAAAGGGAAATTCTGCAGGATTTGGCGGATCAAATAACTATTTATCATTTTTGTTTATAATAATTTTTGCGATAAAGGTAGCGTATTTAAGATTCTTTCTTAAATTTGCCGAACGAAATAAATTAAAAAAAATATAAACCATGAAAGTTACATTGAACATTTTACTCATAGCAGCAGTCTTGTTATTGCTCTATATGTGTTATAGAAGTATCCAGACGCCGAGAGAATTCTCCGCCGAAAAAGAAAAGCGGGAGAAAGCGATTATCGCTCGTTTGGTAGATATTCGTAAAGCTCAGATTGAGTATAAAAATGTATATAAAGTACATGCCGGCTCTTTCGACGATTTGGTTAAATTTTTGGATGAGAAAGAATTGCCGTTCCTTATTAAAGAAGGCGTGCTTACGGATGAGCAGTTGGAAAAAGGAATGACGGAAAGGGAAGCCGTTAAAAAAGGACTGATCAGGCGCGACACTTTCTGGATGCTTGCGAAAGATACCTTGTTTGGAAAAGGATACGTAGCCGGCGAGATTCGTTATGTGCCGGGTACGCAGGTACAGTTTAATCTGGATACGGCAACGCTTACTTCAGGCTCCGGTTATTCAATCAACGTATTTGAAGCTTCTGTAAAGTTTGACGACTATCTGAACGATTTAAATAATCAAGAACGGATAAACCTGAATGATAAAGCCAACAAGCAAGGCAAATTCCCCGGGCTGCGTGTCGGTTCGCTGACTGAAATTAATAACAACGCCGGTAACTGGGAATAATTAAAAACGCTTATGACGATCAGTATTCCTGATACGTTTATTGTCGATAATTCGGGAAAATACATAATGTCCATCCGGCTTTGGCCGGGTGGGCTTTCTTTTTCAGCCCATAATCCGAACGAACCCAAAAGTTATATTTTCAGAAATATAGATTTTGACAGGAATATACCCTATTCCACTTCCCTGAAAGAAGTCTTCTTTGCAAACGAATGCCTGGTTTGGCCATATAAACGCACCTGCGTTCTTTCTGTAACGCCTCATTACACGCTTATACCCGGCGAATTGTTTTCGGAAAAACAGAAAAACGAATGGCTGGCATTTAATTTTACCTCACATGAAAAGCATACCTTGAGCGATTCAATAGGGAAAGAGGATGTGAAAATTGTGTATGATATAGATGAGGAAGTATATGAGTTTTGTTCCCGGTCGTTAACCAATCCTGTCTTTGTTAATTATCTAACGCCCCAGCTTATTGTTTTTCAAAAGCAGAGCCAGGCCGAAAAGTCCGGGCATATGTTTGTAGTTATACATGAAAACAGAGTAGATATAAGCTGTTTTTCGGAAGGAAGCCTGCATTTTGTTAATACGTTTACTTTTGACCGGCCTGACGATATTCTCTATTATACATTATATATATGGCGGAAGATGGAGATGAATCAATTACAAGATCAGTTTTCGCTGGCGGGAGACAGTTCTTTATGCGGCAAATTAACTCAGTCTCTGCAAGTATATTTGCAACATGTTAGCCCGATAGAAATACCATCCGAAGCCTATTTGATGGGCGGAGAGATATTGCAGGCCCCTATGGATTTAATATTACTGCCGGTATGCGGATTATAAGCGGGAAATACGGACGGCGCAGATTTGACGTTCCAACCTCATTCAAAGCCCGGCCAACAACAGATTTTGCAAAAGAAAACCTGTTTAATGTAATAGGAAACCTGCTGGACTGGGACGGACTGGATGCATTAGACCTTTTTGCCGGAACGGGAAGTATTTCTTTTGAATTATTGTCGCGGGGTTGTCGCAAAGTCGTGGCGGTTGAAAAAGAGGGATTGCATGCTTCTTTTATCTCCAAGGTAGCCAGCGAACTGAAAACGGAAGATTTGGCGCTGATTCGCGGAGATGTGTTCCGTTATTTACAATCGGCTCCTAAAGAGCGTTTTGATTTTATATTTGCCGACCCTCCCTATCAATTGAAAGAGCTATCCGGAATCCCGCCTCTCATACTCGAACGGAATTTACTTCGCAATGGAGGCATTTTTGTAATGGAGCATCCCAAAGGATATGATTTTTCTTCCCTGCCTTATTTTAACCAGCGGCGAATTTACGGTTCAGTGAATTTCAGCATCTTTAGTAAGCATTAGCGCGTATAACGCCGCCTGGCACTCCGGCTATAAGTCTCTTATGTGGAATCTCCACATTTATTCCTTAAAACAGTCAATACCTGTTTGTGGTTCAATGTAGCTATACGCCTTGCGTTTATAGCTTTCCGGACAGACGCTGAATATTGTTTCGGGAAAATCTCTTTAAATAAAAAGGAATAAGCTTGTTGCCATAATTGCCATGCCGGCTACCAGGCCGATGATGGAGAGATGGTGTTCTCCGTATTTCTGAGCGCTGGGGAGAAGCTCGTCCATAGAGATAAAAACCATAATACCCGAAACGGCAGCTAATATTAAACCGTTTATAGAGGGCGTCCAGAAGGGGATGAGGATCAGGAAACCGACGAATGCGCCGACAGGCTCTGCCATTCCCGAAAGAAAAGATAACCGGAATGCTTTTTTCTTATTACCGGTAGCCTGATAAATGGGAACGGAAACAGCGATACCTTCCGGAATATTATGGATAGCAATGGCAAATGTAATAGGAAGCGCTATTTCCAGACTGTTTAAAGCAGATGTAAAGGTGGCAATGCCTTCGGGGAAATTATGGACGCCTATGGAAAAGGCTACCAGAAGCCCGGTTCTTTTTAGCCCGGACTGTTTTTTGTCTAATTCGGAGATATCCCGCATTTCATGCGGATTTTTATCTTCCGGGATCAGGAAGTCGATGAGATTGATAAATAACATTCCGCCGAAAAAGGCCAGCAACATGTATAAAGTACCAGCCCATTCGCCGAAGTGTCCGGTAAGATTTTCTTTCGCTTCGGGCATCATCTCCATAAACGAAACATAGATCATTACTCCGGCAGAAAAACCTAATGAAACGGATAAGAATTTAGTATTTGTATGTTTGGTAAAAAAGGCCATAATGCTGCCTATTCCGGTGGATAACCCGGCAATCATCGTTAGCCCGAATGCAATTAATATTGTGTAAAGTTCCATAACTCTTTGTTTGATAAACAAAAGTAAGAAGTTTTTCATATATTTACAGCCAAAAGACGAAGAATGCAACCCTATAAAGAAGATGAACTTATCGAGCGCCTGCGCGACCCGGCCACCCAAAGAGGAGCTTTTGCTCAAGTCGTAGCTATGTATAGCGAGAAATTATACTGGCAAATACGGACAATGGTGTTAGTCCATGATGATGCAGATGATATATTACAGAATACATTTCTGAAGGCATGGGCGAATATCGATTATTTCAGGGGCGACGCAAAATTGTCTACCTGGTTATACAAGATAACGGTTAATGAATGCCTCACATTCCTGAGCAAGCAACGCAGTATGAATAATGTATCTATAGATGATACGGATGTGTTTTTACTGGAGCGTTTGAAGGGAGACGACTATTTTGACGGCGATAGCGTACAACTGAAATTGCAGGAAGCCATTCTTACCTTACCGGAAAAGCAACGCCTGGTATTTAATATGAAGTATTTTGACGAGATGAAGTATGAAGAAATGTCGGAAGCGCTGGGCACTTCTGTCGGCGCCCTGAAAGCATCCTATCACCATGCCGTGAAAAAAATAGAGAAGTATTTAACAAAAGACATTTAAACCTTTGAACTGTTCAGTTGTCAAAAGAACATAAAAAGCACAAAAAAAATATGAAAAAGGAATTAAATAATCCGGAACGCCTGAAGGGATCTAATCCTTTCAAAACGCCGGAAGGTTATTTTGAGAATTTCACTTCTCAGATGATGGCCCGGCTTCCTGAAAAGAGATATGAACAACCGAAGAGGGTTACAATGATGGAACGCGTACGTCCATGGTTTTATATGGCTGCCGTTTTTGCCGGATTGGGTCTGTTTTTTAAAGCCATTATCGGTTTTGATGATCCATCCGCTACACTTTCCGCACGCCAGGCAGAGGTAGACGAGGATTATTTAGAATATGTCGAATCTCAGTATGCAAGTTATATTTTAGCAGAAGAAATGGAGATTTATGAATAAATTGAACGAAAAAATAAGGTTTTTAGCATATTTTTGTAATATTTCTTGTATGAATAAAATATTTATTATTACATTTGCGATAGTATTGATTTTATCCCCATTGGAGTTGAATGCTCAGGATAAAGGTAAGTCTGATAAGGTTTTTGATAAAGAGTCTTTCGTAATAAAAAGAAGTGCTTTTATAACTGCGGAACTTTCCCTTACGCCTGAAGAAGCGGCGGCGTTTATGCCTCTTTGCGAGGAATTACAGCAAAAAAAATATGAGGCCGGATTTAAATGCCGAAAATTATCCCGGGAAATAAAATCAAAGAAAAATCCAACTGAAAGCGAATGTACGGAAGTAATTGATGAATGCTTAGGCGTAGGTATAAAAGAGGCGACGTTGGAAAAGGAATATTACGAAAAATTTAAAAAAGTCCTTCCTGCCGGGAAATTGTGTAAATACAGAGATGCCGAGCACAAGTTTGCGCGCGAATTTATGAAAAACGACAGGGAGAATGACAGGAGAAATAAAGAGAGATAGGATATTATCATTATTTGTGTTTTTTGTTTAGATTTAGTTTTGGCGTTTAAGTTAAGGGAGGGGTAGCGACGTGATGTCGGTTCCCCTTTTGTTGGTTATACCCTTTTTACTACT
>JAITRG010000013.1 GCA_031288515.1 Tannerellaceae bacterium
GGGGAAGGCCGCAATGACGATGAAAAAGCAATGCACAAAATTACCCCGCGCGAAGTATAAGCGTTATTGCGCCTCGCAAATCCTTAGGCTTACTTTGATTATATCCCCATATATCCATATCAGTAGACAAGGCAACGCTTCCCACATCTGCGCCGCCGGATGCGTTTTTCTCAGGGTCGGGCAACGCAGTTGGGTACCATGGTCTTGTACTATACAAATCCTGCCAGGCTATACCATCGCCGTTTTCTAATCCACGTCCGGTAAATTTCCTGAATTCGTATGCAGCCATCAAATCGATGGTCAGGAGAAGATTTTCGGTTATGGTTGCATCAATGTTAGACAATATGTTGAATCGCTGATAGTCGCCGCCATTTTTCCTGATCATTGTTTCTTGTTTTTGGTAGCCTAAGTATCCCATATATTTTATTTTTTCACTGCCTCCGCGGATTGAAAGATTATAATTCTGCTGAGGCGCCCAATCCCTGAATGTAAAACCATACCAGTCGGAAGAAGGATAGGCGGGATCATTTCCGGCATAATATTTTGCCACCTCTTCGGCAGTATAGGGCGCAGTTTCCTCCGGATTTCCCGCATTTAAATGCGATTCCCTGCTCAATTCAGCAAACTGTCCGGAACTTAGCGTTTTTGCCATGTTCGTCACACCCTGCATCGTGTAAGACGCGTTAAGTGTGATGGTTGGTTTCTGAGTGACGCCACGTTTAGTACTTATCAGTACCACGCCGTTTCCTGCCCGTGCGCCATAAATAGAAGAAGCGCCATCCTTTAAAATACTAATACTTTCAACCTGACTGGGATCCAGATTGGTTAAACCGGCTTCAATGCCATCTACTATCACCAACGGCGCTCCAAAACCGCGAATATTCAGGTTAGCCTGATCTGATCCGGGCAAACCCATCGATTGTGTTGTAATTAAACCGGGAAGTTTTCCTGTTAACGCATTCGTTATATTACCTGCCGGCGTCACGGTGAGTTGATCCGACTTAACGTCAGCTATCGAGCCGGTCAGCGTACTTCTCCTTTGCGTACCGTATCCCACTACTACAATTTCATCCAATATTTCCGTGTCTTCTCTCAAAGTGATGTTTATTGATATTCTTCCTGCCACATCAATCAGTTGTGTTTGCATGCCCACATACGAAACTTCTATTGCAGCATTAGAGGGCAGGTTTGAAAGGGTAAAATTACCATCTATGTTGGTAACCGTACCAATGGTTGTTCCCTGCACTTGAACCGTTACGCCGATCAATGGCTCTCCCGAGGTATCGGTAACCCTGCCGCTTACGGTTATGTTCTGGGCAAACAGACATAAGGAAAATAACCACATGAAGAGAAACGTCATCCCTTTCGCTAAACTTAAAATTACTTGTTTCATTCCTGGATTTTGTTTTAGATTGATTAATAAATGATTAGATGTTATATAACCGATAAGGTCTTTTTAGCGTCATAATGTATATCTTACGAGTTTACGAGCCGACGGTCCGTTTGATCCATTACAAAAGGTAATTACCTTGTCGGCGGTTACTAAAAAGTTAAAAGGGTATTTCCGGCTAAAGCCGGCTGAGAGAGAAGACAGTTTGCAGGCAACTGAAACTCGGTGCGGTAACGGACAATCGTACGGGCGAAGAATAGATATTCTGTCGATGAAGGAATAAGATTGCCGGTAATCAGGCATCTAAAATCTTATTCGATATGCGCTCTGACGTATATGCGGGGATATAAAAAAGAGGCGCGGACGATTGTCGTTATTCCTTATAACAGGCTCCGAAGGGTCTTATTCCGAGATTTGAATTTTGCAGATTCGTTATAAAGACCCAAAAAGCGCTGTATTACTTCGTACCGTGTTTTTACGATACAACGATAATAATTCATTTTAAATTTTATTAGGGACCCATAGCTCTTTGTTTTTTCGAATTATTTTGAGTAATGTATATGAAAGTGAAGAATTCTGCCAACAGACGGAACAACAACCGGTACCGTCTTGTACGTACCTGGAAAAACCGCCCATATTGACGGGAAAATTCAGGATGATAATGCGGTTTGTCTTTTGTAACATAATACGCGTTTAATGTATTGATACGGTAAAATTAAACGCTCGCAACCCTGAATGAAAGAAAATAACCTTGACTTTTATTTTTAATCAATTGATTTTTATTAACTCTGCAAACACGTATTCACTTAAAAAACAAAAAAAAATGATTGCTGAATCGACAAAAAAAGTAAAAAGAAGGCATATCGGCCGTAATGTACAAAGGGTACGGATGTATTTTGGCGTAAAGCAGGAAGCATTAGCTGCCGATCTGGGTATTAGCCAGCCGGAAGTGTCGAAAATCGAAAATCAGGAGGATATAGAAGAGGGATTATTATCTCAAATTGCGGATGTACTGGGTGTATCTTCCGAATTGATCAGAGACTTTGACGAGGAGAAGGCTGTTTATAATATCAATAATATCAATAACATCAGAGATAACACTTTCGAACAAGGTTCTACTTCCATTGCTCAATTTGAACAAAAAGACACAACTGTTGCACCACAAATCAACCCGTTAGAAAAAGTTGTTGAATTATACGAACGTTTGCTGCAAAGCGAAAGAGAGAAAATTGAATTGTTGAAGAATAAATGATCTTTACTATCTTTACGTTCAATATTTAGAACATAAATATCGTGAAATATGGAAAAAACAGATCACGCAGGTTTCGTTCATCTGGGGAGAAAAATTGAACGGGTGCGCCGGCTTCGGGGAATGACTCAAACCGAACTGGGAAAATTGTCGGGGGTAACAAAGCAGGCAATCTCAAAAATGGAGCAAACAGAAAAACTGAACGACGACCGATTGAAGGAAATTGCCTCGGCTTTAGGAGTAACCGTAGAAGGATTAAAGAAATACAATGAAGAAACCGTTCTGTACAATACCAACAACACTTACGAGAACTGTGGCGCTGCAACAAGCGTTAATACTATTCATACTTTTAACAATTACCCCATAGAAAAAACGATTGAGTTATTTGAAAAGCTGTTGGATCGAGAAAGGGAGAAATTCGAATCCTTAAAAAAAGAGAAAGAATAGAAGCTTTTGAATTTCTCAAAACTGTAAATGACAACTATATCCCCGGAAAAGTTGTAAATGAACTTCTCTCTGCCAAAAACGAAGATATTACCCCATGTTGCAGTTCATCCTTCTTCATTTGTTTAATCGAAAAAATGCGGTGAATTTAAACCTGAAATGGATGCAGCGCGACCTGCGTCAACTACACCGGAAAACGTATTGAAAAGCCGGGGCTAATTCATGACTGTCTAAAATAAAACAGCTGCTATCGACCGATATATAGCGTTTTAAAAATTTTGGTTCCTTTACCCTCTCTCTCAGACCCAGGTTTATAGCTTGTGAATCTTTTACCCTGCAGGGATTTTTAAGATTTGTCCGGGGCGGATATTCGTATTTGAGAGGTTATTGGCTTTCTGTAATGTCGAAACGGATACTCCCGGGTATTTCTTGGCGATAGAATAGAGCGAATCGCCTGATTTTACTTTGTAAGTAACCTGCCCGCTACTTGCAGACGCCTGGGAAGAGGCCGTTGTTTTAGGAGCGGAAGAAACTGTCGCCGCCTGTTGGGGCTTCGTTTGTTTGGCCGCGTTATTTGAAGCAAAGGCTACGCCTCCGTTATTAACATATAATTTCAATCGTTTTCCTGATGCTACCCGGTTGGAACCTAATCCGTTCCAAGTACGGATTTCACGCGCTGTCACGCCATATTTATCTGCTATGGTATAGAGGTTTTCGCCGGGTTTTGTTACGTGGGTAATCTGTTCGCGTGTGGAAGCATTCGGGGAGTTATTCGTATTTGCCAACAGTTCTTCAAACCGGTGCGTATAAATGGTATCTTCTTTGTCTACATAAGCAAAAGATTTGACCGTTGGCAGTTTTAATACGGACGGCTTGACATTACCAGGGATGATATCCCGTTTGTATTGCGGATTAAGCGCCCGTATTTGTTCTATATCCATTTGGGTAAGATCGGCTACCTGCTGTAAATGGAGTACGCGGTTCACCATAATGGTGTCTGTCGATAACGGAAGGCTGGTTTGTACCGGGCAGATATTATGGTCGCAATAGTAATTCATCACATAATTTGCAGCAATAAATAAAGGTACATACGAACGGGTTTCACGGGGAAGGTATTGATATATCTGCCAGAAATCCATTTCCCCGCCGGCTCTGCGGATCGCTTTATTAACATTCCCCGGCCCACAGTTATAAGAAGCTAAAACCAAATGCCAATCCTGATAAATATCATACATATCTTTAAAATAACGGCAAGCGGCATGGGTCGCTTTTACAGGGTCGCGCCGTTCATCTACCAGGCTATTTACCTCCAGTCCATAGCTTTTAGCCGTAGGTAGCATAAATTGCCAAAAGCCGGAAGCGCCCACCCTTGAGACGGCTGTCGGATTCAGGGCGCTTTCTACGATAGCCAGGTATTTTAGTTCGAGGGGAAGGTTATACTCATCTAATATTTGTTCAATCAAAGGGAAATAATAATCAGCCATCCCCAGCATATACCGGATCAAACTGCGCCGGCGTTCGGTATAAAGATTGATACTGTTACGTACAAAGTTGTTGAATGTCATAGGGATAACATGAGGCAATTTTTCCAGGCGGGCGCGTATTACTTCATCCGTGAAGTAAACATTGTTTTCATCGTCATGGCAATAATCGTCTGTTTTAGAAAAATATTTTACATGCCATGATTGTAGCAAGCTGTCTACATTGGCATCTAAACTTTCAGGAATCATCCCGATATCTTTGGAAAGCGTATCCGTTGATAATACGGAATAATTCTGCTCCCCGGAGGTTTCTTGCTGTGCATTTACAGACAAACAGAAACCAAGGATGCCGAATAAAATGTGTAAATGTCTGTTCATTTTATTAGAATGTTATACTACAATTCAAACCAATATTCCGCGAACTGTAACGGGTTTGCGGCGAGAAAACCGGCTCTACCCGCATCGATAAGTCCGGCGATATATCAAAGTCAAACAATTGTGCGTCTACATATGCGTCAATCAATGTGATGGCATAAAAACCAACGGCAAGAATGATACTTAAGTCCCGATACCGGCGAAAGTAATCTTTTCTTGATTTCAAGAGATTCTGCCTGCCAACGTCAAAAACAATGCTTTTCGGGTCTACGCCGGGATAAAACTCCGTCCAGTCTTTATTGAAAGTAAAATCCACTTCTCCTCCTTCCGCCGCTTCCAATGCCGTTCTGTACGCCTCGGCGTCATGCACAATGCCTTTATACCCGTTCCAATAATCCTGATAGTTTTTGTTGTTCCAGGTGATGGCATACATAAATCCCATGAAACCGCCATAGACAAGGGGTAATTTCCAATATTTCCGATTATATACCTGCCCCATACCGGGAATTAATCCTAACAAGACGGCTTTCGCAGGGTCCGGCTTGAATGCCGCTTTAGGCGCCTCCGGTATAAGAACGACGCCCGAGTCGGCAACTGATAACGCCGCCAAGGTTAATGAATCGGGCGTTGCAATAACAGCTGTATCGGTATCAAATCCTTCAATGAACGCTTGCGCATTTCCTTTCAGCGGAAAGCATAATAACCATATAACGGATAGTATGGCGCTACTTGTTTTGATTAGTTGCCCCATCCGCCATCTTTTATTTCAACTTATCAAACAGGCCGATCAGCCGTTCCAAATCTTCTTCCGACCGAATAGGAATGCTGATTTTTCCTTTCCCATTCTCGCCATAGCTCAACTGTACTTTCGTGTTAAAGAAACGAGACAGATGGTCTTTCAACATCTTATATTCTTCAGGCAGCGTTGGTTTACGTTCGCCTTTGCTTTTTTCATTATCTTTTTTGGGAAATAATTCTTCTCCGGCAGCTATTCTGCGAACCATATCCTCTACCGCTCTTACGGAAAGCCCGTCGGCGATGATCTGTTCGTAAAGCGCCAACTGAACTTTCGCGTTTTCCACGGGAATTAATGCGCGGGCATGTCCCATATCAATTTTCTTGTCTTTCAAACTCATCTGGATTCCGGCAGGCAATTTTAATAACCGTAAATAGTTGGCGATGGTCGTTCGCTTTTTACCTACGCGTTCGCTTAACTTTTCCTGCGTTAATCCGTAAACGTCGATTAGCTTCTGATAGGCCAGCGCAATTTCTATGGAGTTCAGGTCTTCCCGCTGAATATTCTCGATCAGCGCCATTTCAACGACATTTTCGTCCGCCGCCGTTTTTACATAAGCCGGGATACTTTTCAATCCGGCCATTAATGAGGCGCGATAACGCCGTTCTCCCGAAATAATCATATAGCAGTCGGGAGAAACTTCTTTTAACGTAATGGGTTGGATAATTCCCATGGCACGGACAGATGTGGCCAGTTCTTCAAGCGCTTCTTCATCGAAAAAAGTACGAGGCTGGTTCGGATTCGGCTGGATTTTACTTAATTCGATTTCATTTATAGACGATGAACCATCGGCTTTTACATCCTCGATTTTTGTGTCATCCCCGAGAAGCGCGCCTAATCCACGGCCCAGGGGCCTTTTACCTACTGCCATAGTTAACTGTTTTTTTCTATAAGTTCCTTCGCTAATTGCATGTGGTTTTCCGAACCTTTGGATTCCGCGTCATACAATATGGCCGGCTTTCCATAGCTGGAAGCTTCGCTTAACTTAACATTACGCTGGATAACGGTTGTAAATACCAGGTCTTTAAACGGGCGCTTTACTTCTTCGTATATCTGGTTTGACAGGCGAAGGCGCGAATCGTACATGGTAAGCAGGAAACCTTCTATCTCCAGCGCCGGATTCAGTCTGGCTTTAATTATTTTTATCGTATTTAATAATTTGCTGATACCTTCCAATGCAAAATATTCGCATTGTACCGGAATCAAAACGGAATCGGCGGCAGTTAGCGCATTAACAGTGATAAGGCCTAAAGACGGAGAGCAGTCTATCAATATGTAATCATACCTGTCTTTCAGGGGAAGTAGCACCTGTTTCATAATTTGCTCCCTGTTTTCCAGATTCAACATTTCTATTTCGGCGCCCACCAGGTCTATGTGGGACGGGATAATCTCAAGCTGGTCTATTTCTGTTGAAACGATCGCTTGCCTGGCGTCATCGCCATTCACCAAACATTCATAAATAGAAAGGTTTACGTTGCGGATATCTATGCTAAGCCCTGATGATGCATTTGCTTGCGGGTCTGCATCCACTACCAACACTTTTTTTTCAAGAACGGCCAGTGAGGCGGCTAAGTTAATTGTGGTCGTTGTTTTTCCAACTCCGCCTTTTTGATTTGCTATTGCAATAATTTTTCCCATATTTCTTCTATACTAAATTCTCGCACAAAACTAAACATTTAATGAATATACACAACTTAAAAGAGATAAAACTATTCCTTACCTGTTGATAAGTAGCTAAAATTGTTGAAAACTTCCCAAAAAGGCGAACAACAGGAGACAAGATTAGTCATTTTTTCTTTTGCAGCAGTAAATAATCTAATAAAACCATGGCTGCCATGGCTTCTACAATAGGGACTGCACGCGGGATAACGCAGGCGTCATGCCGGCCGCGCGCTTTTAACAGTGTATCTTCTCCTGCGGCTGTAACGGTTTCCTGCTCCATCAGGATGGTAGCAACCGGTTTGAATGCCACCCGGAAATAGATATCCTGTCCGTTTGAAATTCCTCCCTGTATTCCCCCCGAATGATTCGTACGGGTATTGATACGCCCTCCGTCATTGAAAAAGCAGTCGTTCCGTTCAGAGCCACGGTAAAGAGGAGCGTCGAAACCATCTCCGTATTCAAATCCTTTCACCGCATTAATCGTAAGCATGGCATGGGCTAAAGCCGCATGCAGTTTCCCGAAAACAGGTTCGCCTAATCCTGCCGGAACGCCTTTGGCTACACAAGCGATAACGCCTCCAATGGTATCGCCTTGTCCTTTTATTTCCATGATAAGCCGTTCCATATCTTCCGCTTTGGCGGGATCAGGGCAGCGGACAATGTTTTCTTCCGTGAGGCTCAGGTCATAATCCTTATATGTCCCTTCTAATTTGACGGAACCTATTTGCGAAGTATATGCCTGTATGGAGATATTATATGGCCGAAGGACTAATTTGGCAATGGCGCCGGCTACGCAGCGGGCAACTGTTTCGCGCGCCGATGAACGCCCTCCGCCTCGCGGGTCGCGGATGCCGTATTTCTTATGATAGGTATAATCGGCATGCGAAGGGCGGTATACATCCTTCATGTTATCATAATCGGAAGAATGCTGGTTTTTATTCCATATGATAAAACCTATCGGCGTACCGGTCGTTTTACCTTCATATAATCCGGATAAAAATTGAACTTCATCGTTCTCTTTACGGGGAGTGGCGACTTTTGACTGTCCGGGTTTCCGCCGGTTCAATTCTTGCTGGATAAATTCCATATCCAATTCGATCCCGGCAGGGCAGCCATCAATCACGCCTCCCAAGGCAAGTCCATGCGATTCGCCGAATGACGTTAGCCTGAATATGTTCCCAAACGTATTCACCGCTTAATGATGCCCGCAACCATTACAACCGTTACTGCAATCATCCTCTTCGCAACCGCAATTGCAACCGCCGGACGACATCGCCGCTATTTCTTCCGTCGTAGGGTCGTGTACGTCAATCACTTCGCCTGTAAAGTGAAGCGTTTCTCCGGCTAAAGGATGATTGAAGTCCATAATAACGACATCCTCTTTGACTTCTAATACCGAGCCGTTCAATCTGTTCCCGTCGGCGTCCATCATAGGGACGGTGTTTCCTTCTTTAACCATATCCGAATCGAACTTCCCTTCAACTTCAAAAATATTTTTCGGCAATTCCATTACATGTTCTTCATTAAATTCGCCATATCCGTCGGCTGGAGAAATCGTAAAATCGAACGTACTGCCCGCTTCAAGCCCTTTCAATGCGTTTTCGAAAGCGGGAAGCATCATGCCTGTTCCAAAAATAAAACGTAAAGGAACCTCGGCCGTCGCTCTTTCCATTAATTCACGCTCTTCGCCTTCTCCCACGTTCAGGTCGTACGTAACCGATACAAACTTATTCGTTGCTGTTCTCATCTTTAATCTGATATTTATAAATGCATAATCCGACAAAGGTACATATTATTTTAGAAAGTAAGGTACAAACATATGGAGGCTATTTTGAAGCTTTCAGTCGTGCTGTCTAATGCGTTTCAGAAAAAAATCAAAATCACTCAGGCGGAACCCGCTCGACGGAGAGGTATCCCCCCGCCGGATAAATTATTTTTCATCTATCGCTTTTTTCAGAGCGTTCAGCGATTGTTCTACTATGGAGCGGGGGCAGCCTATGTTCAGGCGCATGTGTCCTTCGCCTCCGGGGCCGAACATGGAACCGTCGTTCAGCGCTAAGCCGGCTTTTAAGAATAGTGAAACAAGGTTTTCCTGTTTTAACTTTAATTCTCTACAGTCCAGCCATATTAAAAAGGAGGCTTGGGGGCGGTATACTTTTATTTCCGGTATATGTTTTTCTATAAAATCGGCAACAAAGTCTACGTTTTTTGTAATGTATCCGAGCATTTGCTGGCGCCATTCATCTCCACAGGTATAGGCTGCTTTGGTTGCTTCATAAGCGAAAATAGCGCCTTCGTTCAATTCTCTGGCTTCGAGATAAGAATAGAATCGTTCACGAATGGCAGGATCGGGTATGATAGCATAGGAAGCGACGATGCCGGCTATATTAAACGTTTTGCTGGGAGCCATAAAGGTAATACAGGAGGAAGAAGCCGTTTCGGAAACGGCTGGGAAAGGATAGTGCCGATAGCCCGGATAGGCCATTTCGGCATGTATTTCGTCCGAAATGATGAGTATATGATGCTTTGTACATACCTCAGCCAACCGGATTAAAGTATCTTTCGACCACATAATACCCCCCGGATTATGCGGATTGGAGAGGATAAATAATTTGCACCTGCCGTCTACGATAGTTTCCAATTGCTCAAAATCCATCTCGTATGTTCCGTTTGTCAGTTTCAGCGAATTATTTACAACCGTACGCCCCATGCCTTCCGGTACGATACGAAACGGATGGTATACGGGAGGCTGGATAATTACCTTGTCTCCAGGCTGGGTAAAGCAGTCGATAGCAAAGGCTATTCCTTTGACGATTCCGGGGATATAGCTAATCCAGTCCTGCTCAATATCCCACGCATAGCGTTGCTTAACCCAGTTGATAATGCTATCATAATAGCCGTCGGAAGCGAACGTATATCCGAAAATCTCATGCGAACAGCGTTCTTTTATTGCTTCAACGATGAAATCGGGGGTACGGAAGTCCATGTCTGCTACCCATAACGGCGTTAGGGCGGCATTTCCAAATCTTTCTTCAAGCTTGTCAACTTTTATGCAATGAGTTCCTTTGCGGTCGATAATCTCATCAAAATTATATTGTTTCATTTCCTGTGATTGTTTAACCGGACAAAGATAGTACTTATTTAGAAGTACAGTCTGATTCAGGGGATTGAACTGTCAATATTTAGCGACAGGCAATGATTTGAAAACGACTTAATCGCTTTACCCCGCTTCATTTTTCATCACTTCAAATAACTCTCCCCCGCACAAAAGCAGACAATATATTTTAAACCCAATGCCGTTTAGTTAAAAAACCCGTAAATTTCCATTATGAAATGAATGATTTCAGTTATGGAACGGACGATTTCCGCTATGCATGTCCGCAAATCATTCGGGAGATAAACAAAATGTTTACCAGTAAGGACTAAATAATACGGAAATAAACCGTACTTTTGTCGAAGTTCATTATAACGTAACTACTTATCGTATGAAAACGCTACGCTGTTTATACTTCCTCATGGGACTGTTCCTGTATACAAACGGTCTTCATGCTCAAACAATCATTAAAAACAGAGATGTCATCATCGAATCGGCAATGAATGGTATCTCCGTCGATACAATGAAGACGTTGATACAGGATATGGTTGGATTCTACAACCGGAACAATCTCAGTAGCATGACGCATCCCATGCAAGGAATAGGCGCTGCCGCCGAATACCTGTACCGGCGGGTAAACGCATACGTCCCTGCTTCGGGCGGACGGCTTTGTGTGGAGAAGGTGTTCTATACGATTGGCGGGACGGAGACCCGTCTCAAACGGGAAGCGACTTTGTGCAACGTAGTGGCCACCGTGCAGGGAAGCAACCCTGACGATGACAGAGCGATTGCCCTCCTTGCCCACTTCGACAACAGGAATGGAGACGGAAATGACTCTGTGAAATATGCCCCCGGAGCCAATGACAACGGTAGCGGCGTGGCTTGCCTGATGGAGATCACCCGCCTGCTTTCGCAAGTTGATCTGCCTGTTACATTGAAGATTATGTTCCTTTCCGGCGAAGAACACGGACTTTATGGAGCACAACATATGGCAGAAATAGCCCGCCGTGAAAACCGGAACCTGATAGCCGTACTCAATAACGATATGATAGGTAACGGAACTGCCGGCGAAACGAATACGCACAACAACACCCATATCCGTGTCTTCTCCGAAAACATCCCCCTTGCCGAAACCGACGAAATGAGGCGCGAACGAGTGTACAACTCTGCCGAGAACGATAGCCCTTCCCGGCAATTGGCACGCTACATCAAAGAAACCGGCGAGCGTTATGTGGATAATATAACCGTAAAGCTGATCTACCGCAACGACCGCTTCGGACGGGGCGGCGATCATACGCCCTTCAGCAGGAAAGGATATGCAGCCGTGCGCATCTGTGAAATGCATGAGAATTATAACCGAACCCATCAATATGTCCGGGAAGAAAACGGGGTGGAATATGGGGATGAAATCGAAGGAATCGACTTTGAATACCTCCGTAAGAACACGGCTGTAAACCTGTCTGCCGTAGCTAACCTGGCTTTGGCCCCTTCGGCGCCCGATAATGTGAGACAGGACGTTTCCGGACTTACCAACTATTCCATTCTCCGCTGGGAGGCTCCTAAACAAGGGAAGCAACCGGCAGGCTATTACGTCCTGATTCGTGAAACCGACCAGTCGCAATGGCAAATGAAAATACATGTAGACGGAACAGAAGCACGTCTGCCCTACAGCAAGGATAATTATTTCTTCGCCGTGCAAAGTACCGATGCGGAAGGACACGAGAGTCTTGCCGTATTTGCCCGGGGCGACCGGTAACAAAGCCATTACGGGAGCGCCTGCCGTTTTAGCCGGGTTTGTTGTTACTGCATCAACCCATTGGTTTTTCCGTTTGCTTTGGCATTTTTATTTTATACGGCAGAAAACGGCGCTTCAACGCTTTTTTTTCTTCGGAAAATCCACACAGGTTATTCCTTTATTCACAATGGGTTTCATCCGGTATGCAAGCCTCTCAACTCCTTCCTGGAATAGTTGCCTGTGGTGAAACTTTTGGCGTAGCGAATCTTATCTGTTTTGCTTTTGTCTGGACAGGATTAGTGTTTTATACTCAGTGAAAAAAAGCGTTATGACGTCTCCGGTAAACCATTATAATGGTTTGGGAAAGAGATCATAATGCTTTTCTGAAAACTGTATAATGGTTTACCGGAGGCATTATAATGATTTTTTTAAAGAAATAAACGCCTCTCCATCTGTTGGCCGAAAGCAGGTCTTTTCGGCATTTCGTTCTCCCGGCTTCGTAGATGCGTCGCCCCAAATCGCCGGCAGGGTTGAAAAGCGACGAAGGATATTCAACAAAAACTTTATTTTTTTCAGTTTCCGACAGCCGTTTGAGGCGTTTATTATAGGTTCGCAAATGGCTGTTGTAATCACGGTTTTGTGTGTTGTATACCGGCAGGATATAGTCGTCTATGGCTAAATCCTTATACCGTTCAATTATATCTTCCATACATTTCTCTACCTTGATACTCAAGCCCTGCTTTGTCTTGCTTCGGGTATAGACAAGATAACCATTCTTCAGATTGCCCTGTTTGAGGTTAGCCATATCGACAAACGACATGCCTCGCGTATAGAAGCTGAACATAAAAAGGTCTCGCGCCAATTGTAAACCATCATATCCGGACAGGTCAAGCCGGCATAATTTTACAACGACGTCTTCATTCACAGCCCTTTTGGATGTTTTGTCAATACCGGTGTAAACATCCTTAAACGGATTTCTGGAAACGGTTAATCCTTTTGCTACGGCTTGATTATATACGGCCCTCAGCGCTCTCATATAACAGGAAATGCTATTGACGCACACATTGTTATCCCTAAGGTAAGATTCATACCGTTGCATCAGTATTCCGTCTATTTTTTCTATCCGTATATCTTCTCCATGCCGGAACCGGGAGAAACTCCGTATGGCGGTTTCATGTATTGATGCGGTTTTGGTTCGGTTTTCCGATTTCAGTTTCTTAATCCGGTATTTTACAAAGGGGAAGAAATAACCGTTGAAAGAGTTGCCGGTATAATATTCAACCAGTTCCTGAACAGTATAGCCGCCGCGTTTTTCAAGTATGGATATTAAATCATGTATCTGCCGGATTTCCGACTCCGAACCCTCCTTTATGTTTTGCAGATACACATTGCGTTCATTCTCTGCACTGTCTGTCAGTACTGTTGACGAACGGGCGTCCCACTCGGAAGGATATAAGCGAAAACGTGTCGTAATCAATTTAGCCTTACGATTATGGATTAGCTGGATGTAAAGCGCTCCTTCCTTATTCCCGATAGTGGATTTTCTGAATTTAATTTTTACTGACGTCATTATCTTTGCCTGTTTTCCGATTGATTTTCTGCGTAAATCTTCAACTCTCCTGTTTTTTTGTGATTTTGAAAGCTCTTCCAGCTTCTTATCTGTTTCCGATAACTTTTCCCCGCTACTGTTTGTTTACTGCTATTTTCCGGCTGAAAGCAGGCTGAAACATCTCCTTTCAGGATTTCGTTCTGTAAGACAGGTTTTTATAAACGGGCTGGAAGCTGAAAGAAGGGGCGAAAAAAGTACTTATACAGGCAGGTTATCATACGAAAGTAACGTTTCCTTAGCTAACTTAAACGGCATTGAATAAAAATTCGCAGTTGTGTTTTAGCAAAAAAAATCAGTAACTACTCAGGTACTTCAAAAAAAGCATTAAGCCAAAGAATCGAAAACGTTTATAAAAAAAACACATATCTTTGTTCCTGTGGAAGAAATGATAAACATACGCCGTTCG
>JAITRG010000091.1 GCA_031288515.1 Tannerellaceae bacterium
TTTGAAGAGGAGGGAAGGGAGAGAAGGAGTGGTGGGAAGGGAGAGAAGGGAGAGAAGGAGAGGAGAGGAGTGAAGGGAGAGAAGGAGAGGAGAGAAGAGGAGGGAAGGGAGAGAAGGAGAGGAGGAAGAGGAGAGAAGGGAGAGAAGGAGAGGAGAGAAGGGAAGGGGAGAGGGCGTGCCCCTCCCTTCGGTCGGGTCGGGCTATCCGCTCCAAGTCCTCGCTCGCCTTCGGCTCCCTGTGGGCTTTCCGCTGCTATCCCTCACGCAAAGCGGCCCCCTGCGGGCTATCCGCACTGTTTTTTTTGGGGTCGCGAAGGCTTCAAAAGTGGTCGCGAGGACTTTTTAGAGGGTCGTGAAGACTTTTTAGAGGTTCGCGAGGATTTTTTAGAGGTTCGCGAGGATTTTTTAGAGGGTCGTGAAGACTTTTTAGAGGGTCGTGAAGACTTTTTAGAGGTTCGCGAGGATTTTTTAGAGGTTCGCGAGGACTTTTTAGAGGGTCGTGAAGACTTTAAAATAGGTCGGGAAGGCTTTATACTGTGCTCGGTATGGTTTTGTGCATTGCATACGGAAAGCCGGATACCGTTGTTGCGGATGCAGTGAAGTAATCAAGGCGCCTTGTATTCGCCGGATTGTTTCGTTCTTCGCAAAGAAGGGGAAGGCGGCAATGACGATGAAAAAGCAATGCGCAAAATTACCCCGCGCGAAGTATAATTTGCAGAAAGAGGTGAAAATCCGAGCGTAATTACGACAGCGTTCCTTGCCGCTTGCAGGCGGTGGCATGGCCGTATCGACGAACAGTTCGGCTGCACAGGCAACGTGCTGGGACGCAGCGGGGGATTATGCTAAACGCAGATTAATTTACTTTCCTGTGCCGGTCGCACTGGTGAGATTCATGTATTCTTTCCGGCGGTTTTTCCATTTTTCCAAAGCGTACTGTTGCATATCGCTTATCGTGTCTTTTTCGTCTACAATTTCTATGCCCATCAGGGTTTCAATCGTATCTTCAATCGTAACGATACCTTCCATGCCTCCGTATTCGTTTACAATAATAGAAATATGTTCTTTCAGTTCAATCAGTTTTTCCCACGCTTTATATACATTGATTGTTTCGGGCAAGACAACAATCTCGCGTTTGATATCCTTTAACGTCAAGTTGAACTGGTCTTCCGCCAGCTTTTCAAACACATACGAACGAAGCACATACCCGGTAATGTCGTCGTTATTATTCTGATAGACGGGTATACGCGAGAAACTCAGGAAATCTTTGTTTTGCATAAATTCTTTCAGCGTCATATCTTCATTGGCGGTGACGCAAACGATTCGCGGAGTCATGATAGCCGAAACTCTTACATCGTACAGTTTTATCAGGTTCTGAATAATCTGGTTTTCATTCTTTCTGAACACTCCTTCTGCCATACCGATATTGGCCAGTACGGAAATTTCCTCGCGGCTGGTGGTTTGTTCTTCTCCTTTTCTGGATAATAATTTGCCCAGAAAAGCCGACATTGCTACCAAAGGATAAGCGAGAACAACCATTACTTTTATTGTTTTGACTGAAAAAACCACCAGTTGCCTGGTATAGTTGGCGCCAATGGTTTTAGGAATAATTTCGGTGAGCACCAAAATTAAGAAAGTGAGCATGGCGGAAACCAGCCCGAAGTATTGCTCGCCGAATACAACTATGGCCTGAGCGCCCACGCCTGCGGCTCCCACAGTATGTGCAATCGTATTAAAAGAAAGAATAGCGGACAAAGGCCTGTCTACATTTTCTTTTAATTTCAGAAAATCTTTAGCGGATTTATTTCCGCCATCGGCTTTCGCTTTAAGGAAGGTTACGGGAGCAGACAGTAAAACCGCCTCCACAATAGAGCATAAAAAAGAGGTAAAGAGGGCAAGGAAAAGATAAAATAATAGAAGCGCCATAATGCATTAAGTAGTTAATGTTGCGAAGATATGAAATTATTTTGATGTAGTTGTCTTAAATCCATTTAAAACCAGGCAACCGCATCAAATTTTCAAGCGTTTATATCCCAATACCGCTTTATAAAGTCTCTTTCTGATGCTGTGTTTATGATACTTTTTCACCTTTCCTTTCATCTTTCAGTTTTGTTACATATAATTGGTTTACAGAATGAAATCCTGAAAAAAGACCGTTCAGATTCCTTTCAGGAAGCCGGAAGAGAGGGATTTATTCCATAAAAAAAATCATTATACAGTCTTCAGTAAACCATTATAATGCCTTTAGTAAACCATTATATACTCTTTACCAAACCATTATAATGGTCTGTTGAAGGCGTCATAGCGCTTTTTTTAGCTTTTCGCAATTTCAAATCCAACTATTTGGATTTACTCAAAAGGATAACAGATTGCATCATAAATTAATATACTTGCTTTGGGGAGATTGCGATTAACTTTTTCCATAAATAAAATACCCTGATTATCTGCTTATTTTGAAGGGTTGCCCTGGTTACTATTCGTTATTTATACCATAATCCGATTTATTCACCCAGCCGGTTTGTTTCCAAGGCTCTTCCACTTCGCCGGATGTTACGCGTTCAAAGAAGTCTTTGGCGTTGTCCTGATAGAAAGGATATTGGTCGAAAACATCTCCATTGCCTGTCATACGGGGATCGCTTTGCCGGCGTAAATCCTGAAATAACGTTTCTTTCATACGCTTTTTCTTTTCCTGATACAGCGGATTACCTGCTAAATTGATGATGCAGTCTTTATCAACGGAAAGGTTATAGAGTTCTTCTGCTTCACGTTTCCCGAAAGAAAGTTGATAATACCAGTTGTTTTGCCTGTTTCTTCTCATATTCAGGATTTCCGTTTTGGCGAGCGAACCATCCACATCCAAATAGCCTGTTTCCGGGTTGCCGGCAGGCATAAGTTCAGGTTTCATATTATATATATACAACAAACTGTCTTGTATGATCGCCCGGATAGGGTATCCCTGGTTTCGAGGACGTCCGTAGTCGTCGCGTTCTCTGCCCAGTAACGTATAATTCCTGTTATTTGTTACCGTTCCTTCCTTTCCGTTAAAGAAAATTTCCAACAGACTTTTCCCGGAAGCAGCCGTCATACCGTGTTTTTCCGGATCGGTGTGGCTTGCTTCGAGGAAGGTGGGTGCAAAATCCACGAAATTCACATAGTCGGTCACTGTCCGACCGGGGTTTTTGATTCTGTTTTTCCACATAATGGCTAAAGGCATATGGTTGGACATTTCATAATCGTTGGCCTTACTCCTGGGAAAAGGCATACCATTATCGGAAGTAAAGGCCACAATTGTATTGTCAAGTATTCCTCTTTTGTCCAATTCGTTCAATATAGCCGCAAGATGTTTGTCCATATACTCGATTTCGCAGGCATAATCAAGCATATCCGTGCGTATCACGTCATTGTCCGGCCAGTAAACAGGCACCTTATCTATCATCTCTTTTGTTTTTCCTCCCACTTCCTCTCCTGATCCATAGGTATACGCCCTGTGAGGTTCCGTAAAGCCGATCCAGAAAAACCAGGGGACGTTTGTTTTTGCCTGGTCGAGAAACTCTTTAAAATTAGCCGTATAATCGTTTTTCCCGATTTGAGGCGTAGGAGGTATAAGCGTATGTTTCTGAAACGGTATACCATTCAGAGAACGCAGCTTCCCGTCTTTTGTGCGAGCTGTTCCCGGCGCCCATCCTTTTCCTGTATAGGCCACTTCATAATCGTTTTCTTTCAAGGCATCGGTTACCACTATTCTGTTGGCCGGGAACTTGCAAATGTGATTTCCGGCTTCTCCCAACTGCCAGGAGTAAAGCCCGGTAAGCACACATGCTCTGGAAGGAGCCGACTTTGCATTTGGGGTATAACAGTTGGAGAACAATATCCCTTCTTTAGCGATCCTGTCGAATCCCGGAGTTTTTACCCATTTAGAGCCATTGGCTCCAAAATGCGGATACGAGGCATCATCTGCAATACAAAAAAGGATGTTGGGACGGTTTTGCCCATTAACGGGCAAAACCGAACAAAAAGAATAGACAGCGCTAATGCTGATATATTTAACGAACAGATTCATATTGTTTTATTTGTAAAGTTATTTTAGTAATTAAACCCAAAACTGTAAACCTGTTTTAGGAAAAGCGTTAATTCCCTGCCTTTTCTTTTTCGAGGATGGCTTTCAGCTTTTCTACTGTTTCGGGATGTTCCGCCGCTACATTTGTCTTTTCAGCAATGTCTTGCCGGAGGTTGTAGAGCTGGGGGACTTTGTCGTTGCCCAATTCAGTGTTTGTCCATTTGCTAAAGGCCGCACCGTCGCTTGGAGAGATGTATTTCCATGTACCGTCGGAGACCGACAGGGAATTGGCCTGTTCCACCACATAGTCGCGCCCTTTCTGGTCTTTTCCGAACAGGGAGTTTAGTTGGTCGCGACTATCGGGGGCTGCCCCTTGCGGTATTTCGCTTCCGATCAGTTTGGACAGCGATGCATAGATATCAATATGTGAAACCAGCGCATCGGAAACGGCGTTCTTTACTTTTGCAGGCCAGCTAACAAGGAAAGGAACGCGCGTTCCGGCTTCGAAGTTACTGTATTTGCCTCCGCGGAAGTCTCCCCAGGGACGATGCTCTCCGAGGAGTTCCACGGCTTGGTCTTCGTAGCCGTCATCCACTACCGGCCCATTATCGCTGGAAAGGATAATCAATGTATTTTCCCTCAACCCAAGCCTGTCGAGCGCATCAAGGATTTGCCCTACGCTCCAGTCGAAAGCAAGGATGGCGTCGCCACGATGCCCCATTCCGCTTTTCCCCTGGAACCGTGAATGCGGGAAGCGCGGCACATGGATATCGTTTGTAGCGAAATAGAGGAAGAAAGGTTTGTCGCTATTATTTTCGATAAAATTCACGGCTTTATTTGTAATGCTGTCGGCAATCGATTCATCTTCCCATAACGCCTGCTTGCCGCCCTTCATGTAACCGATGCGTGAAATACCGTTGACAATGGCCATATCATGCCCATGGCTGGGCTTCAACTTATAAAGCAACTCGGGATTGTTGCGTCCCAACGGTTCTCCCGGAAACGAATCTTTGTAGCTTACATAAATCGGATCGTTCGGATCGAGGTTCACCACCTGCTGGTTTTCCACATATACGCAAGGCACGCGGTCTCCCGTAGCGGCCATGATGCAGGAATAATCGAAGCCTATGTCTGCCGGTCCGGGCGTAATCAGTCCGTTCCAGTCCTGCGTTCCCTGCTTGTCGCCCAATCCGAGATGCCATTTGCCGACGGCCCCTGTTGCATATCCTTTATCGCGAAATATATCGGCTATCGTTACCTGTTCGGGACGGATAATCATACCGGCGTCGCCCGTAGCAATGCCGGTATCCTTCCTTCGCCAAGCATACTGTCCCGTGAGCAGTGAATAACGCGAGGGGGTACTTGTGGCAGCCACTGCATGGGCGTCGGTAAAACGCACGCCGCTATCCGCCAGCCTGTCCACATTAGGAGTCCGGACCGTTTTCTCGCCATTGCAACTCAGGTCTCCAAAACCAAGGTCGTCGGCATAGATAATTATCACATTAGGAGAAGGCGTCTTATCAATACATCCTCCGAACATAGCCGGAAATAAGATCGGTGAAATTTTTAATAAATCAGTAATATTCTTCATATCCATTTAATTAATTAAGTTGTTACCTGTAAATTAGCGCAATAAAAAAGGTCAATAAGTTATTTACCGTTTTTTAGCGCTTCTTCGCCATGCAGTTTTGTTAAGATTTTATTTTAACAGGTATTCCGCTTACCATCAGGATTACTTCGTCGGCGCGGGATGCGATGTATTGGTTTAGCCAGCCTTGCATGTCGGTGAATTTCCGTTGCAATTCATTTGTAGAGGTTCCTCCCATGCCTGTTTCATTTGTTACAAAGATAAAACAGGCTTCCTGGTCTGTCAGGAGATTAAATTCGGCTTTTATAAGTGATAAGGCTTTTTCAGCATTTCCGTCGTTATCATAAAAGAAGTTTGTTGCCCAGAGGGTTACGCAGTCTATTACAATTACTCTTCCCTGCAATGAGTGGCTACTCAGGTTTTTGTCTTCTTCTATGTTTGTCCATTCGGGGCCTCTGTCTTTTTTATGCCGTTCGATACGCTGCCGGTGTTCGTCGTCCCACACACGGGAAGTCGCCAGGTAAACGGGATGCGCTGTTTGCTGCAAGGCAAGTTGCTGGGCATAGCCGCTTTTGTTTGAACGCTGTCCGCCGGTGATCAGAATAATCCGTTTCATCAGATACTAATATAAGGGAAGCCGGTTAGTAAAAGCAATATTACAAGAATACCCATGATGAGTTCTGTGTTCGTATTCACTTGAATAGCGTGTTGCAGGTCGTTCCATGAAAAAGGGCGCTCATTCACGCCGATGTATGGTTTTTCTACCGGCCGGCCGAAATAATGATGCGTCCCTCCGAAGCGGCAATCCAATATAGCCGCCAGAGCAGCTTCGGGATAGCCGGCATTCGGGCTTTCGTGCGCCGGGCCGAAGCGGCGTACAAATCCCCGCTTGTCCCAATTGCCCGAAACAAACAGCATCAGGTAAGCCGTTAGCCGGGCGGGAATATAATTCGCCAGATCGTCAATCTTCGCCGCCGTTTGCCCAAATTCATAATACCGGTCCGTTTTATAGCCAATCATCGAATCAAGCGTATTGATCATCTTATAAGCCATCATTCCGGGTAATCCCAGTAAGGCAAACCAAAACATCGGAGCAACCACCCCATCGCTCAGATTTTCGGCCAATGATTCCAAAGCCGCCGTTTTGATTTCGTGCGAAGAAAGATTCGACGTGTCGCGCCCTACAATACGTGAAAGCCGCTCGCGGCCTTCCTCCACGCTTCGCCCTGCAGCTTCAAATACGCCCTGTACTTCGCGGATAAGCGTCTTGCCGGCCAAACAGTAAAAAACGCCGATTCCCACCAGCAAGGCTTCTATATGAGGATGGAATAATAAGGTAAAGACCAGCAAGCCATGACAAATGAGGAATACGCCGGTAATCAACGCAAAAGAAAACAGGCTTCCCTTCAGATAACGATTCGATCCTTTGTTAAAGGCACGTTCGCCGGCGCTGATTAGTTTACCGAACAACGCCACAGGATGAGGCCATCCTTCCGGGTCTCCCACTAAACGGTCGGCCATCCATCCGCCGATAAAAGGAATTATTCGCAACAATGCGACAGAATGGTAAATCCAGAGCATATTCTTCATTTAATACAGACAACAAAGATAATGTTCCTGAGCGAATATCCCCGGATCAGGTACAAAACAAATGCTAAAATCGTGGAGGCCCGCCTGGTCCGCCCGGCCCACGAGGGCCGCGGTTTCTACCCATCGAATCGGTAGCCGTCGCCCCTCCTTTAAATATACTGAAACGATATATGAAATGAACCATAAAGTAACGCCCCAGGGTATTATACCTTGAATAAGAAGAGCCTTCCGCATTAATTTGTTGCGTAATACCGTTACGCTGCGCCAGGATATCATACATCTTGATACGCAGGGTAGCCTGGTTTCCTTTAAGGAATGATTTAGACAGGGAGGCGTTCCAAATCGTTTCATCCTGCTGGTATCCGGCGTCATATCCCGAAGTGGTAGACCAGTCTATTTCGCTCTCTATTTTGAAGTTGGATGGAAGATAAACCGTAGTAGCTCCTCCCACTCCATAATTAAACGTATTCAGATTATTATCCGGCTGGAGGGAATAATCGGCTTTATTGTAACGAATATTTCCGTTCACGCCTAAGTCAATGATAGAAGAACGGAAATCAAGCCCTCCCCGTTCCATTAATGTAAGCGTTTTATTTGTATTCTTTTCGCTATCAATGAACGAATTATTGTTCGCGTAGCCCATCATCGACATAGAGTTTATGGTAAATTTCTTATTTTTCAAAGGCGTATTGAAAATAAACCGGAAGTTCCCCCGGTAATTCCCGTTTGTATTCCTGTAGGTAGTCTGCCTTCTGCCGCTGCCCAGATTGGTTTGCTCCGATACGATCGCATTCACCACATAATTTCCGTCGGCCATGACGATAAAGGCTGTTTGCTTTTCAGGCATGAATTTCTGGAAACGTATAACGAGGTTATTGGTATAATACGGCTTGAGGCCGGGATTACCGATGATCGTATTATTGGGATTCGATACATTCGGCACGGGTTGCAATTGTGTTATGCCTGGTTGGCTTGTCCGCCCGTTATAGTCTATCCGCAGGTTGGTTTGCTTATTATATATGTAGTTAAACTGCGCCATGGGCGAAAGATTCAGCACATCCCTCGAGATAGACGAAAGGATGGTATCCCCAATAAATGTTTCGCTTTTATTATACGAAGGATCCAGGTTTAAACCGACGGTATAATTAAACGTCTGCCGTTGTGATTTGAAACTCAGGCTGGCGCGCTGGTTGATGAAATCATTGCGGTAACTCTGGCTATAAGCCGTGTCGAGCGCTGTATAATCCCCTTTGTCGTCTTTTGCATAAGTGTATTTAAGCGCCTCTTGCCTCCGCTGGTTAAAGCTGTACGTTGCCTGAAGGAAATTATTCCATCCCAAAGGTTCCACCCACGAGAGGTATGCCCGGTAGTTGTATCCTTTGTTGTCGTATTGATATTGCTGGTCTATCAGCTTGTTAGCCATGACGTTCCTGTCGCCGTAATAATAGGTATTGGAGTATTCCGTACCGTTTTCATCCGAATCGCTATAGCCTCCCGAAAAAGAAGCGCTCAACACACGCCCTTTACTGTTGAGCTTACGGCTTATTTCCAGGCGGGCGTCCATATTATACCCGCTCCCATTATCCGCCGTATACGAATCGCCTCTGTTGAGCGAATCCATCAGGGCTTCGTCTATATCTTTCAATCCTTGCAAGGTGACATATTCTTCAGACGAAATATTATTGCTTTTACTATAACTGAAATTAGGGCGGAAAATGATATTCGTCAGGGTGTCGGGCTTCCATTCCATGCGGAAATTTACGCCCAGATTATCCGATTTCCGATTGCGGTAACTCTCGCTCTCCTGATGCTGAAGGCTGTCGCCGGGCTGAATCTTCCTGTCTTTGCTGTTCCCGAAAAGTTCATTGTCCGAATGGCTGTAACGGACATTCCCATTTAATATCAGCTTTTTATTAAATTCTTTCGTGAAGTTCATCCCTATATTCCCCGACTGGGTGATACCGCTGCTGTTGCCTCCGCGAAAACGCGGGCCGCCGCCATCGCCGCCCATCCCCTGGAACATGGTAGAGGCGAGGTCTGAAAACCCCATATTATTCGTATTATTCAATCCCCCCATGAGGGTGAACTGGTCATTGTTATAAAAACGGTTGACCATGAAATTCCCTTCGTACCGTTCGTCGCTGCCATGTCCGGCAAAAGCATTGCCGAACCATCCCTGCTTCATACCCGGTTTGACAGTCAGGTTTATCACCGTTTCTTCTTCGCCGTCGTCAAAGCCGGTCATCAATGTCATATCGCTTTTTTTATCCAGTACTTGCAGTTTTTCTATCATCTGGGCGGGAAGGTTTTTAGAAGCTACCTTCGGATCGTCTGAGAAGAATTCTTTCCCATCTACCATCACCTTTTTAACTTCTTTTCCGTTCACCGTAATTTTTCCTTCGCTATCCACTTCCACGCCGGGCATCTTTTTCAACAAGTCTTCCAGCACCGATCCTTCCGTTACCTTATACGAATCGGCATTGTATTCTATCGTATCGTTACGTACCACCATTTCGGGGGCTTTTCCCATAACAACCGCTTCCCCCAGAAGAATAGCCCCATCGCTAAGCTCTAATTTTCCAACGTCAACGGGATGAGTTCTTCCCGTAATCTGCAAAGGCTGGTATAAGGGTTCAGACCCAACAAAGGTGACATGCAACAGGTAATTTCCCGGTTTTATGTTTTTCAAAGAGAAACTTCCGTTACGCGAACTGGCTACTCCGTTTATCATGGTACTATCCTTCACATTCAACAGGCGGATCGTTGCCTGCTCTACCGGAATATCCGTACCTTCCTCAACAATTATTCCTTTTACTTCCACATTGCGTTGAGAAAACGCCGGTAACGAAAAGAAACACACAATCAGCAGGACAAAAAAAAGCTTAACGTTCATAATTAATAATTAATTTCTTTTACTACGAGAGAATATCAAATTCGTGTAAAATAGACAGCAGGGAAAACAATTAGTTTAATAACTCTTACGAAGATTTGCGTTTATTAACAAACCTGTGCCCATTCTTGGGCTCGCCTGCAAAAATCTGTGTTTAGCCTAATCTACCCCAATCGCTCGAAATCATAAGGCCCGGCAGAACTAATCCCGGAAATCATAAAACTAAGAAAGTTTGTTACATGAATAAGAAGAGATTATAGCTTAACTAAACGACATTGGGTTTAAAATTAAAATAATTGTGGCAAAGGCAATGAATTTTTTGAATACCAAATTCTTTTTTGTTCGGATACGATTTTTCTGCTACCTTTACGGCTGAAACTTTTATTGTACTATACATAATATGAAATTATTGGATAAAAATGTCGACAGTATAATATTCGACCTGGATGGTACATTATGGGATGCAACTATTGCCTGCGCAATGGCATGGAATAAATCATTTGAGCAATGTGGATATGAAAATAATAAAATAGACAGGAAATTAATTAAAAAATTATCCGGTTCCCCTTTGGATATTGTATTAACTCAATATTTTACCTTCATTGACGGGAAAGATTATGATAAAATTATCGAAAGCTATAGAAAAAATGAACCAATATTTATGAAAAAAATTGGCGGAAGACTTTTCCCAAATGAAAAGGATACATTGAAAATATTGAGTACTCACAAAAAATTATTTATTGTGAGTAATTGTTTGAAAGGATATATTGAAAATTTCCTTTTCAAGAAAAAACTGAGTACAATATTTACCGGATATAAAAGTTCTGAAGGAACAGGACTGACAAAAAGTGAAAATATTAGACAAGTTATTGATGAATATAAATTAAAATCGCCAATAGTATGTAGGGGATACAAAATGGGATTATGAAGCAAGTAAGGATAATAATATTCCTTTTGTTTTTGCAAAATATGGATTTGGGGAAATAGAAAATAATAAATATGAAATAAATAATATAAAAGAACTGTTGGAAATAATAAAATAATGCAAATTTTTTTCACATATAATCCATTATGGCACGAGCAAATCGGTAAGATTTACGCTCTTTTGGAACGTGTAAAGATTTCGGAAGAGCAATCGAAAGATGCATTGCATTTGCGAAGAAACAGCCGTATTCTTTCTGTTGGCTCTACAACTGCTATTGAGGGCAATCGACTTACGGTGCAACAAGTTTTTGACGTCATTAACGGGAAAACGGTTTTTGCTCCGCCACACGATATAAAAGAAGTAAAAAACGCTTTTTCCGCCTACGAACAAATTCCCGGTTTAAACCCTTACAGCATGGAAGATTTTTTGCGGGCGCACAGTTTTATTACCGAAAGTCTTGTGCAGGAATCGGGACAGTTTCGCAGTGTTGGCGCAGCGGTTGTCAACAGCAAACACGAAATTTTACATTCCGGAGCAGACTTTAAGCAAGCGCCGGCGCTGATAGCCGAACTGCTTGAATGGGGAAAAACTACCGAAACGCACGCACTGATAAAGAGTTCGGCGATGCACTTTATGATAGAACACATACACCCTTTCCGCGATGGCAACGGCAGAATCGGACGGCTTTGGCAGACGCTTGTGCTTACAAAATGGAATGAAATTTTTGCATGGCTGCCTGTGGAAACAATGATTTATCACAATCAGGCAAAGTATTATGAAGCATTACAGCAGTCGCATAAAAACGGCGTAGATTGCAGCCCGTTTATTGATTTTATGCTTAATGTGATTGAGAATGCAATGTATCAGTATGTTGATGACGCCGATACATTTGACGGAAGCAGAGATGGTGGTATAAATGGTGGTTTATTTAGTGGTTTAAACAGTACTCAAAAGGAAATTATCTCTCTGATACAGG
>JAITRG010000111.1 GCA_031288515.1 Tannerellaceae bacterium
ACCCCGTCCCTTCGTTTTTGTGGGGGCGCGGCCCTGTCTTTGCGTGATTGTAGCGGAAAGTCCGCAGGTAGGCGTAGGCGATCGAGGACTTGTAGCGGACATCCCGTCCCGTCCGTAGGGAGTGGTGCGGCCCTGCCGTTGCGTGCGTGATGGTAGCGGAAAGTCCGGAGGCAGGCTCAGGCGATCGAGGACTTGTAGCGGACATCCCGGTCCGTCCGCAGGGAGTGGGGCGGCCCTGCCGTTGCGCGAGGGATAGCAGCGGAAAGCCCGGAGGGAGCCGCAGGCGATCGAGGACTTGTAGCGGATAGCCCGACCCGACCGCAGGGAGGGGCACGCCCTGCTGCTCCTCCTGCTGTTGCTCCTCCTGCTGCTTGTGGCTTGGCGGGGCGGCTTGATATTAATATATGTAAACAGGGTTTAGGGAATTGCATTATTGTCCGGGTTTTTTTCTAAATTTGCGCTATGAAACTATCTTTTAAACTGTTTTGTCTGTCCTGTTTTGTTACGTGCTTCTTTCTGTTTGCGTCCTGCGACCGGGACTGTACGGTAAGCGGGGGGGAATACAGGCGCACGGTTATTGCTTATATAGGGCGGGATAATAATCTGACGGCAGGGAGCGAGGATAAAGTTCAATCCATGCTGGAAGGCTGGGATGGCAGAAACGGGAATCTGATTATTTATCAGGATACGGCTGCCGGAAATCCGGGCCTGATGGAAGTGTACAGGGAGAAGGGCGGAAATAAAATTAAAACGGTACGGGAATATGCGAATGAAAACTCTGCCGACCCGGGCGTCTTCAAACGTGTCCTGAACGATGCTGTTTCTCTCTACCCGGCGGATTCGTACGGGCTTATTATTTTCTCGCATGCTTCAGGATGGTTGCCCGAAGCTGCCCTGGTAGCGCCCCGCTCTTTTATTACGGATCATAAAGACGAGATGGGACTTGCCGATATGGCTGCCGCTATACCGGACGGCTGTTTCGACTTTATTGTTTTTGAAACATGCTTTTCCGCCGGTATCGAGGTGGCTTATGAGTTGAAGGAGAAGACCGGTTATATCATTGCTTCGTCTGCCGAGCTGCTTTCGCCCGGCTTTAAAGAAATATATGCTTCTTCGTTAAACTGTCTTTTTGAAAAGGAGCCGGCGCTGGAAACGTTTACGCGGAATATCTTTACGCTTATGAGCGAAGAGGATACGTCGTATTTTAAATCAGCCACGCTGAGTTTGATCAAAACGGAGAAACTGTATGCCCTGGGGGCTTTTCTTCGTCAATATATAGACAGAGAGAAGATAAATGCCGTCAATCTGTACGACGTTCAGCATTTCGACAGGTATTCGTACCGGTTGTTTTTCGATTTTGAAGATTATTATTCCCGTATACTGAGCGATAATGCGCCTGAACAGGAATTGAAGGATTTACTGAACGAATGTGTCCCCTATAAGGATGCGACGCCTTCTTTTCTTACCGGTTCCAAAGACTGGATGGGGTTCGACATAAAACGCCATTCCGGCTTAACGACTTATATCGAGCAGGAGTATTTCCCATACCTGAATCAGGAATACAGAAAATCAGCCTGGTACCGGGCGGCGTTTAACTGAATCAAAAACAAAGGCGCGCCATGGAAAACAGAAAAACGGAGCGACATCCCCTCGGCTGCTATCTTCCGCCAAATACCCGGGCGCTGATGCTGGGCAGTTTTCCTCCTCCCGGGGAGCGCTGGTCGATGAATTTTTATTATCCGAATTTCCAGAATGATATGTGGCGGATACTGGGGCTTGTTTTTTATTCGGATAAGGATTATTTTGTTGCGGCGTCGGGGAAAGCGTTCGACGAAGAAAAAGCCAGACTGTTTTGCCATGAAAAAGGTATCGGGCTGGGCGATACGGCTATGGAAGTAATCCGCTTAAAGGATAACGCTTCGGATAAATTCCTTGAAGTGGTAACTCCTCTTAAACCGGAGGAAATACTGGATAAAATCCCTTTTTGCAAAGCCATTGTAATCACCGGGCAGAAAGCGATGGATACGCTGCTTTCCGTATTGTCCTTTGATGCGCCGAAAACAGGCGCCTTTGCCTCCTGTCTTATCGGCGGCAGAAGGATCAGCGTTTACCGTATGCCTTCTTCTTCGCGGGCATATCCCAAGCCGTTGCAGGAAAAAGCAAAAGATTACAGAAAGATGTTCGATGAATTAGGATTTCTCTCGATATATTTTTTTACATTTGCATTGATTAACATTTAAACTTAAATTCTGAAACGTATGATAACCTTAATGATTGTCATTTTTCTGGCAGGGTATTTACTTATCGCCCTGGAACATCCGCTTAAACTGAACAAATCGGGCACAGCCTTGTTTACCGGAATTATTTTGTGGATTTTGTATACCCTTTCGATGGCGGGAAACCTGATACCTGCCGCTTCTCCCGGAGAATTGGAGAAATTCATCCTCTCCGTTCCCGATTCAGCCGGTCTGTCTTATAAGGAACAGGTTACCCGGTACGTCGTTGAACATCAGATAGTGCAAAGTATCGGCGATATTGCCGGGACACTGATATTCCTGATCGGGGCTATGCTTATCGTAGAATTGATTGACGCGCATGGAGGGTTTATATTCATTACCAACCGTATTACCACCAAAAACAAGCGCAAGCTGCTGACGCTGATTGCTGCGATCGCCTTTTTTATGTCGGCGGCGCTGGATAACCTGACAACGACTATTGTAATGATCGTATTGATCGGTAAGCTGATAGGCAATTACAAAGAGCGGTGGGTTTTCGGCAGTATTATCATTATAGCTGCCAATAGCGGGGGCGCCTGGTCTCCTATCGGAGATATTACCACCATTATGTTGTGGGTACGGGGGAATATATCTACGTCGGCAACAATCCCGCACCTCTTTCTGCCAAGCCTTGTGTCGGCGCTTGTACCCATATTGATCGCCCGGAGGTTTTTACACGGAGACGTATCGGCGCCTCATAATATCCATGATAAGGATGAGGATAACGAATTATTAAAAGAGCTCAAAATGAACGAGAAATTATCTATCCTTATCCTGGGCGTCGGCTGTTTGCTGTTTGTCCCGGTATTCAAAACCGTCACCCATCTGCCTCCGTTCATGGGCGTCCTGTTTGGCCTTAGTATTCTGTGGGTCTATACGGAAATCATGTACCGGCGCGATTCTATTCCCGAAAATTTAAAGTTGCGGCTTTCTAAAGTCGTTCACAGGATTGATGGCTCCACGCTCCTGTTTTTCCTTGGCATATTACTTGCCGTAGACGCTTTACGGTGCGCCGGCATACTGGGCAGTTTCTCAGCCTGGATGGATGTTAACATCGGAAATGTATACGCTGTCAACTTAATTATCGGAACGCTCTCTGCTATTGTCGATAACGTGCCGTTGGTTGCCGGAGCGATTGGCATGTATCCTGTGGCTACCGAAGCGATGGTTGCCGCTTCTGCCGACCCTTCCTATATGATAAACTTCGTGCAGGACGGCGTCTTCTGGCAGTTCCTGGCTTATTGCGCCGGCGTGGGGGGAAGCATGCTGATAATCGGTTCGGCGGCAGGCGTTGTTGCTATGGGTTTGGAGAAAATAGATTTTATCTGGTATCTCAAACGTATTTCTTTATTGGCTTTGCTCGGTTACCTGTCGGGAGCCGGCGTTTATTTTTTGCAAAATATGATTCATAAAATATGATGTTAATAGCCGATAGCGGTTCTACCAAAACAGAGTGGCGTATTACGGATAAGGGAAAATCCATAAAGAGAATCCTTACTTCGGGTATGAATCCTTATTTTCAAAATCAGGATGAGATAGAAAAGGAAATAGAACAAAAGCTGTTGCCCGAAATAAACGGATTCGCTATTGAGGCCGCCTGTTTTTATGGAGCAGGCTGTGCAACTCCCGAAAAAAGCAAATGGATTGCCGGCATTATATATCGTTACCTGTCTTGCCCCGTCGACGTCTGCAGCGACTTAATGGGGGCCGCCCGCGCTTTATGCGGGAAACGCCCCGGTATTGCCTGTATACTGGGAACGGGATCCAATTCCTGTTTTTACGATGGGGAAAGCATCGTTGAGAATATACCGCCGCTCGGGTTCATCCTGGGCGACGAAGGGAGCGGCGCCGTACTTGGTAAGGAATTAGTGAGCGACTGCCTGAAAAACCGGCTGCCTTTGCATCTGAAAGACAAGTTTCTCGAACAGTACCGGCTTACCCCGGCCATTATCCTTGAACAGGTATACAGGCGGCCTTTTCCGAACCGTTACCTGGCCGGGTTTTCCGGATTCCTTCTGGAGAATATAAAGGAACCTGCCATATACAACCTTGTGTACGGCAGTTTCCGGCGTTTTTTTATCCGGAATGCGATGCAGTACGATTACGGGGAGTATCCCATATCTTTTACCGGCTCTATCGCTTTTTATTACCGCGACGTATTAATTGCCGCCGCCGGATCATTGTCTTTAACAGTCGGACAAATAACCCAAACCCCTATGGAGGGGCTTTTGTCTTATCATTCCTGATCCTGACAGTATGGCTTTTCAGAAAATTACCGAAGACGATTCATTATATACTGACCTCGACAGTATGTCTGTCCATGAATTACTGGTTGATATTAATAATGAAGATAAAAAAGTAGCTTTTGCCGTAGAAAAAGAAATCCCAAAGATTGAGCAGTTAGTTGAAAACATCGTAAAAAGGATGAAACGGGGAGGGCGTATCTTTTACCTGGGCGCCGGAACAAGCGGACGGCTCGGCGTATTGGATGCGTCGGAAATCCCGCCTACATACGGAATGCCCAATACATTAGTTATCGGGCTTATCGCCGGGGGCGATACGGCCTTGCGCAATCCCGTGGAAGCTGCCGAAGACGATATGGAGAAAGGCTGGCAGGAACTGGCGGAACATGCTGTCAACGCCAACGATACGGTGATAGGCATCGCCGCATCCGGCTCCACTCCTTATGTGATCGGCGCTCTTCGGAAAGCGAGGGAGCAGGGTATCCTTACCGCTTCCATTTCGTGCAACCCCGATTCGCCCATAGCTGCCGAAGCGGATATCGCCATCGAACCCGTTACAGGCCCCGAATTTGTAACCGGAAGCACCCGGATGAAAAGCGGGACAGCCCAGAAGATGATACTCAACATGATCACCACCGCCACCATGATTCAATTAGGGCGGGTAAAAGGAAACCGCATGGTAAACATGCAACTCACCAACCATAAGCTGGTAGACAGAGGCGCCCGCATGCTAACGGAAGAACTCGGCTTAAGCTACGAACAGGCCAAACGGCTGTTATTACTTCACGGTTCCGTGAAAAAGGCGATGGATGCTTATCTAAACGTTTAGAGTTTAACTCTAAGATATAAACTCTAAGATCTTAACTCTGAAATCTGAAAAACTCTTTGAATGAGCCTTTCCACTTGTGGGATCAGGGGTTGTTGGCCGTCGTTGTAAATAATAAAATCTGCGCGTTCTTTCTTTATTTCGTCCGGTAACTGATTATGGATGCGACGGGTTATTTCGTCATAGGGCGCTTTGTCGCGGATGGCGGCCCGTTCGATTCTTAATTCAAGCGGCGCATATACCATTACCGACAGGTCTATATGTTTATCAAAACCGGATTCAAAAAGAATGGCTGTTTCTATTGCGCATGCCGGAGCCTGTTGCCGGGAAGCCCATTGAAGAAAATCACGGTTTACTTCCGGATGGATAATGGCATTTACGCGGCGCAAGGCTTCTTTATCGCTGAATATAAGAGAAGCCAGTCGCTTTTTATCTAACGCTCCGTCCCTGTATATATCATCTCCAAATAAACCGGTAAGCCCTTCCCGTATTACCGGAGACGTATCTGCCAGTCGCTTGCTTTCCGTATCGGCTGTATAGACGGGGATTCCTGTCATTTCAAATAAAGAAGCTACAACCGATTTTCCGCTTCCAATCCCGCCGGTAAGGCCTGTCTTAATCATTTTGAGAGTTTTGTTCTAAAATAAATTCGATTGAATCCGGCGTAACCGTCGCTTTATCTACCCAATCGGGTTTCCTGGTTAAGAAGACAGGCAACATACCGGATACATTTCTATCGGCGCCAGCCACAGATACTTCCACGTCAAAATCATCTTCCGTCAAATTCATATAGCGGGATAATGGCGCGGTGCAGGTGACTTTCACGACAGACGGGAACATCCGAATGGTATAACCAGGCGGTATATCTACGCTCTTAAGCAAGACCTCAAGCGTTTTTTCAGTAAATTCCTCTATCGTAACAGCCACGGTTACTTTAGCCGGATCAATTGTCGCGCCGGCTATTTCTTCAAGCTGGGCCGTACGGCTTACCGGCCGCTTTGCTTTTTTTATTTCCAGATATGCCGTCTTAACCGATTGTAAGGCCTTCAGCGTTACGTCGCTGGCATACACGTCCACGACAGGGGGAGTAATATCGATCTCTTTCGAAATAACAAAACCGGGATCTGTCTGAATATTCCCGTTGAAAACGACAGGCAGGCTCTTTTTTACCAGTTTACTGTATGGTTCCTGTATCTGCTGCGGTTCAAAGCTCAACAGGCTTGTTGTAGAAATAAGTTTCTTCATGATAGCCCCTTCCAGGTCGCTTTTTGTACAGACGAACGTCCCGCTTTTATCCGTATGCAACTCTTTCAGGTTCAAATCTATCGCCGAAACTTTATTGGCAATGGCATAATTCAGCAAAACGCCCCCTTTATCCCGTACGCGAGCGGTTATTTCGGCAGGAGGAGGTTGTACAAAAGCAATCTCCGGAGGCAGGTTCCGGTAACGCAAGGGGATTGTTATCTGTATTTCGTATTCTTCCTGCATGCTTTGCAGCGCCCAGAAACCAAAGGAAACAAGGACAAACGCAAGAAAGATTAAAATCTCTTTCCACTGGCGCCGGCGCAAAAGGATTTTAATCTTCCGCTGTATAGACTTGAAGGATTGTTTTATATTTTCAAGCCGTTCCATTTACTGTAATTTTTACCGCTGTTGCTGCTGAACGTCTTCCGGCGAAGCAAAAACAGACGATTTATCAATACGGATACGTACGCCGTCCGAAATTTCCACCAGCATATAGGCGTCGCTGATTTCTTTTATCTTACCATAAATACCGCCGGCCGTAACCACTCTGTCGCCCGGCTTCATGGCTTCGCGGGCTTTCTTTATTTCTTTTTGTTTCTTCTGTTGCGGACGAATCATAAAGAAATAGAAAATGGCAACAATTACTACCATCATCAATATACCCGAATAGGACGATGCGCCCCCCTGAGCCGGAGCCTGAAGCAAAATACTTAGTAAATTCATTTTATTATCGTTTTATTTATTCAATTATAGACATATATGCAAAAGTAATGATAATAATCAATCTTTAAACAATACCTTCTCTTTTTTTAACTCGCCTACCACCGAATCTAATATCCCGTTGATAAAGATACCGCTTTTAGGCGTGCTGTAATATTTAGCCGTATCGATATATTCATTCAAACTGACATTGATAGGGATAGAAGGGAACGTTACGATTTCGGCGATGGCTAATTGCATAATAATCAAATCCATATTAGCGATGCGCTCCGTCTCCCAGTTTTTTATGTGCCGGTCGATACGTTCACGGTATTCGGCGCCGTGTAAGATCGCTTCACGGAACAGCCTGACGGCAAACGTACGGTCGTCCTGATCTTTGAACATAGGCAGCAGTTCCTGTTTGCTTCCTTCTTTCTCTTCAAAACGCTTGATCGTTTTCAGCACAAACGTTTCCACTATTTCAATGTCGTCATTCCAATAGATACTCTTGTCTTCCAGGTAATCAACGATCATTTCATCTCCGCAAATCACCCTTTTTAATACGGCGCGCCAGAACTCCCGGTCGGTTGCATACGAATCGTCCGGGTTAGCCAGGTATTCTGCATAGACTTCCGAAGCCAGCACCAAATCCAATACGTTTTTAACGAACTCCCGGTCATTACTCCACGAAATCTTGCTTTCGGATACGTATTTATTCAGCGCTTCATTCTCGCTCAACTGTGCGGCGAAACGGTTATTCACCATTCGCATATTCGGATTCTTATCCTCTTCGGTAGGGCGGTATTTATGCTTCCGGTTGTCAAGAATACGATTCTGAAGATTCGTCAGGTCTAAAATCAGGAGAAGAATGTAATGGTACAAATCATATGATTTCTGCAAGCTAAAGAGTAGTTCGTTTTCCGCAACTTTCAAGTCATTTGCCCCGTTTTGGTAATACGCATATACTATCTGCAGGACTTTGATACGGATTAATATTCTATTTATCATTGTTGAAGGACCTTCTTTTTTTTGTTGTCTTAAAAAATTCCGGCTGCAAAGGTCGTTAAAGTTTACTTACCCCCTGACAGCAGGAACCATAAAAAAGCAGTTTGCTATTCTGCTACCTGATAAGTTATTTGGTATTTCAGGCTTTCGGGCACGTTTCCTTTCCTCTTCTCAAAGATTTTAGTCACATAGTCGCTGTCATCTCTCTCATAGCGGTAGGCGATCGTTGCTGCATAAAGCCCATCTTCATCCTGGAAGGATTCGGTATCCGGAAGATACTGCGAACTCTTCCCAAACATGTTCAAAGGTATTGTTTCCTCATCGGTTATCAGCCAGAACAAGTCGATGCCGCATGGCTTGTTCCGTATTTTCAAGTCGTAAGCGTATGTATACAAATTACCTTTCCAGCCATCGGTGTCACGGTTTTGCCATGAAGCCAGACTGCCATCTTTCCACTCATATACTGTGTATTTGAAATATTCGTCAGCGCCTTTGCTTTTAGTCAGCGCTTTCCTGTCCGGCAACAAGTTTTTCAGCATTCCTCCATAGGCGCTTTTTACAGCAGACGCGGCTTTTACATCCTCATTGTCAAATACTCCCGTCTTAGTCAGATACCCATCCGTATAAACGAATCTTGATTCTGTGGCAAACTCATTATTGCCCTTTACGCTCGTCACATAACCGCTATCATTCAAGGTTGCCGTTTCAACATAATCATCCTGGCTGTCGATTTTCCCGTCATAGTTAGTATCCCCGAAGTAAGTTATAACAAGTGTTCCGGCATCCGGATAGGAATAACTTTCTCTCCATTCCCATTCCCATTCCGGATCTTCAGGATAAAGATATTCCGACGCTATCTCCGCAATCCTGCCCTGGGAGTCATACGTTAAAGTACATATTTCCACGTTATTCTGTTTTTCATCATACCGGTCGATGCGGCTGATCTGCCTCGCCTCCGGTTTGATTTCGTCGTTCTCCAATTTATCATCCTTGTTACACCCGGATACGACTACACCCAGAACAATCAGGAATAATAAAAAATAATTTCTCACGTGCATCATTTTTATTTTTTTGTTATTAATTTCAACGTTCAGATACCGGATGGTTATTATATTATATAAAATGTAGAAAAACACATCCTTATCGCTTGCAAAAATACGACATTTTTTCAAATCACATCTACCCGTAAGCCTTTTTTGCTTTCCCCGCTTCCGGATTAACCTTTATGCGGCATAGTTTTGCCCCTTACTTCGCCCTTGCGATTTGACGCCGGCCTCAACCTTTAATTTTGACAGTATGACGTCTTCGGTAACCCTTTATGATGTATCTGTCAAAGCATTATGATGTATTCGGAAAACTGTAGCGACGCCTTCAGCAAATCGCGGTGACGTCTTCAGTAAACCTTTATGATGCTTTGGTAAAGACGTCATAATCCTTTACTAAAGACATTATAGTGATTTACTCAACACATTATAATGGTTTTTTTTCTAAAACATACATTCAATACCATTTAGTTAAAGAAACGTTGTTTTAGTATGATAACCTGCCTGTATAAGTACTTTTTTCGCCCCTTCATTCAGCTTTCATCCTGTTTGTAAACACTTGGATTACAGAACAAAATCCTGAAAGGAGATGTTTCATCCTGCTTTCAGCCGGGAATATGGTTTGACTGCGACACGATGAACAACCCCGTTCGCTCCACTCACAACGAAACGGAAAGACTGTTCCGCGTCCCCGACGCGGTGGGCAACCTCTACTGCAAGCCTGATTGCAGCGATCGCAAATACGGCGCAGGCGGACGGCTACTGGAAACGGAAGATAAAAAATATTCCATCATAACCGGCTATCTGGGTACTCCCGCCCAGATGTACGACGAAAAAGGACAGTTGACATGGGAAGCTCGTTTGGATATGTACGGAAAAGTAGCTAATTTTACAGGACGTTCTTTGAGTGATTGTCCGTTCAGGTATCAGGGGCAGTATGAGGACAGTGAGACAGGGTTGTATTATAATCGGTTTAGATATTATGACCCATCGACAAGCAACTGCATATCGCAAGACCCGATACGTTTAGAGGGAGGTAATCCAACACTTTACGGATATGCGAGTAACCCAAATTTACAGACTGACCCGTTTGGATTAGATGAATTATATGCACTTCTCTGGAAATAAATGTTGTCATTAAAGTATTAAATATGAATTTTTCTATAGATTTGTGTGTTTCATTAGAAGAATATCAGAAATTGTATAAAATCGAACAACGATTTGAATTGGGGAAAATATTTTTAGAATGGTTAGACAAAGGACTATCGAATAAAAATTTCTTAAAACACAATCCAAATCTTGACAAAGAAGATTTTATAAATGATGTGAAAAATTGGGGTAAGGAAGCAGGCTGGTTTGCCAATGAAGTAGATTACAGCCAAGAATTAGAATTTTAAGCAAAAAATATTTTTTTATGACGGTAAAATTTATAGCTGACAAAATAACGTATGAAATAAATACGGAAGGAGATTATTATTTGAGGAAGGCAGTTTATGCCCCGCTGCAAAACTGACAAAAGATAAAAAATATTCCATCATCACGGACTATCTGGGTACTCCCGCACAGATGTCTGATGAAAAGGGACAGGCAGTTTGGGAAACACGTTTGGATATTTACGGAAAAGTACATACTTTTGCCGAACGTTCTTTGAGCGACTGTCCGTTCAGGTATCAGGGGCAGTATACAGAATAAGGAACGATTGATAAAAAGTATATTAAAGTTTGTCATTAAACAAGATAGTCATGAAATTAGCAGAAGCAATGAATACGTATAATCCTGCATTATACGAAATAAAAAAAATGGGATATAAAATTTCATTAGAATTAACTGATAACGGATTGGATATTT